>VAZG01000215.1 GCA_005885285.1 Alphaproteobacteria bacterium | reverse complement strand
CTTCCGCACCCCATCCCACCAGGCACACGTTCCCGACATCAGCTTGTAATTGCCCTCCATCACCTGCACCGGCGCGCGCAGGCCGGAGGCTGCCGCGCGCATCCGCATCTCGCGCGCCATCTCGCGGTCTTGCTCCGGCAGCCAGACCCGATCGTGGCCCCACAGGCTCGGTCCGTCAGTCATTTCGATCGGCTGCCAGGTCGCGGGATCGATCTCGCGGCCGCCCCAGCCGCATTCGACCATGAACGACGACGGCGTCTTGGCATAGAACGACGTCATGAAATCGTTGGTGTGGCGGCCGAGCGTGACGCCGACGCGATTTTCCTCGCTCAACGCGACGTCGTAGGACTGGCCGACATCGTCGAGCGAGAACAGCTCCACCATCAGGTGATGCATGCCGTTCTTGCCGGATTCAATCAGCGCCAGTGAATGATGGCGCGGGTTGATATGGAAGAAATAGGCGCGAAACGGCTTTTCGATGAAATCGGAAAGGCGGAAGCCGAGCACGTCGACATAGAACGGCATCACCGCGTCGATGTTCTCGACCGTCAGCACGACATGGCCGAGGCCGAGCGGCCCGGTACGGAAGCCGGAAATCGAACGTCCGGGCTTGAAGGGCGTCTCGTCGATCTCGGCGCCGTAAAATGCTTCCAGCCGATTGCCCGCGGGATCGCGAAACGAAATCAGCGCGCGAACGCGCCTGTTGTCGGCACGCTCCACCGGTTCGGCGGTGACGGCGACGCCCACGGCTTCCAGCCGGGCCGCGAGCGCGTCCAGCGCGGCGGCATCCGCGACCTCCCAGCCGAAGAAGCGCGCGCCTTCGCCCATTGCACGGTCGATGACGATACGCTGCTTGCGGTCGTCCATCCGGAAGGAGAGCTGCGAGTTGCCGCGTTCCACCGCCTGCAGGCCGACCAGGCTGGTCCCGAACTGCCGCCAATCCTCGAGCTTGTCGGATCCGAACCCGGCATATCCCAGTGCCCTTAGCATGGCGCGCCTCCTTTAATCCCGGCGTTGATCCGCCGAACCCTGGCTTATAAATCCTACGCCTATTTTCAGCCCCGTCCACGGCGCGCGGCCTAGCCCGGATGGAGCAAGCGCAATCCGGGACTGTCTCGCAAGTGGTGAACTTTACCCGGATTACGCTTATCGCTCCATCCGGGCTACGAACGCCCACGTTTTCGAGCCTTGTGGTCTCTTGGAGTCCCTTGGGGTCCCTTGACGTCCCCGCGCCGCCGTGGTGTTTACGTGACCCATGAACACCGCCGTCCGCCCATTCCGTCGTTGGTGGCGCACCTCTTAAAGAGGTGGCCGGTGCGATTTTCCCTTTCTCCCATCGCTAGAGGTCGCCATCGCAGTGCGGCGGCCCTTCGTTTGTCCTGTGTGGCGTTCCCTTGGGCCAAGTTTCGTAAGAGGATCACATGAACAGGACCGTATTCTCACTGCCGGCCAGGAGCGAATATCGCACCCGCAGCGGCCTTTCCGTGCTGCGGTCGGTCGAGCAGTTCAGCGGCGGCGCCAACAGGCTGGATAACCTGATTGAGCTTCTGGATCGCCGACGCGGCGTCGTGCTGTCGTCGGGCACCACCGTGCCGGGGCGCTACGAGAGTTTCGATCTCGGTTTTTCCGATCCGCCGCTGCGGCTGGAAACCACCGGGTTCGATTTCTCGCTGCAAGCCTTGAACTCGCGCGGTGAAGTTCTGATCGGTTTCCTCGGCGATAGCTTGCGCGAGCCCTGCGTCGTCGTCACCGAAAAGACGGCGTCGCGTCTCGCCGGCCATATCCTGCGCGGCGCAGCACCGGTCGAGGAAGACCAGCGCACCCGCCGCGCCAGCGTGATGTCGCTGGTGCGCGACCTGGTCGCGGCGTTTTCGGCCAATGATGATCCGCTGCTCGGCCTGTTCGGCGCCTTCGCCTACGACCTCGTGTTCCAGATCGAGGACCTCGTACCGAAGCGCGCGCGAGAGAAAGACCAGCGCGACATCGTGCTCTATGTGCCGGATCGGCTGCTCGCCTATGACCGCGCCACCGGGCGCGGCGTCGTATTGAGCTATGATTTTGCCTGGCAGGGCAAGTCGACCGAAGCGTTGCCGCGCGAAACGCCGGAGAGCGTTTACGCCAGGACGCCGCGGCAGGGATTTTCCGACCACGCGCCCGGCGAATATCAGGCCACTGTCGAGACTGCGCGCGCGGCCTTCGCGCGCGGCGATCTGTTCGAGGCGGTGCCCGGGCAATTGTTCGCCGAACCCTGCGAGCGCTCGCCGGCGGAAGTGTTTCAACGGCTGTGCCGCATCAATCCGTCGCCCTACGGCGCGTTGATGAATCTCGGCGACGGCGAATTCCTGGTGTCGGCCTCGCCGGAGATGTTCGTGCGCTCCGACGGGCGGCGCGTCGAGACCTGCCCGATCTCGGGCACGATCGCGCGCGGCGTCGATGCGATCGGCGACGCCGAGCAGATCAGGCAGCTTCTGAATTCGCAAAAGGACGAGTTCGAGCTCAACATGTGCACCGACGTCGACCGCAACGACAAGGCGCGGGTCTGCGTTCCCGGCACGATCAAGGTGTTGGCGCGGCGGCAGATCGAGACCTATTCGAAACTGTTCCACACTGTCGACCATGTCGAAGGCATGCTGCGGCCCGGTTTCGATGCGCTGGATGCTTTCCTGACCCACGCCTGGGCGGTGACCGTGACCGGCGCGCCGAAATTGTGGGCGATGCAGTTCGTCGAGGACCAGGAGCGCTCCTCGCGCCGCTGGTATGCCGGCGCGATCGGGGCGGTGAATTTCGATGGCAGCATCAATACCGGGCTGACCATCCGAACCATCCGGATGAAGGATGGCCTTGCCGAGGTGCGGGTCGGCGCCACCTGCCTGTTTGACTCCGACCCCGCGGCCGAAGATCGCGAATGCCAGGTCAAGGCAGCGGCGCTGTTCCAGGCCCTGCGCGGCGATCCGCCAAAGCCGCTCTCGACCTTTGCGCCGGATGCCACGGGGTCCGGCAAGCAGGTGCTGCTGATCGATCATGACGACAGCTTCGTCCACATGCTGGCGGATTATTTCCGGCAGGT
>VAZG01000224.1 GCA_005885285.1 Alphaproteobacteria bacterium | reverse complement strand
CGGCGGTGAAGATCGACCCGAATTATCGCAACGGCCCCGTGGTGCATGTCAATGATGCGAGCCGCGCGGTCGGCGTCGCCTCCTCGTTGATGTCGGCGGAGCGGCGGCAGGCGTATGCCGCGGAGGTGCGCGCCGAATACGCGAAAATCTCCGCGGCGCATTTCCGAGCGCAGGCCGACAAAAAACGCTTGAGGCTTGCGGACGCCCGCGCCAATGCGGTGAAGATCGATTTTGCGAAGACGCCGCCGAAGCGGCCGGCGTTCCTGGGCGTCAGGAGTTTTGACGCTTACGATCTCGCGGAATTGGCTGAATACATCGACTGGACGCCATTCTTCCAGACCTGGGAGTTGACCGGGCGTTTCCCCGCCATCCTCGACGACCCCAAGGTCGGCGAGGCGGCGCGTTCGCTGTATGCCGACGCCCGCAAGATGCTCGATCGCATCGTCAAGGAAAAATGGTTCACGGCACGCGCTGCCATCGGCTTCTGGCCGGCGAATGCCGATGGCGACGACATCGCCGTTTACGCCGACGAGGCGCGGGGCAGGAAGATCGCGACCTTCCACACGCTGCGCCAGCAACTCGAGAAGCGCGAAGGCCGCTTCAACGCCGCGCTTTCGGATTTCATCGCCCCTCGCGCATCGGGCGTGCCGGATTATATCGGCGCGTTCGTGGTCACTGCGGGGATCGGCGAAGACATTATCGCCGACCGCTTCAAGAATGCCAATGATGATTATTCCTCGATCCTGTGCAAGGCGCTGGCCGATCGCCTCGCTGAAGCGTTCGCCGAGCGGATGCATGCGCGCGTGCGTCGCGAGTTCTGGGGCTACGCGCCGGACGAGACGCTGTCGCCTGAAGATCTGATCCTGGAAAAGTACGCTGGTATTCGTCCCGCGCCCGGCTATCCCGCACAGCCCGATCACACCGAGAAGAAGACGCTGTTTGCGCTGCTCGATGCCGAAAAAACCGCGGGCGTGAAGCTGACCGAGAGTTTTGCGATGTGGCCGGGCTCGTCGGTCTCCGGGCTCTATTTCGCAAGTCCCGAAAGCTTCTATTTCGGCGTCGGCAAGATCGAGCGCGACCAGGTCGAGGACTACGCCGCTCGCAAAAGCATGACACCCGCGGAGGTCGAGCGCTGGCTGGCGCCGATCCTGAACTACATCCCGGCGCAGGATCGTCAGGCGCAAGACCGCGCCGTGAAAGAGGCGATGCCGGCGCAGTCGCCTGCGCGCGCCACGCCCGCCAACGATGCCGCGCCGGAAGAAATCGGCTCGCACCCGCCGGGCTGCACCTGCGCGGTGCATCTCGCCTGGCGCAAGAAGAAGGTCGGGGCGGGGTAGCTGTCGGATTGATCCAAATTTCAAAGAGCCTCATTGCGAGAAAAGCGAAGCAATCCAGAGATGCAACCGGGGCGACAGCTCTGGATTGCTTCGTCGCTTCGCTCCTCGCAATGACGTGGCACAACTTCGCATTCCCGCGGCGTGAGTGCGCCCGAGCTGTTGCAAGAAAGATGTCCCTCGAAAGTTAGAGGGCGCAGGGAAAGCCGGGTGCTCGCCGCACCCATAGCCTCGCACGCAAAAAAAAAGCGCACGAGCGTAGTCGCCACAGGTTCGCCGAAACACTCCGGCCTTCCCTGCGCAATGGTTTACGGCTTATTCCGCGCTCTCCCCGGCGACCGGGCTCTTTTGCCACCGTCGCCTGCAGGTCGCTACCCGCAGACTTGACGCCAGCGTCGGGGCGTCAGGACCACACGGCTTTGCCGTCCGCCTTAGGCATCGCTCGTCTTGCGAAGCCAAAGCGTCCACCGCATCCCGCCCAACGTTCGTGACGATGGCCAACGCCCCTCTTATCGAGGCGGGACGCGCAGAGGATGGCGCTGATTTGGGGTCTTCGGCAATGCCGGGCGCATGCGACAGATTAACACGACGGGCAATTTTCGCATGACGGCCATGTGCAATCTGCCCGTCGTGCAAAGTCGACAGCGGGATTCTTCCCTCTCCCCTTGTGGGAGAGGGTGCCTTCGCGAAGCGAAGGCGGGTGAGGGGTTTCTGTCCGCGGATACAGACCCCTCAACCGGCTCCATCTCGCTCCGCTCGATTGCGCCACATTCTCCCACAAGGGGAGAAGGAAGGAAGCAAGCGCCGCGGTCTCCTCATCACCCCTTCGGCGGCGCCAACGGCTGCACGATCTCCTGAAACTCCGGCAGCGCTTCGCAGCGCGCGGCGTGCAGGGCCAGCATCGGATAGCGCACCTCGCCGAACAATTGCGGATGCGCTTCGCTCGTGAAGCGCAGCGCGCAGGACGCCGCAACATCGGCGTGTCCAATGCGCTCGCCGAACCAGTAGGAAGCACCAATCGCGGCGCGCTCCTTTTCCAGCACCTCCAGCACGCCGGCGATCTGTGCCTGGCACCGCTCGACCCATATTTTGGACGGCTCCTTCCGCAGCACGCGCTCATAGAGCAGGCTGACGCCCTTGTCGGCGAGCCCGGTGGCCAAGGCGCAAATCCGCAGAGCCCGATAGCGATCCGATCCACGCGTGGCAATCATCGCCTTGTCCGGTCCGACCTGGTCGTCGAGATAATCCAGGATCATCGCGCTCTCGATCAGCGCCTCGCCGCTATCGAGCACCAATGTCGGCACCCGCCGCAGCGGGTTATACGGCGCGATCTTCTCCGCATCACCGAAGGTCGACCACGGCCGATGCTCGAAGGCGATACCGTAAAGCCGCAGCGCAATCGCGACGCGGCGGACAAAAGGGGAATCGTATTGGCCGATGAGGATCATGGGGTTGGCGTTCCTTTCTCGACTCGAGATAGCCGGGCTTGTCCCGGCTATCCACGTCTTACCTCAGAAGGGAAGTAAGACGTGGATCACCGGGACAAGCCCGGTGATGACGCTGAGAGGAATGTTATACCTCCCCCTCATCGCTCGCGAGCACGCCCCTCACCGCCCTTGCCCAGCCCGCAAGCTTGCGTTCGCGCGTGGCTTGGCTCATCGCCGGCTTGAAGCGGTGCTCGAGCCGCCAGTTGTCGGCGAATTTTGCGGGCTCGGGATAGACGCCGGCGTGGAGACCCGCGAGATAGGCGGAGCCCAACGCGGTGGTCTCCTGGATCATCGGGCGATCGACCGGGGCGTCCAGCAAATCGGCCAAGCGCTGCATGGTCCAGTCGGACGCCGTCATGCCGCCGTCGACGCGCAGCACGACGTTGGCGGCCTTGGCCTCCGGCCAGTCGGCGCGCATCGCCGCCCAGAGGTCATGGGTCTGGTAGCAGACACTTTCGAGCGCCGCATGTGCTAGCTCGGCGGGGCCGGTGTTGCGCGTCAGCCCGAACAGCGCGCCGCGGACGCGCGGATTCCAATAGGGCGCGCCGAGGCCGACAAAGGCCGGCACCAGATAAACCGATTGCATCGAGTCCGACTGGTCGGCGAGCGGACCGGTCTCGGCCGCCTGCTTGATGATCTTGAGGCCATCGCGCAGCCATTGCACCGCGGAGCCCGCGACGAAGATCGAGCCTTCCAGCGCGTAGGTGCGCTTGCCGTTGAGCTGATAGGCAATCGTCGTCAGCAGCTTGTTCTTGGAGGCAACCGGCGTCGCGCCGGTGTTGAGCAGTGCAAAGCAGCCGGTGCCGTAGGTCGACTTGATCATGCCGGGCGAGAAACAGGCCTGACCGATGGTCGCGGCCTGCTGGTCGCCGGCAATGCCTGCGATCGCGATGCTGCCGCCGAACAGTTCAGCGACGCTGTCGCCGAAATGGTGCGAAGAGTCCTTCACTTCGGGGAGCATCGAGCGCGG
>VAZG01000138.1 GCA_005885285.1 Alphaproteobacteria bacterium | reverse complement strand
TACCGCCCAAGCTTCCTTTCCCGTACCCCTGATTTGCCCGACGGGTCGGGTTTGCGAATTCGTGTCCAGCCTTCTTGCGAAAAATATTTTCCTTGTGCCGTCGGGCAAATCAGAGCCACTGAGTCTGCCGTCTCGTGCCCTCTAGGAGGGGCGCTTCGCGGTCGTCACGAACGTTGGTGCGGGATGCGGTGGACGCTTTGGTGTCGTAAGACGAGCGATGCTGATAGCGGACGGCAAAGCCGTGTGGTCCTGGCGCCCCGATGCTGGCGTCAAGTTGTGCTTAAGGCAGCGTAGCGACGGTGGCAAAAAAGCCCGGTCACCGGGGAGAGCTCGGAATAAGCCGTAAACCATTGCGCAGGGAAGGTCGGACTGTTTCGGCGAACCTGTGGCGACTACGCTCGTGCGCTTTTTTGTTCGCGTGCGAGGCTGCGGGTGCGGCGAGCACCCGGCTTTCCCTGCGCCCTCCTTCTATCGAGGGACAGTGCTTTGTGCATCATTCGGGCGCTGTCCGCGCCGCGAGATCGCGGTCGCACGTCCTATTGCCATGCCCCGCGAAGGCGGGTGCAACCAGATGGCAAGCGGGACGACGACGGCGGAGGCTGTTTGAAATTCAAATCCGAACAAGAGCGGGCGAGGGAAGAGCGTTCACGACCGCTGCAAGATCAAGCTCATCTCGATCTCGCGGAAGGCGAAATAGTTTCGGCGGATCCATTGATGCAGTTCGGTCGATGAATCCTTTTCCTGCCGCAGATAGCCGGTGAACGAGAACGTCAGGCGGTCGATATAGGTCTTCAGGAACAGCGGCAGCGCACTGAGGCGAAGCGTGTGGCCCTGGGTGAGGGCCTCCGACAATTCGCCGCGCACCACATATTCGTTGTCGACCGTGATGAAATTGGCGGGCGGAATCTGGTGCCGCAGCATCTCATGGCCGCGCATCGAGACGCGGTCGTTGTCGGCAACGAACAGCACCATCGGCGCCACGTTGCGCCTGCGAGCCTCCTTCATGAAACCGATCTCCTCCGACATCCTGAAGAACTCGTCGAAGGCGTGAAAGCCGAGATCGATCACTTTGCCGAGCCCATCATCGACGATGACGCGGTCCATCAGCTGCATCTTGCCGTAGGTGTCCATCACATCAGCGGTTTCGGTGACGTGCGGCAGATATTCGAGCAGCGACGGCTCCTTCAGGTTGAGGTCGAAGGCCGCCACGTTGCCGTTCTTCAGCAGCAGGAATTCGCAGAGCAGCCGCGCGATCAGCGTCCTGCCGACCTGCGGGCGGGGCGAACAGATGATATAGACAGGGGTCGCGGGCATTGCAGGCTATATCAGGCGAAATATCCGCCCGATCCAGCCCAATCACCTCGGCCGAGGCAAGTATTTTATTTTTCGCCGCCGCGCAGGACCGATTTGCCGCCACCGACAAGGTCGGTCAGCTTGATGCGGTCGAACTCGCTCCAGACATTGGCCAGCCAATGCCGGACATAGCCGCGCAGCACGAACGAATAATTCGCGGGGTCGTCGTGGATGCCCTTGTTGGCGACGAATTTGAGGAACGGCACGGACGCGACCTCGACCTGCTCAAAAGCCATTTCGTTGAGTTTCGGAATGGTCAGGTCGGTGGCGTCCTTGATGCGGTGGAAATAGGAATTGTAGGTCGACTGGTCCCATTCGAAGAAGCTCGTGTTGTTGATGAAGTTCTTCACCAGGAAATACTTCGCGCCGGTCATGAAATTCGCGGTTTCGGCGATTTCGTCGAGGGAGGCGATCGAGGAACCCAGGATATGGAACACGGCAAAGGTGATCTGTCCCGACTTCGCGGCATCGAGAAAGCCGATGTCGCGCAGCGCCACCAGAGAGGGCGACATCAGTCCGGCGCGGACGTCGATCACGGTGACGGAGGGGCTGACCGCGTTCAGCGTATCGAAGATCTTCATCTGATCCGGGGTCGTCGTCATATCGACGATCTCGGTGATCTCAGGGTGGAAGCGTTTCAGCGTCCCGCGCGGGGACTCGGTGTCGAACGCGCGGGTCGGCACGTTATTGGCGCTGAAATAATCCAGCAGGGTTCGCGACACCGTGGTCTTGCCGACCCCGCCCTTATCAGCACCCACTACAATCACTACCGGCTTCGCCATGGAATTTCCTTAAACCGCGCCCCCGATCGCGGCAGGCGACCGGCAAGTCCTGTATCTGCTTTGGGTGCGAACATGGCAGAAACAAGGGAGAATTCAAATTCCTTAAGCCGCCGAGGCGACTATTCGTGGTGATTTCATCAACATAGCCGGCTTTCGTGAAATGTTAGTGGCGGCCCCACGGGCCCGCGGGGTTGCCCCAAGGCCGCGGCGGCGCGCCTTCTGGAGAATCCCGTGACCCATCGGCGGGGTGGGTCGGGCTTCCCCAAGGTCCACCCGGCGGCTGGGTCTGGCCGTCGCCGGGCGGCTCGGCCCGGTCGTCCGGCCCGTCTTGGGGGTCGTCTTGGGGGTGCATCGGCAAGGCCAGCGGGCCCTCGTAGTGGCCGCCCGCATACTTCACCAGCGCCTGCACCCGCGACTCCACCGAAGGATGGGTCGCAAACAGATCGGAAAAACCTTCGCGCGGGTTGTCGACGCACAGTTCCATCACCGCCGACGTCGCGCCGGGAAGTTCGCCGCGGCCCTCGATCTTGCGCAGCGCCGAGATCATGGCATCGGGGTTTTTGGTCAACTCGACCGAGCCGGCATCGGCAAGCAGCTCGCGCGAGCGCGACAGCGCCAGCCGCACCAGTTGCGACAAGGCCCAGGCGAGCGCAATCAGCACGACCGCGACAATGATGACGACGATCGCGCCGGCGCCCGAACTCTTCCTGTCCCCGCTGCCGCTATCCGAGGAAGAACATGATGAGGATGAAGACGACCACGAGGAGCCGCCGCCGTAACCCCAGCCGTAATTGCCGAAGTTGAAGAACGTCCGGAAGAACAATTCGGCGAAGAAGCCGACGACGCCGGCGATAATCACCGCGATCACCATCATCTGCACGTCGCCGTTGCGGATGTGGGTGAGTTCGTGGCCGAGCACGGCCTCGATCTCCTGGTCGTCGAGCGCGTTCAACAGGCCGCTCGTCACGGTGACGGCATATTGCCTCTGGTTGAGCCCGGTCGCGTAGGCGTTCAGCACGTCACTTTCCACGATCTTCAGCTTCGGCATTGGAATGCCGCGCGAGATGCAGAGATTTTCCAACAGATTATAGAGCCGTGGCTGCTGCTGCCGGGTGACGTCCTCGCCGCCGGTAACGGCATCGATGATCGACTGGTGGAAGAAGTAGGCGATCGCGATCCATAGCGCGGCCGCCCCGGTCGAGTAGGGAAGCGTCCTGATCACGTCGCTGAACGCCAGCCTTAGATAATAGTCGGCCGGCGCGCCGCCGTCATTGAATACCTCGATGATCAGCGCGCCGGCATAGACGATGACATAGACGAGCACGAACAGGCCGGCGAGCAGCAGCATCGAGCGGAACTTGTTCGACGCGATGTGCGTATAAAGACCGTACGCGGCCATGGCTGCTCCGCCGGAAGGCTTTTTTCGGTCAGAATTTCACCGACGGCGCCGCCTCGACTTCGGTGCGGCTGGTACCGAGATCGAAGAAATCCTTGCGGGTGAAGCCGAACATGCCGGCGAACAATGCGGCCGGCATCTGCTGGATGCCGGTGTTGTATTCCTGGACCGCGTTGTTGAAGAAGCGGCGGCTGGCCGCGATCTTGTTTTCCAGATCGGACAGTTCGCTCGCCAATTGCTGGAAGTTGGCGTTGGCCTTGAGGTCCGGATAGGCCTCCGACAGCGCGATCAGCCGGCCGAGCGCGCCGGAGAGCTGAGTTTCCGCCGCCGATACCTGCGCTGGCCCCTGCGCCGACATTGCCGAGTTGCGCGCCTTGATCACGTCATCGAGCGTACCGCGCTCATGCGCGGCGTATCCCTTCACGGTCTCGACCAGGTTCGGAACGAGGTCGTGGCGCTGCTTGAGTTGCACGTCGATGTCGGCGAAGGCCTGGTTGACGCGCTGGCCGAGCGCGATCAGACGGTTATACGCGCCGAAGGCGAACAGCGCGAGAACGACAATGACGCCGATAACGATCCAGCCGGACGACATGGCAAAGAACTCCTGGTGGGAACAGTGAACGCTAAGTGAACCTAAACCAAAACCGCGGCGTGCGGCAGGGGCGCCCTTGCAGTGAAAATCTCCTTGGTCTGATGTAAGAGGCAATAGTTCAGGGTTGAGGGGGCGGACTGGCTTAACTTTCCTTCATCACCGCATCGCCCCAGCGCCAGCGCCTTGCGAGCGCGTACGAGGTTTTGTCGCGGCGCGGCACCTTCGCCGTGGCGAGGCCGTCCGAGGTGCAGAGTTTCGCCGATATTTCGACTTTGCTGGCCACCGGCTGCGCCAGCACGCGGGCGGGATGTTGCGCCACCGGTACTCGCGACAATACGACATAGCTGAATTTCTCGTCCTCGAAAGGAAGCTCCGCGCCCTTGACCTGCTTGTGCGCCTGCGAGCGGGGGAGGCGCTGGGAGAAATGACACCAGTCCGGTGCGGAGAGCGGACATCGGCCGTCGTGCGGGCAGGGCGCGGCAACATGGGCGCCCGCGACGATCAACTGCTCGCGCAACGCGATGATCCGCGCGTAGCCTGCAGGCGTGCCGGGTTCGACCACCAGCAACGTGTCGCGGGTTTTGGCCCACATCGTCTCCGCAAGCGGCTGGCGTTCGCGCTCGCCCAGTTCGCCGATCACATAGCTCGCGGTCACGAGGTCGGCTGGTTCGGCTTCGGCGAGTGCCGCGCGAGCCTCGCCTTTTGCGTAGTTTAAATTGCCCAGGCGCGCACTGCCGCGCGCGAGATCCAGCGCCAGCGCGCGCAACGCAACGTTGGTGTCGATCATCGTAAAGCTCTGCAGCGACGCAAAGGCTTCCGCGGCGGCCCAGGCGGCCGTTCCGGGGCCGGCGCCGAGATCGAGCAGGCTTTGGGGCGCGAAGTCCGGCCTGATTGCGCGGAGTGCGTTCAGGCTCGCCGTGACGGTAGCATAGGTCGCCGGCATGCGCGCCAGCGCATAGGCCAGCGCGTCAGCCTCGGACCTGATCGCGCCGGAGCCGCCGCCATCGCGATAGGTTCTTGAGATCAGCGCGGCACGGGCGGCGAGCTCGCCGCGCGACAGGCCCTGTAGCCTGGCATCGAGGGCTGCCCTGAGTTCAGTGGGAAGAGAAGGAGCGGTCATCTTCTTTCCCTCTTCCACAAGGGAGAGGGAATCAAGAGCTTACGCCACGTCCTGATCGAGGATCTTCACCGCCTCTTCAAGCGCGACCGAAACCAGCTGCGACACGCCGCGCTCGGCCATGGTGACGCCGAACAGCCGGTTCATGCGCGCCATCGTGATCGGGTTATGCGTGATGATGATGAAGCGCGTTTCGGTCGAAGCGGTCATCTCGTGCAACAGGGTGCAGAACCGCTCGACGTTGTGATCATCGAGCGGCGCGTCGACCTCGTCCAGCACGCAGATTGGCGACGGGTTGGTGAGGAACACCGCAAAAATCAGCGCCAGCGCGGTCAACGCCTGCTCGCCGCCCGAGAGCAGCGACAGGGTCTGCGGCTTCTTGCCGGGCGGTTTGGCGATGATCTCGAGCCCAGCCTCGAGCGGGTCGTCACTTTCGATCAAGTGCAGCGCGGCCTCGCCGCCGCCGAACAATTCCACGAACAGCCGCCTGAAATGACCGTTGACGATTTCGAACGAGGTCAACAGCCGCTCGCGCGCTTCGCGGTTGAGGCTCTGGATACCCTGGCGCAGCCGCTTGATAGCCTCCACCAGATCGTCGCGCTCGGTGGTCAGCGTCGTGTGCTGGGCTTCGACCTCGCGCAGTTCCTCCTCGGCGCGCAGATTGACCGCGCCAAGCCGCTCGCGATCCCGCCGCAGCTTTTCGAGATTCTCCTCGATCTCGCTAAGCTGTGGCAGCTCCTTGCCCGGCTCGATCTCGGCGAGCCCGGCAACCGCTTGCGGCTCGACTTCCAGCATGTCGTGGATTTCGCGCTCGACATCGCCGAGGCGGCGCCTCGTGCCTTCCATGCGCTCTTCGGCGCGGGCGCAGGTCTCGCGGGCGCTCGAGAGCGCCTCGAGCGAGGCCTTGGCGGCGCGGTCGGTCTCCGCCATCGCGGTCTCGGCCGCGGCCAGCGCGTCGGCGGCAAAGCGCCGACCGCTCTCGGCCTGTTCGATTTCGCTGATTAGGGCGCGGCGCTTTTCGGCGAATACCGCGGGCGCATTGTCAAGCCCGGCGCGCTCGGCCTTGACCTCGGCGAGGCGGGCCTCGATGGTCGCGATCTGCGAGACCGCGCTCTGTTTGCGGCTTTGCCATTCATTGCGCTCGGCCAGGATTGCCTGCACGCGGCGGTCGGCGAGTTCGGCCTCGCGCGCCAGCGCCTGCGCCTCAGCGCGCACGGCGACCGCCGTGTGCCGGTGGCCATCGATGTCGGTGCGCACCTCGGCAAGCCGCGTCTCGGTGTCGAGGCTTGGCGGCAATTCGGCGAGCGCCGCGGTCGCGCCCTGGTGCGCGGCATAGGCCTCCGTGAGGTCGGCATTGAGGCGGCTGTGCGCTTCCGACAGCGCCGATTTTCGCGCCGCATGGCGGTTGATCTCGCGTTCGGTCGAAGCATGACGCTCGCGCGTGGCGTCGGCCTCGTGCTGTGCGGCGCGCCAGGCATCGCGCGCGGCGGTCTCGGCCGATGCAGCGGCCTTCAATTCGGCCTCGGCGGTTTCCAGCGCCTGACGCTTGGCGGCAGCGTCGCCGCGCGCTTGCTCCAGCTCGTTTTCGATATCGACCAGGCGCGCCCGCTCGGCGAGACGCCGTGCCGCGCCGGTCGGCGCGTGCGCGGCCGCCATAAAACCGTCCCAGCGCCAGACGTCGCCTTCCGGCGACACCAGCCGCTGGCCGGTCTTTAATTGTGACACCAGCTCTGCGCCGCGCTCCCTGGCGACCACGCCGATCTGGGCGAGACGCCGCGCCAGTTCGGACGGCGCCTGCACATGCGCGGCGAGCGCTTCGACGCCCTCCGGCAGCGCCGGATCGCCGTCGGTGACGCCGGCGTTGGTCCAGCGCATCGGTGCCGATGGGTCGACCGGGGCGTCGAGATCATCGCCCAAGGCCGCGCCAAGCGCTTTTTCGTAACCCTTGGCGACGGTGACGCCGTCGATGATCGGCGGCCAGAGATTCTTGGTCTCGCCGTTGACGATCTTCGAGATCGTACGCGCTTCGGTCTCGAGCCGCTGCACCCGCTTGTCGGCCTCGTTAAGGGGATTGCGGGCGGCATCCAGCCTTGCGCGTGCGGCGACGTGCCCGGCCTCGCTCGCCTGCGCCGCGACCTCGGACTGCGCGAGATTTTGCTGCGCGGTCTCCACCGCGCTCGCAAGCGCCGCGAGGTCGCCGAGATTACCGGTCTCCTCCGCGAGCTTGTGTTCTTCGGCCTGGACGTTGGCGATGTCCTGATCGAGCCGCGCCAGCTTGTCGCGGTGGGTGCGTACGCTCGCATCAAGCTGATGGCGCTGGGCGGTGAGGTCCGCAAGCGCAGTGGTGAGCTCGGTAAACAGGCGCTCGGCATCGGCGAGCGTCGCTTCGGCTGCGGATACGCGTTCATCGACGCCGGAGCGCTGTTCGACGCGCGACTTGATCTCTTCCTTGAGTTCCGTGTCTTCGTTGTCGAGCCGCAGCAGCGCGATCTCGGCATCCGCGGTCTGCTGCTGCTCACGGGCGATATCGGCGGAAAATTGTGTCAGGCGGCGATCGAGCTCCGCGACGCGTTCCTTGGCGCGCTCTTCCTCGCGGTCGAGCAGTTCGCGGGCATTGGTCAGCCGCTGTAGTCCGGCGGCGACGCGGGCTTCCGCCTCGCGCAGGCTCGGCAGTTCGGACGCGCGGATCGCCTGGATGCGCGCGGCTTCCGCCTGTTCGCGGGTGCGCTCGGCCATGTCGCGGACGTTGAGGTCGTGGAGCCGGGCGGCCTCAGTGACGTCGGCATTCGCCTCCACCCAGCGCAGATGGTACAGCATCGCCTCGGCCTTGCGCACCTTGGCGGCGACTTCGCGGTAGCGGATCGCCTGGCGCGCCTGCTTCTTCAACCCGTCCATCTGCCCGGCGAGCTGTCCGACCACATCCTCGACGCGGGTGAGGTTGGTTTCGGCCCCCTTCAGCCGCAGTTCCGCTTCATGCCGGCGAGCATGGAGGCCGGCGACGCCGGCGGCATCTTCCAGTACACGGCGGCGCTGTTCGGGCTTGGCCTGAATGATTTCGCCGATCTTGCCTTGGTGGACCAGCGCCGGCGAACGCGCGCCGGTGGCGGCGTCGGCAAACAGGATCTGCACGTCGCGCGCGCGGACGTCGCGGCCGTTGATGCGATAGACCGAACCTGCCTCGCGCTCGATGCGGCGGGAAATCTCGAGAGTCTCGCGGTCGTTGACGGCGGCCGGCGCGGAGCGATCGGCATTGTCGATCGTCATCACCACTTCGGCATGGTTGCGTGCCGGGCGGTTGCCCGAACCGGCAAAGATCACCGCGTCCATGTCGGCGGCGCGCAACGATTTGTGCGACGTCTCGCCCATCGCCCAGCGCAAGGCCTCGACCAGGTTGGATTTCCCGCAACCGTTCGGTCCGACGACGCCCGTCAGTCCGGGTTCGATCACGAAATCGGTAGGTTCAACGAACGACTTGAAACCTTGAAGGCGAAGGCGAGTGAGCTTCATAAGCACGATTCTCTGTTGGCAGGGCGCGAATCTCCCTGCCGGGACAATACCATAGAAGGCAATGTCAGTGTGGGGGTGAGTCGCTTATGCGCCTCTCATGGGCCGCGACAATGGCGATGCCGCAGGCGGAGGGCAACCGCAGCTGGCGGCTTTTCCCAAGGGATTTATCAAGGCTTTTGTTGGACTTAAGGGAGCGTCTGAATCCCGGTTCCGCATCAGCTCTTCAGGAACGACTTGATCTTCTTGTCGAATTCCTCAAACGAGGTTTCGCCCTTGATCTTCTCGCCGTTGACAAAGAAGGTCGGCGTCGAATCGACCTTGAGCACCTCGCCGGCGTATTTCTGGTCGGCGGTGATCTTGTCCAGCAGCGCCTGGTCTTTCAGGCAACCGTCGACCGCCTGCGCGCTGAGGCCGGCCTGCTTGCCGATCCGCGTCAGCGTGTCGGTGGTGTTCTTCACCACCCAGTCGTTTTGCTGCCGAAACAGGAGGTCGACGACCGCGAAATATTTTCCGGCATCGTCCTTGCCGATGCAGCGCGCCAGCATCGCGCCGGCGGCGGCCTTGATGTCGAGCGGGAATTCGCGGAACACATAACGTATCTTGCCGGTGTCGATATATTCGGCCTTGATCTTCGGAAATACCGTGGCGTTGAAGGCCGCGCAGTGCGGGCACGTCATCGAGGCGTATTCGGTGACCGTCACCGCCGCGTCGGCCGGGCCAAGGGCCATGTCGGGCAACGACATCGGCTTGGCGACATCGGCCGCGCTCTGCGCTATGGCGCCCGTGATCAGCCGCAACGGCGACCAGCCGGCAAGCGCGGCAAGCCCAGTCAGCGAAAGGATGGTCGTGAAGGCGCGGCGCGTGATGATCAACGGTCTGCTCCCGATCGGCGCTTCCACGCCCAAAGTTCCCAACGAATGAGCCGTTCGCTAGCTTGAAACGACCATCGTGGCAATGGCGAGTGGCCACCGCCGGGCTTGGCGACAGGCTCAATTTCGCTTGATCGAGGCACCCAGCCGCGCCAGCGCCGCGCGCAATTCCGCGTCCTCGACCGAGGACAAGGTTTCTGCCACTTCCGCGATCGATTTCGGGTCCGGCGCGACGGGGAGCGAGGGTCGATCCCGGCGCGACAACGGCGCTTGCCGCAACGCCAGCCGCCCCACCGCGCTCCAGCCGAAGAAGCGGTTGACGCGCTGCAGGATCACATCGGAGCTGTGCTGGATCTCGAGCGCCATCGGGCCCTCGACGCGCAGCACCAGCGTCGCCGGCTCCTGCCTCTCGCCCTCGACCGGCCGCGGCCACTGCATCTTCAACGGTTCCGAATGCGCTGCGATCTCGGGACCGGCGATCTCGGCCCAGCGCGTCACCAGTTCGCGCGCGGCAAATCCCTGCTTGGCGTAGGCGTCGGAAAACACGTCGCTGAGCAGGACGGAGAGCGGTTTTGCCGAGATCGGGCCGGGCTTTGCCATGGGTTGTTATAGCACCGCTTGAGATTGCTGAAGAAACCATTTCGGTCGTCATGGCCGGGCTTGTCCGGCTCGTCCCGGCCATCCACGCCTTAGGCTGCCTCAAGAAAGAAAGACGTGGATGCCCGCGACAAGCGCGGGCATGACGTGGAGAGATTTGCGTCGAGATACTAGAGTGCTTTGATGAGTTCTTCTGCAGCCGCGAAGGCCAAACTGCGCGATGCCTTGGATGCGGATTCCGACCGCCCCACGCTGCTGCTCGCATGGTACGACCGCCATCGCCGGCGCCTGCCGTGGCGGCCGGAAGCCGGCGAACGCGCCGATGCTTATCGGGTCTGGCTGTCGGAAATCATGCTGCAGCAAACCGGAGTCAAAACGGTCGGTCCCTATTTCGAGAAATTTCTGGCGCGCTGGCCCGATGTCACCGCGCTGGCGCGCGCCTCGCTCGACGATGTCTTACGGATGTGGGCCGGGCTTGGCTATTATTCGCGTGCGCGCAACCTGCATGCCTGTGCGGTCGCGGTGTTGCGTGACCATGGTGGCGTGTTTCCGGATAACGAAGAGGGCTTGCGCGCGCTGCCCGGCATCGGGCCCTACACCGCGGCCGCGATATCAGCGATTGCGTTCGACCGCCGCACCATGCCGGTCGATGGCAATATCGAGCGTGTAGTGTCGCGATTGTTCGCGGTCGAAGAGCCGCTGCCGCAGGCCAAGCCGCTGATCCAGCGACTGGCGACCACGCTGCTTGGCGTGACCAAAGTGGGCGACGAGAAGTCTCGCGCCGGCGACGAGAAGTCTCGCGCGGGCGATAGCGCGCAGGCGCTGATGGATTTGGGCTCTTCGATCTGCACCCCGAAGAAGCCGGCCTGCGCGCTGTGCCCGTTGAACGACGGCTGCGTGGCGCGCGGGCGCGGCGATCAAGAGACGTTCCCGCGCAAGCTTGCGAAGAAGGCCGGCGCCTTGCGTCGGGGCGGGGCGTTCGTGGTTACCCGCGGCGAGGAGCTCTTGGTCCGCACGCGGCCCGAAAAGGGTCTGCTCGGGGGCATGACCGAAGTGCCGGGCTCGGATTGGCTCGCCGGGCAGGACGACAAGGCCGCACTGAGGCAGGCGCCTCTATTGAAAGGTGTGGTGCGCTGGCATCGCAAGACCGGCGTCGTGACCCACGTCTTTACGCATTTCCCGCTGGAGCTTGTGGTTTATACGGCGAACGTTGCCGCCCGCACGCGCGCGCCACATGGAATGCGCTGGGTGCCGATCGCGACGCTGGCGGATGAAGCGCTGCCAAACCTGATGCGCAAGGCGATCGCGCATGGGTTGGGCCTTTAGAGCGTGATGACTTATCTTCGAATCGTCATCCCGCTCTAATCCTTTGCTTGAGCATGATCTCCGCGCAAACGCGTTCCGCGTTTGTCGCGAGGGAAAACCGCTACTTACTTTTGCGCTCGGCGCGGTCGAGCGTTGTGGCCTCCTGACACCACGCTGTCAGCAGCCCTGCGCTAGGGAAGGATCCGGACGGAGGCCTCCCATGATCAAGACCGCGCTCGACGATCTCACTTCCCCGCCATCATCCAGGCTGCTCGGCTGGCACCTGCTCGATGCCCGCCCCAAGGACGGATGGATCAGGATCGGTTTCGACGGCAAAAGAGACTTTTGCAATCCGGCCGGCTTCGTGCAGGGCGGAATCCTCTCCGCGATGCTCGACGACACTATGGGTCCGGCCGTCTTCATCATGACCGAGGGCAAGCTCTACACCGCGACCATCACCATGACTGTCAACTTTCTGGCACCGGCCAAGCCCGGACCGATCACAGGCGAGGCCAGAGTGACGCAGCTCGGCAAGACCATCGCCTTCGTCGAGGGCAAGCTGGGGGCGGACGATGGCACCGTGCTCGCCAGGGCGACAACCAGCGCGCGGCTCATCGAGACCGCGAAGATTACCGCTAGCGCGGAAACCTCCGACCCTGCATTCGATTTCTGCGCGCTGCGACTTACGTCGGAGGTAATTGATCTTCTGATCTAACAGCCTAGGCTGATCTCATGAGCTCCCAAATTTTGATCTCCGATAATGTCGCTGTCGGGCATTTCAGCAGCTTGCTGAAGCATTGGCGTAACGTCCGCCGTCTCACCCAGATCGAACTGGCAGGCGAGGCAAATGTCTCGGCCAGGCATCTGTGCTTTCTGGAAACCGGACGCGCGCAGCCGAGCCGCGAGATGGTGCAGCTGCTCGGAAACGCGCTAGATCTGCCGCTTGAGGAGCGGAATGCCTTGCACGTCGCAGCGGGCTTTATGCCGCCCTATGGCGATCGGGGGTTGGCGGCCGACAATTTGCAGCACGTTCGCCAGGCGCTGGATTTCATTCTTCGACAACAGGAGCCTTATCCCGGAATTGTCATTGATGGACGTTGGGACGTCCGCATTCGCAATAAAGCGTCCGGGCGTGTGTTCAGGCATTTTTGGGACGCTTACGAAATGGAATCCGGCCTTGCGAATAATGCGATGCACGTCGTTTTCCATCCAAAAGGCTTGCGACAGTTCATCGTGAACTGGGACGACTTTGCCGGCCAGATGATTCAGATCCTCCATCGCGAAGTCGCGCAGGGCAGCCGGATTGCGGCGCAACTGTTCGATGAAATCATGGCTTACCCGGGCCTGCCGTCCGAATGGAGACTTCCGCGCAATCCGGCTGGATCGTCTCCGGTCATGACGATGCAACTCCGGAAAGGCGAGCTTCGCCTTGCTTTCTTTTCCACATTTACGACGCTCGCCATGCCGACAGACGCCGCGCTGCAACAGTTGAAGATCGAGTGCTTCTATCCGGCGGACGGCGCCACGGCGGAGAAGTCGCGCGAACTGGCACTCTGAACAAATCGGGAGATGACAATGCAACCCGCCGACCGCAATCATCCATCGGACGAGACGACGAACGAATTGCGCGCGTTGAACGCGCGCTTCATCGATAATTTCGTGACCAACGACGTGCCCTCGCACGATGCCATTCTTCATCCCGACTTCATCAGTATCTCTCCTTACCATCATCGGCAATGTTGCGCTTGTGCGCGCCACTAACAAGCACACGCGCCGCCGCGATGGAAAAGAGATCACCGGCATGACGATGTACACCGACACGTATCTGTTCGAGAACGGTGCGTGGAAGTGCATTCAAGCCCAGCTCACGCCGGTTGCCCCCGAACACGAGCCCGCCGACGATACGATCGTCAGCATTTATATCGAAGGCAAACGTCAGGAGCGACACTCGTGACATATACCGAGAGCAGGCAGCAATTTCATCGTCGATCAAGAGCATCGACGACCTCGCTGGTCGTTCCGGCTCGGTACATTTTCGCAACAATTCAGATTTGGCGAGCGCGCGCACGCGCCCGGCGAGAGCTCGCGGCACGGAGCGACCGTGAGCTTCAGGATATGGGAACCTGCTGGGCGTCGATCGCCTACGAGGTCAGCAAGCCGTTCTGGCGTCCGTGACGGCTGCGCCGAGCGAGCAGAGGGCCGGCAGGGAGGATGGACGGCGGAACGCGATGCCGCTAACCTCCGGCGTTCCCCGTGAGGATCGAACATGTTCAAGCTCTATTATGCTCCCGGCACCTGCGCGCTCGCTTCGCATATTGCGCTTGCGGAGGCCGGCGCTCCGTATACGACCGCGAAGGTCGATTTCAAAACCAACCAGCAGAACAGTCCGGAATATCTCGCGATCAATCCAAAGGGGCGCGTGCCGTCGCTGGTGACCGATCACGGCATTCTAACCGAGACGCCCGCCATGCTTGCCTTCATCGCGCAGAGCTTTCCGCAGGCGAAACTGGCGCCGCTCGACAATGCCTTCGCATTCGCGCAAGCGCAGGCCTTCAACAGCTATCTGTGCTCGACGGTCCACGTGGCGCATGCGCACAAGGGGCGCGGCTATCGCTGGGCGGCCGACGAGGCTTCGTTCGCCGACATGAAGCGAACGGTGCCGCAAAGCGTCGGCGCCAGCTTTGCGCTAATCGAACGCGACATGCTCAGGGGGCCATGGGTGATGGGAGAGACCTACACCATCTGCGATCCCTATCTGTTTACGATCGCGCAGTGGCTCGAGGGTGACAGCGTCGATCTCGCGGCGCTGCCGAAGGTGGCCGATCATCGCAAGCGCATGGCGGAGCGGCCGGCGGTGCGCAGGGCCTTGGCCGAACAGCAGGGCTGAGTTGGCGTCAAGCGGCGCGGCGCTTGTTGCGGTCCAATTCGCGTCCGGTTTCCAGCATCAGCTTGCGCAGCCAGATCGAACCGGGGTCCATCTGGGCGCGGGTCGGATAGAACATGAATTGCTCATCGATGCCGGGATCGAGCGGCGGCGTGACCGAAACAAGCGACAATTGCCTCGACAGCGCGGCGATCAGGCGGCGCGGCACGAAGGCGACGAGATCGGTGCGCGCGGTGACATGCAGCGCCTGGATGTAGCCGGGCACCACCAGCGCGATCCGGCGCTCGATGCCCTTGCCACGCAGCCAGGTGTCGATCAGGTCTTCGGCTTGGCCGCGGCCGACGACCGCGACATGTCTCGCATTCAGGAACGCATCGCGCTTTTTCAGATTGGTGCCGGCGGGATGACCACGGCGCACGGCCAGCATGTCGCTGTCGGTGTATAGCCGCTGGCGGTGAAATCCGCTGAACGCATTGCCGATCGAAATCACGAGATCGATGGTGCGGGCGAACTCGGCGGTGAAGATGGCCGAACCGCGCCACGGCACCACGTCGATCCGGACATTCGGCGCGGCTTGCGTGATCTTCTCCATCAGTGGCGGCATCAGCAGTTCGACCGCCAGATCCGGCATCATCAGTCGAAACTGCCGTTCGCTTCGCGCGGCGTCGAAATCCTCCGGGACGAACAACCCGCGCACCTGATCGAGCACCTGCGCCAGCGGCCCTCGCAGCGCCTGCGCCCGCAGCGTCAGCTCCATGCGCGCGCCGGTGCGCACCAGCAAGGGGTCGCCGATCAAATCGCGCAGCCGCTGCAGCGCGTGGCTCGCGGCGGGCTGCGACAGGCCGATCCGCATCGCCGCCCGGCTGACATTGGCTTCCTTGAGCAGCGCGTCGAGCGCGATCAGCAGATTGAGGTCAAGCGAATTCAAATTCATGAGATGAATATATATCATATTCACTATCGATTGGAAGAATGTGATGGGCACGGCAATGATGGGCGGAAATGTGCAATCGATGGAGAAACAGCCCATGAGCGCCGACGCCAACAAGAAACTGATACAAGCGATCTTTGCCGCCGCGGGCAACCCCGATCCCGCGGTGCGCGACCGCTCGCTGTTCATTGCGAGCCTGGCCGACGACGCCAAATGGGTGGTGACCGGGCAATATTCGTGGTCGCGCACCTTCACCGGCAAGGAGTCGATCCTGAATGATCTGCACGGTCACGTCCGTTCGCTGCTGGTCGAGCGGTCGCGGACCATCGCGCATCGCTTCGTCGCCGACGGCGACCACGCGGTGGTCGAAGCGAAGGGCAACAACCTCACTAAGACGGGCGCGCGGTATGACAACGACTATTGCCTGGTGTTCCGGCTCGAGAACGGAATGATCAAGGAGATCAGGGAATATTGCGATTCGGTGCTGACCGAAAAGGCGCTGGGGCCGTTTCCTGAAGCGCAAAGAAGCGCCGCGGGTTGAGCCGTTGCGGGGTGTTTGCGCGGCCGACCGGCGCCACCGCCAACCGCGACCACGTCCAATATTGGCCATCACGCGGAAGGCTGTTGCGCTGTTCCGGGTCTGGCGGGAGCGCCTTCGCGTGCGGCGCCTGCTTGCGGCGATGACCCAGCGCGAATTGCAGGATATTGGTAGGTGTTGGTCGGAGATAGCGGATGAGATCAACAAACCGTTTTGGCTGAAGTGACAAGGGAGACCGACATGGGCAAGCCATCGAAGGAATTTATCAGTCCAAAGACCCTGATCCCGCCGGCGGGCTATTCGCATATCGCGAAGGTCAATCGCGGGACGATCGTCTATCTCGCCGGCCAGGTCTCGAGCGACGCGTCCGGCAGGCTGATCGGTGAGGGCAATTTCGAGGCGCAGGTCGAACAGGTCTTCCGCAATCTCAAGATCGCCGTCGAAGCGGCCGGCGGCACCATGGCCAACATCGTCAAACTCAACATCTACCTCGTGGCCGCGGTCGGTCAGGCCGAAGTGCCGAAGCTGCGGGCAATACGCAACCGCTATGTCAATGTGGAGAACCCGCCGGCAAGCACGCTGGTCGTCGTCAGCCGCCTGGCGCAGCCGGGCTGGCTGATCGAGATCGAGGCGGTCGCGGCGTTAGAGGATTGATCGTCATTCCGGCGCCGCAAGGGTCGCGCAAAATGTGCGCCCGATGACAGACTCCGCGCGAACCCGGAATCTCGTGCGACAACTTCTGGATTCCGGGTCCACGCGCAGGAGCGCGTGTCCCGGAATGACGTGAGGTCGATCAGGCCGCCTTGGTCTTGAGGTGGCCGAACATGAAGTTGCGCGCCTCCTCGTCCATCTCGGTCTTGAAGGTGAACTTGTCCTTTAGCGCGATCGCCCGCGCTGCCGCCGGCCGCGCCGACACCTCGTCGACCAGCCGCTTGACGTTGCGATATTTCGCGTAGCCATCGTCGCCGAGCACGAATGCCGCGAGCCGCGCCCAGCCCCAGAACGCCATATCGACGATCGTATAGCTATCGCCGACCATGTAGCGGCTGTTGGCCAGATGATCGTCGAGGATCTTGTAGTGGCGATGCGCTTCGTACTGGTAGCGGTTGTGCGCGTATTCCAGTTCCTTCGGCGCCACAGTCTTGAAATGCACCGCCTGTCCCGAATAAGGACCGAGGCCGGTGGCGACGAACATCAGCCATGACAGCAATTGTGCGCGGCTCTTGGGCGTGGTGGGCGGCAGGAACTTGCCGGTCTTCTCGCCGAGGTACAGCAGGATGGCGTTGGAATCGAATACGAACACGCCGTCGTCGTCGATCGCCGGCACCTTGCCGTTCGGGTTCACCTTGAGGAATTCCGCCTTGAACTGATCGCCCTTGCGGGTGTCGACCGGCACCACGTCGTAAGGCAGGCCGGACTCTTCCAGAAACAGCGCGACCTTGTTGGGATTGGGCGCGCCGTTGAAGTAGAATTTGAGCATCAGATTCTCCCTTTATCCTTTTGTTGGCCCGAGAAAAATCGGGACGCGGCGCGGCCGCCGCGGAGGCCATCTCCATGCTCAAATTTTGCAAAATGCGCAACCGACGAGTTCGTGAGGATTGGTGAGCGGAAAAGCTCAACCCGCCGCCATCCCGGAGCGGATTTCGGCGCGCAGCTCGTCGATCAGCTTCAAGCCGTTCCTGGTCTCGATGTGCCAGAAGGTCCAGCCGTTGCAGGCGGCAGCGCCTTGCGCCACCGCGCCGATGCGGTGGATCGAGCCGACCTTGTCGCCGAGCATAATGGCGCCGTCGGCGCGGACCAGCGCGCCGTGGCGCTTCTTGGCATCGACTAATCTCGCGCCTGGCAGGATCATGCCGCGCTCGATCAATTCGGCGAACGCGACGCGGGGCGCCTCGCGCGCGGTCATGAACGGCGCGAGCGTTGGTTCCGGCAGCGGCTCGACCGCGGCGATGCGCGCTTCGGCCGCGGCCGCATAAGCCTGGTCGCGCTCAAAGCCGATGTAGCGGCGGCCGAGACGTTTTGCCACGGCGCCGGTCGTGCCGGTGCCATTGAAGGGATCGATCACGAGGTCGCCCGGTTTAGACGACGACAGCAGCACGCGGGCGAGCAGCCCTTCGGGCTTCTGGGTCGGATGAACCTTCTTGCCGTCGGCGCCTTTAAGGCGCTCCTCGCCGGTGCACAGCGGGATCAGCCAGTCGGAGCGTGCCTGCACGTCTTCATTGGCGGCCTTCAGGGCTTCGTAGTTGAAGGTGTAGCCCTTGGCCTTCTCGTCGCGCGCAGCCCAGATCATGGTCTCGTGCGCGTTGGTGAAGCGGCGACCGCGGAAATTCGGCATCGGATTGGTCTTACGCCACACAATATCGTTGAGAACCCAGAAGCCCAGGTCCTGCATCAGCGCGCCGACACGAAAAATATTGTGGTAGGAGCCGATCACCCACAAGGTCGCGGACGGTTTCATGACGCGGCGGCAGGCGAGCAGCCACGCCCGGGTGAAATCGTCGTAAGCGGCGAACGAAGAAAACTTGTCCCAGTCATCGTTGACGGCATCGACATGGGATTCGTCGGGGCGCTTGAGATCGCCCTTGAGCTGCAAATTGTAAGGCGGGTCTGCGAATACCAGATCGACCGAACCGGCCGGCAATTTAGACATCTCGGCGACGCAATCGCCTATGATGATGCGATGATCTCTTGACTCAAAGTTAGTGCGGGGCGCCCTTGCAGACGCCCCGCGACGCGACACAACCATGACTCAAATACTCTGACTCAGGCGACGCTGTCGGCGACGCGGGACTAAACAACCGACTGGCGCTACCTTGACGTGCCGAGGTAAACACCGGGTTATCGTGAGCGGCTTGGTAGGCATCGATTGCTAGGCAATTTTTGCCGGGCGGGTTATTGATTAAGGCAACGGGAAATCTACGTTTGAGGCGCGCGAAGCCTTTAAGCCGTGCGCGCGCTACGACAGGGATGAGAGGTAACCGCCATGCGTTACGATGATTTTCGCCGCAGCGACGACATCGAAGACCGGCGCGGCGACGATGGCAGTGGAATGGGCGGCGGCGGGCTCGGGCTTCCGATCGGTGGCGGTGGCGGACTTGGCATCGGCACCATCATCGTGCTCGGCCTTATCGGGTATGCGTTCGGCATCGACCCGCGCATTCTGATCGGCGGCGCCGAAATGCTCAATCGCGGCGGGCAGGCGCCGACCTATCAGACCGATCGCAGATCAGGCACCACAAAGACCGGCGCGCCGACCGATGAGATGGGCAGCATGATCTCCGGCATCTTGGGCGAGATCGACGATCGCTGGAGCGAGATCTTCCAGGCCTCAGGGCAATCCTATTCGGGTCCGCGCATCGTATTGTTCCGCAACGTCACCAATGGCGGGCGCTGCGGCATGGCGCAGTCGGCGATGGGGCCGTTCTACTGCCCGCCCGACAAGCAGATTTTCCTCGACACTGGATTCTTTCGCGAAGTCGAGACCCGCTTTCGCGGCTGTTCGGGCAGCGCCTGCAAATTCACTGCGGCCTACATCATCGCCCATGAAGCCGGCCATCACGTGCAGAACCTGCTCGGCATCCTGCCGCGGGTGACGCGGTTGCAGCAGCAGGCCGGCAGCAAGGCCGAATCCAACGCGCTGCAGGTAAGGATCGAGTTGCAGGCCGA
>VAZG01000137.1 GCA_005885285.1 Alphaproteobacteria bacterium | reverse complement strand
CGACGAACGCGACGCGCTCGCCGTTCTCCATCGCCGCGACTGCAAGTCCGACGGCAAGCGTGCTCTTGCCGCTTCCGCCTTTTTGCGTGACCAGAGCAAGGACGTACATCTCCTGCGCATCCCCCGGATGACAACGACGTGATACGCAAGTCGTCGGAAAAATCGAGCCTAGCAAGTCGGTGACGTACCACTCCACGCCGCGAGTCGCACCAAGAGCGAGCGTGGAACTCACAACCAAATCCATATGCTATCCCAACAAGCAGACATTCTCACACCGCCCGTCAACATGTCCCGCGAAGCGACAGCCGACATACATCCCCAACGACACTGATTTCGATTTTCCCGGCGGACGGAATCCGCCGCGTATCATCGAGATGGCAGGCAACGCCCGGTCAGGGACGCGCTGACGGAGGTTGAGTGAATATTAGGCGCGGTTCATCGCGGTCCGTTCGGCGGCAAGTGTACCACAGACCAAGGTCGAATTTACCGGACGGACGAGAAGCTACATTCTAAGAGTCAGTAAGACCGTGTCATCAGGGATGTCCGCTCCCGTGATGGCGGTCGGTTGGCCCGCTCGCCATCCAGGACTGGCTTCCTGCAGCCGGCATGGGCCCGACGCGCGCAATGACGGCGCCGCCCCAACCAAACAAGAAACAGCACTCGATACCACCATTCGCTTCCGTGGATGGGGGAGGAAACGCATTCAAGGGCCCAGTTGATGCGGGCCAAGGAGGGTCAGAATGACAACACTGGACCTCACAGCCGGCCCGTTGCCGGAAGCCGAACACCGGGCGCAATTGCGCCGCGCGCTAATCGCCAGCACCGTAGGCACCACCATCGAATGGTACGACTTCCTGCTCTACAGCACGGTGACCGGCCTCGTCTTTGGCAAGCTGTTTTTTCCCAAGTCCGATCCTCTGGTCGGCGTGCTGGAGGCGTTCGCCATTTACACAGTGGGTTTCATCGCCCGGCCGATCGGCGCCGCGATCTTCGGCCACTTTGGCGACCGCATCGGCCGCAAGGCGACGCTGATCGCCACGCTGCTCTTGACCGGGCTTGCCACTGCGGCGGTTGGCCTCGTCCCCACCTATGAGACGATCGGGATCTGGGGTGCAGTCATCCTGACCGTGATCCGTTTCATCCAGGGCGTGGGCGTCGGCGGCGAGTGGGGTGGCTCGGTGCTGCTCTCGATGGAGTGGGCGCGGACCAACCAGCACCGCGGCTTCATCACCTCCTGGCCGCAGCTCGGCGGTCCCGCCGGCTTGTTGCTGGCAAACATAGCCGTGCTGGTGTTCAGCCGCATCTCCGGCGACCAGTTCCTGGTTTGGGGCTGGCGCATCCCGTTCCTGCTTAGCCTCGTGATGATCGCCATCGGGCTCTACATCCGGCTCGGCATCATGGAGACGCCAACGTTCCGGCGGATCGTGGCCGAGAACCGTATCGCGCGGGTCCCGGTCATCGAGGTGATCAAGCGTCAGCCGCGGTCGATCATTCTATCGGCACTGGCGCGGATGGTCGAACAGGCACCGGCCTACATCTACCTGGCCTTTGTCTTCGCATACGGCACCCAGGTCATTCATCAGGACCGCGACTTCCTGCTCATCTGTCTGATCTGCGCGGGCACCATTGAGCTCTTCAACATCCCGCTGGCGGGGCATCTGTCGGACCGCATCGGGCGCAAGCGCATGTATCTGATCGGCGCGGTCCTGACCGGGCTGTTCGGCTTTGCGTATTTCGCGCTGCTGAACACGACAGCGCCGGTGCTGATCTTCATCGCCATCGTGCTGTCATTCGTACCGCACGCGATGACGTATGGCCCGCAGGCGGCGTTGATCGCCGAGTGCTTCACCCCGCGGCTGCGTTACAGCGGCAGCTCGATCGGCTACCAGCTCTCCTCGGTGATCTCAGGCGGGCCGGCACCGTTGATCGCCACCGCGTTGCTCGCCGCCACCGGATCGGGCTACGCGATCGCGTTCTACATTCTGTTCTGTGCGGTCGTCAGCATTATCGCGACCCTCTTGATGCCCGACTACACCAACAAGGACATTTCCGAGGAGCACAACAGGCCTTGATCAATTGCCCCGTGGCCGCCGGATCGAGACGACCTGGCGGCCCGTCTCCGGCAGCGTCGCACCCATCCGCTCGGCCGGACGCTTTCCTGATTCTCTCTCTCATTGTGGCTTGCGGAAATCGCAATTCCAGGCGAGCCTTCGAGTTTTACGGCATCGGGGAGCGGGGGGATCCATGTCGAAGAACATTGTCCTGTTGTCGGACGGCACCGGCAACAGTTCGGCGGCTCTGCTCAAAACCAATGTCTGGCGGTTGTTTCAGGCACTCGACCTACGCGATCCCGATCGCCAGATCGCCTTTTACGATGACGGCGTCGGCACCTCGTCGTTCAAGCTGTTTGCGATCCTCGGCGGCATCTTCGGCTTTGGGCTGAAGCGCAATGTGATTGCGATCTATAGTTTCTGCTGCCGCAACTACCGGCCCGGTGATCGCATCTACTGCTTCGGTTTCAGCCGCGGCGCCTTTACCATCCGCGTCATAGCGGGCCTGATCGCGTCGCAGGGCCTCGTCAAATACCAGGACAATGAGGCTGATCTTGCGCGCTTTGCCGCCGACGCTTATCGCGCCTACCGACGCCGCTTCAACGGCGGCATTCTGAAATTTCTCGGCCATTTCGGCATCGACCTGCGCAGCGTGCGCGATTTCCTGATCCGGCTACGGCGCAGGATTTCGCACCAGGCGGTGAGTGCTCCTCATATCACGGATGTCGAAAGCATCCACTTCGTTGGTGTCTGGGACACTGTCGACGCTTACGGCGGTCCGATCCAGGAAATGACGCGCGCGATCGACTACTGGATCTGGCCGCTGTCAATGCCGGATCACTTCATAAGTGCGAAGGTCCACCGCGCCTGCCACGCGCTGGCGCTCGAAGAGGAGCGCGACGCCTTCAGTCCGGTGATCTGGGATGAGCGCTATGTCCGCGGCGCCGCCGAGGTGGCGGGGAAAACCAAGAAGAGCTGGCTGTTCGACATCAACTACGACCCGCGAAGCGACGCGGCCAAGCTCGCCGATCCGGCGCCGCATCTGCGGACGGACCTGCCGGCCTGCGATCGCGAACGCATCAGCCAGGTGTGGTTCACCGGCGTGCATTCGGATATTGGCGGCGGTTACCCGCAGAACGGCCTTTCCTATGTGACGCTGGACTGGATGATGGATCGCGCCAAGGCCTATGGCCTGGTTTATCTCGACGCTCAGCGCGAGATGCTGCTCGATCCGCAGATCGGCCCCTACGACAAGCTCAATGATTCCCGCAAAGGATTGGCCGGCTACTACCGCTACAAACCGCGTAACATTCTGGAGATCTACGGCGAGCCGCCTTACAAGCTTTCGGTCCGCGACGATATCAGGCGGATCTGGCGCTTGTTGCGCAATCTGCCCGATCCGCAAACGGAATTCCTCGCCGATTTGCATCCGAGCGTGCCGCAGGCCGTGCCGCCTCGGCCCAAGGCAACGATCCATGGTTCGGTGTTCGAGCGCATCCTGGCCGGCACGGATCGATACGCGCCGGTCGTCATTCCCGCGCATTACAAGTTTGCCGACGACGCCGGGACAGCGGTCGAGGCATCGCATGCGCCCGATAAGGGTGCCCTGCGGTCACGCGTCCAGGACGACGTCTGGAATTGGATCTGGCTGCGCCGCGTGGTCTATTTCCTCACGGCGTTCGCGACCGCATTCGTCGCCTTCATTCCCTATTTTGTGATTTACGCGCCGGGCTTCGGGTTCGACCGGGTCGGCTCCTTCGTCAACCCGGTCGTCAACGCGGCGGCTTCCTTTCTTCCCGGCGTGCTCGACCCGTGGTTCGTCGCTTTTCGCAACGCGCCGGGCTTTGTGCTGATTGGCGCGATCGCGATCCTGATTTTCATGTACTGGGGAGCCAAGTTGAAAGAAACGGTGCGCGATGTGGCGCGCATCGCATGGCATTCGCCGCAGGGATATCGGGAACTGTCGGGCTGGCGCGACTTCGTCTACAAGCTGCGCAGACGAAGCGAGTACAAGGCGGCATTCTACCTCCTGACGCACTGGGTCCTGCCTGCGGGCATCATGTGGTGGCTGTTCTGGTGGTTGGCGTTCGGCACCGCCAACACGCTCGGGCTGATTTGCAAGGTGACCGGCGGGGGCATCGAGGTGAGAGGAAGCGAAATCGCCGCGCAGGTATCGCCCGGCTACGACAATTTCTTCCGCACCAGGGAGCTGTGCTATCCGACCGGCCTCAAGGTCAAGCACGGCGAGACATACCAGATCAGCCTGACAATCCCGGAGAACGATCCTTGGATCGACAGAGACATCCCCACCGATCCCAACGGGTTCGCAGGGTCGCGGTGGATGCAATTGGCGGGCGTGCCTTTCAAGCGGCTGATCTGGTCGAACTGGTTTGCGCCAATCGTGCGCGTCGGAAGCACCGGATTCGAGGAGCACCTGCCGAAGTTCGAACCGGATACCGGAAATGGCCGTCTCTGGATCGCCCATTTCACCGCCCGCAGTGACGGCGAGGTGTTCGTCTATGTCAACGATACTTCGGTCTTCTTCCCGTGGCTGTTTACGACGTTCTACGACAACAACAAGGGATCGGCCGCCGTCGCGCTGAAGCGGATGTAGCGACCCTTATGTCTTGCCGAACACGCGCTTGAAAATCGTGTCGATGTGCTTGAGGTGATAGCCGAGGTCGAATTGTTCTTCGATCTCGGCAGCGCTCAGATATTTTTTCACCTCGGCGTCCTTTTTCAAGAGCGTCTTGAAGTCGCCTTCGCCGCGCCACACCGGCATCGCGTTCGGCTACAGCCCTTTTGCGTCAACGCGATCAAAAGCCGCTGTGAATGAACCAGCCCGCCGAGGCGGTCGAGGTTTTTCTGCATGTTCTCAGGATAGATCAGCAATTTGTCGATCAGGCCAGCGAGGCGGTTGAGCGCAAAATCCAGCGTCACCGTGGCGTCCGGGGCGATCATGCGCTCGGCCGAAGAATGCGAGATGTCACGCTCGTGCCAAAGCACGACGTTCTCCATCGCCGGCGTCACGTAGGCGCGCACCATGCGCGACAGCCCTGTGAGATTTTCCGACAGCACCGGGTTGCGCTTGTGCGGCATCGCGGAGGAGCCCTTCTGGCCCTCGGAGAAGAATTCCTCGGCTTCCAGCACCTCGGTGCGCTGCAGATGACGGATCTCGGTGGCGAGCCGCTCGACCGAGGAGGGGACAACGCCGAGGGTGGCAAAATACATCGCGTGACGGTCGCGCGGGATCACCTGGGTCGAGATCGGCTCGGGCGTAAGCCCCATCGCTTTGGCAACATGCTCTTCCACCCGCGGGTCGATCTGGGCGAAGGTGCCGACCGCACCCGAGATCGCGCAGGTCGCGACTTCCTTGCGCGCGAGCACCAGGCGCTCGCGGGCGCGGGAAAATTCCGCATACGCAAAAGCAAGCTTCAACCCGAAGGTGACGGGTTCGGCATGAATGCCGTGGGAGCGGCCGATGGTCGGCGTCATCTTGTGCTCGAAGGCGCGCTTCTTGAGCGCGGCGAGGAGCTTGTCGACATCGGCGATCAGCAAGTCCGCGGCACGGGTGAGCTGCACGTTGAGGCACGTGTCGAGCACGTCGGAGGAGGTCATGCCCTGGTGCACGAAACGCGCCTCGGGGCCTACGATTTCGGCTAAATGAGTGAGGAAGGCGATGACGTCGTGCTTGGTTTCGCGCTCGATCTCGTCGATCCGCGCGACATCGAAGATGACGTCGCGGGCCTTGGCCCAGATGGTTTTCGCGGCTTCCTTCGGGATCACGCCGAGTTCGGCCAGCGCATCCGCCGCATGCGCCTCGATCTCGAACCATATCTTGAAGCGCGTTTGCGCCTCCCAGATGGAGGCCATTTCCGGGCGGGTGTAGCGGGAAAGCATCGACGACTCTTGGGATGCGAGGGGTTACGCCGCGCTTTAGCAGACGGGCCCGGGTCAGACAAACGCCCAGCCAGACGGGTTCGGCACTGCGGCGGCGGGGGGCGGCGCCACATCCTGTCAATCACGAGATATTGACTGACAGATATTGAAATCTGTCATCGCGATATGATATCTATAGTTCCGACGCCGGCATGGGCGTCCCGTGGCCGTCGGCCGGAACCGACCGCGAGCTTCGGACTGAAAGAGGACTGCCGCTATGACTACCGAAATTCTTCATCTATCCGTTCAATTCCAGCGCTGGCTGAACCGGCGCGTGGCCCGTATCCTTGCCGCACAGGCCGGGAGGCTGACCCGCTAAATGATGTTGGCGCCGGCGATACGCCAAATCGCTTTCGCCAGAACATGAGAGGATGACGGTGCGCGCATGAACGAGAATGTCGTCTTGACGCCTGAGCGTATTCTCGAGGCTACCGAGGACGTGCTGCGCCGCTTTGGGCTGGCAAAGGCCACGGTGGTCGATGTCGCCCGCGCGCTCGACGTCAGCCACGGCAGCGTTTACCGTCATTTCCCGAGCAAGGCTTCGCTGCGCGAAGCGGTGGCCAAACGCTGGCTTGAGCGCCTCAACGCGCCGCTTGCAAAGATCGCCGAAGCCTCCGGCCCGGCGCCGGCCCGCCTCGAGCGCTGGCTGCGCACGATGTTTGCGATCAAGCACAAGAAGGTTTCCGACGATCCCGAGATGTTCACGACCTACCTGACGCTGGCGCGAGAGGCGTGCAAGGTGGTGAAGGCGCACAAGGACGGCCTGGTCGATCAGATCGCGCATATTCTGTCCGACGGCGTGAAGCAGGGCACGTTCCAGGTCACTGACGCCAAAGCGTCGGCGCGCGCGATTTTCGACGCCACCATCCGTTTCCATCATCCCGCCCATGCCGAGGAATGGAGCGATCCGCAGCTCGCCACGCGGATCGATGTGTTGCTGGCGCTGCTGTTGAAGGGCCTGGAAGCGCCGCGCAAGCGCTAGGTGGCGTCTTCCCAGGCGCTACCAGCGCCACCCACCGAGCATGGAAGCGCTCGAACGCGGCGGCACGATCCAATCCCAGCCTTCAGCCAATTGCGCGCCGCGGGTCGCCTGTTGTTTGATATCCCTCAAATCTGGCGCAAGCCTGGCCGGTAAGGTCAGGTGCGGAGGAACGCGTGCGGCTCGCCATCTTTGCGGACATCCACGCCAACCGGCAGGCCTTTAGCGCCTGCCTTGATGCGGCGCGCTCGCGCGGCGCGGAACGGATGGTCCTGCTCGGCGACTACGTTGGCTACGGCGCCGATCCGGAATGGAGCGTCGACACCGCAATGAGCCTCGTCGATGCGGGCGCTGTCGCGGTCCGCGGCAACCACGACAACGCAGTTGCCAGCGGCAGCGAGACAATGAACGTCGAGGCTCAGGCCGCGATCGAATGGACTCGTGGCAGGTTAGGGGCGGCGCAGCGGCGCTTTCTTAGCGGTTTGCCGCTGACCATCGACGAGGACGACCGCCTTTATGTTCACTCGGAAGCCTCCAATCCCCGGAGGTGGCGTTATGTCCAAAGCGCCGCGGATGCCGCGCGCAGCATGATCGCAACCCCGGCGCACGTCACCTTTTGCGGTCATATCCATCGGCCCGGGCTTTATTCGATGTCTTCAACGGCGAAGATGACGAGCTTCGTGCCGGTCTCAGGGGTGCCGGTGCAATTATTGAAGGGCAGGCAGTGGCTCGCCGTTCTCGGCTCGGTGGGGCAGCCGCGCGATGGCGACCCGGCCGCTTGTTTCGTGTTGTTCGAGACGGTGTCGTGCGAAATCACCTATTGCCGCGTGCCCTACGACGTCGCGACCGCGGCCAAACGCATCCGGGACAACGGCCTGCCGGTCTGGCTCGCCGATCGTCTCGCGGTTGGACGGTGAGCGATGGCCCAATCTCGCATCCAGCCCGGCGCCGTCATCGATGGGTTCACCGTCGGGGAGTGCGTTCACAATGGCGGCATGGCGACGCTGTGGAGCGTGAGCCATCCCGGCATCGAGGCGCCGCTGCTGATGAAGATCCCCCGCGTCGCCGAGGGTGAGGATCCGGCGGCGATCGTCAGTTTCGAGATGGAGCAGATGATCCTGCCGCGGTTGTCGGGGCCGCACGTGCCGGCCTGCTTTGCGACCGGCGATTTCGCCCGCCAGGCCTATGTCGTGATCGAGCGCATCCCGGGCCAGACGCTGTACAAACGTCTTGCCGATCTGCCGCTTGCTTACGAGGAGGCGAGGGCGGTGGCGGCAAAGATCGCTTCCGCGCTCGCCGACCTGCACCGGCAAAACGTCATTCACCACGACATCAAGCCATCGAGCATCATGTTTCGCCCCTCGGGCGAGGCGGTGTTGATCGATTTCGGATTGTCGCATCACAATCATCTGCCCGACCTGCTGCAGGAGGAATTTCGCCTGCCTTTCGGCACCGCGCCCTACACCGCCCCCGAACGGCTGCTCGGGGTTCGCGACGATCCGCGCAGCGACCTGTTTTCGCTCGGTGTGCTGCTCTATTTCTTCACCACAGGCGTGCGGCCGTTCGGCGAGACCGAGACCTTGCGGGGCATGCGGCGGCGGCTGTGGCGCGATCCGCATCCGCCGCGCAAACTCAAAGTTGCCTATCCGCCGTGGCTGCAGGAGATCGTGCTGCGCTGTCTCGAGATCGAGCCGGTCTGGCGTTACCCGACCGCGTCGCAACTGGCGTTCGAGCTCGCACACCCCGACCAGATCAAGCTGACCGCGCGGTCGGAACGCGCAAAACGCGATTCGCTAAGCACCGTGTGGCGCCGCCGCTTCGACCGCGGCTTGACCCAGCCGAAGCCGAAATCCGACGTCGCGGCCCATCTTGCCTCGAGCCCAATCGTGGCGGTCGCGGTCGACACCCTGGAGGGGTCGCCGGCGCTCAACGAGGCGCTGCGCGTCACAACGGCAAGAATCCTCGCGACCTTGCCGTCGGCGCGGCTGGCCTGCGTGAACGTCTTGAAACTCGGCCGCATCACCATCGACCGGACGCTCGACAAAGAGGGCCACAACAAGCATGTCGAACGCCTGGTGGCGCTCAAGCATTGGGCTTCGCCCCTCAAGCTCGACGAGGACCGGCTGTCGGTGCATGTGCTCGAAGCCGTCGACGCAGCGTCGGCGATCCTGGAATTCACCCGCGCCAATCATGTCGATCACATCATCATCGGCGCGCAGCAACATTCGGGCCTGAGCGCATTGCTCGGCGGCGTCTCCGGCAAAGTGGCGTCGGAGGCGGTCTGCACCGTCACCGTGGTGCGGCCGCCGCGGCTGGCAGCGCAATCCGAGAAGCTGGACGGCGAGGAGCGGAGCACAGCCTCGCTGTAAAGCGGCGGCGCGCTGCCGCTGACGGAACCGCGAGGGTCTAATTCAACTACACGGCTTCGCCGCGCGACAGCGCCGCGGCATTCCGGATCGCCGAGATGTTGGCTTTATAGGACTCCTTGGTGCCGCCCTTGAACACCGCGGAGCCGGCCACAAAAGCATTGGCGCCGGCCGCCGCAAGCTGGCCGGAATTATCCGCACCGACGCCGCCATCGACCTCGATATCGATCGGACGTCCCGCCGTCATCGCGCGCAGGTCCTGGATCTTGCCGAGTGCAGAGGGAATGAAAGCCTGGCTGCCGAAGCCGGGATTGACCGACATCACCAGCACCAGATCGATCATGTCGATCACGTATTCGATGGCGCTGGCCGGCGTGCCCGGATTAAGCGAGACGCCGGCCTTCTTGCCGAGCGCACGGATCGCCTGCAGCGAGCGATGCAAATGGGGGCCGGCTTCCGCATGCACCGTGATGTGATCGCAGCCGGCCTTGGCGAAGGCCTCAAGATAGGGATCGGCTGGCGAGATCATGAGGTGCGCGTCAAAGATCTTCTTGCTGTGCGGGCGGATCGCCTTGATGACGTCGGGGCCATAGGAAATGTTGGGCACGAAATGCCCGTCCATCACGTCGAGATGGATCCAGTCGGCGCCGGCAGCATCGACGGCGCGGACCTCCTCGCCCAGTTTGGAAAAATCCGACGCCAGGATCGACGGCGCGATGATGAGGGGGCGTGGCGCGAATTGCTGGGACATTTTTGGGTTTCCCGAAACCACTTCATGGGCGTTGCGGAAGGTCCCCGCCTAACATGCGGCTGCCTCCCGGGCAATGCGGCTGACCGCGCCGTTGCGAGGGTGCGGAAAATTCTGCCCTGGCCGGCATCTATTGCCTGGGCCGAAGGGCCCTGGATGCACTGGAATCCCTCATTTTATTGGGTTTCTTGGAATGGCACGCGGTTTGCTGAACGTCGGGAGTGAAAAGTTGAGCCGCCCTTGGGCGGCATTGGTTGGAGTTCTGTCATGTTGCTTGCCCTTGGCGCGGTGTCCTCCGCGCTGGATGCGCTTCAGTCGCTATCTTCATCGAAATCCTCCGCCGCGCCGTCGACCGGCCTCGGCCAGACCACCGCGGCCTCTTTCGATCTCACCGGCAGCACTGCTGCTGCAGGAACCTCCGCGCAGGGCTTCGGTTCCAGCGGCTGTTCGCAGATATCGCCCGAGACCATGAGCGCGCTCATTGCGGCGCAGAGCCAGTCTGGCTCGACCCCTTCGGCGTCGAACGACCCGTCAAGCGCGCTGCAGGACCTGTTCTCGCAGATCGACGCCGATGGTGACGGAAAGATCACCAAATCGGAATTTGAAAATGCGCTCGGCGCCGGCGGCACCAACCTCGCGCAAGCCGACGACGTCTTCAGCAAGCTCGACACCGATAGTAATGGCAAGGTGAGCCTCGATGAAATGTCGAAGGCGCTGAAGGGGGCAGGCCACGGCGGTCACCATCACCATGCGGGCGGCTCGCGTGATGCCGGCGGCATCGATGCAAGCGGATCAAATACCGATGCGCTCTCGCAGGCCCTTTCCGACGCATCCAGCAATGCGGTCACCAATAGCGACGGTTCGACCACGACCTCGATCACCTATGCCGACGGCTCGAAGGTGACACTGACGACGCCTGCGGCGCATGCGGCTTCAAGCGCCGCGACATCGTCCTACAACTTGATCGAACAGCTGATCCAGCGCGAGGCCCAGGCGCTGTCACAATCGGCCACCGCATCGCTTTCGATCGCTGCCTGACGCAGGACTGATCACTTTCGCGATCATGCCCTAGCCAAAGCGATCCTGCCACGAGGGCACCGCGCCGGGGAAGGGCAGTGCGGTCGCGGCATACACGCCGCGCGCAATCGCGCGCGCCGTCACATTGGCCGCGACCATGCCGAGTTCGGTGAGGCCGGCGAGCGGATCGACCGCCTTTTCGCCGGTTGCCGCGGCAAATACCACATCGCCATCGAGCGGCGCATGCACGGGATAGATCGCGCGCGCCATGCCGGTCTGCGCGATCATGGCGAGCCGCTTTGCCTGGCCCTTGCTCAGCGCCGCATCGGTGACCACCAGCGCCAGCGTGGTGTTCTCCACCGATGTGGCGTCCGCTGCGCCTTTAAGCCGCATCCTCAGCATGTCGGGCGTGAACGAGGTTGGCTGCCCGCGCCCGCCATACTCGTCGCCGACTTCGAACGGTGCAGCCCAGAACCACGGTCCGTCACCGACGGTCACGCTGCCGACCGCGTTGACCACGGCGATCGCGGCCACCTTGGCGCCACCAGGCGTCTGCGCCGAAGCCGAACCAAGGCCACCCTTGAAATTCGCTGTGGTGGCGCCAAGGCCGGCGCCCGCGCTGCCGAGCGCGAATTCCGTGGCGGCCGCAGCCGCGGCGGCATAGCCAAGATCGCGGTAAGGGCCGAAGCGGCCCCACGACTTGTCGCCGCCGTTGAGGAGATCGAAGATGATCGCCCCCGGCACGATCGGGATCACCGTGCCGCGCACCGCGAAGCCGCGGCCGTGTTCGGCCAGCCAGGCCTGTACGCCGCCGGCGGCGTCTAGGCCGAATGCCGAGCCACCGCCGAGCGCAATCGCGTCGATGCTTTCCACGGTATTGGCTGGATCGAGCAGGGTGCTTTCGCGGGTGCCGGGCCCGCCGCCGCGTACATCGATTGCGGCAACCGCTGGTCTGTCGAAGATGATTGCGGTGACGCCGGAAGCAAGCTTGGCGTCATCGGCGTGGCCGACGCGGACGCCGGCAATATCGGTGAGGAGATTTTTCAATTAGCCGATCCGCCCGAGGAGAGCGCCTGCCTGATCATCCGCGCAAGATCGGATTTGCGATACGGTTTGGCAAGCAACAGCACGCCGGAGTCGAGCCGGCCGTGATGGACGATCGCGTTTTCGGTATAGCCCGACGTGAACAACGTCTTGAGCCCAGGGCGTCGCTTCAGCGCCTCATCGACCAGATGGCGGCCGTTCATCGGGCCAGGCATGATCACGTCGGTGAACAGCAGATCGATCCTCTCGTTGTTGTCGATGATATCGAGCGCCTCGCGTGCATTGGCAGCGTCAAGCGTGGTGTAGCCGAGGCCCCGGATCTGGGTGATCACATATTTGCGCACCAGCGGGTCGTCCTCGACGATAAGCACCACCTCGTGCCCTCCCTGTATATCCGCAAGCGCCGGCGCCTCGGCATCGATCTGGTGCAGTCCGGTCGACCGCGGCAGGTAGATTCTCACCGTCGTGCCGTGACCTTCCTCGCTGTAGATCTTAATATGGCCGCCTGACTGTTTGACGAATCCGAACACCATGGAAAGGCCAAGCCCGGTGCCCCTGCCGACCTCCTTGGTGGTGAAGAAAGGCTCGAAGACCCGATCCAGGTTGGCAGTCGGAATTCCGCTGCCGGTGTCGCTCACGGCAATCATCACGTAATTCCCCGGCGCGACCTCGTTGTGCATGCTGGCATAGCCTTCATCCAGGTACACGTTGCGGGTCTCCAGCACGAGCTTGCCGCCGTCAGGCATGGCGTCCCGCGCGTTCAGGGCAAGGTTCAGCACTGCAGTGGTGAGCTGGTTCGGGTCGACCAGCGCCGTCCAGGCGTCTTCGGCCAGCAGCGGAGAAATCTGGATTTGCTCGCCCAGTGTCGGGTGCAGTAATTTTGCGGCTTCCACCATCAAGGAATTGACGTCGATTTCGCGCGGCTGCAGCGGCTGTTTGCGGGCAAAGGCGAGCAGATGCTTGGTCAATTGCGCCCCGCGCTCGGCGGCATCGTCGATCAGCTTCGCGATCGAGGCGAGCTCGGGGCGATCGGCGACGGCTTCGCCGAGGATCCCAATGGTTCCGGTAATGACCGTCAGGATGTTGTTGAAGTCGTGCGCGACGCCGCCGGTCAACTGGCCGACGGCGTCCATCTTCTGGACCTGCCGCAGCCGCGCCTCCGCCTCCTGCTTTTCGGTCAGATCGCGGCCGACGAAGAAGTGCCGCCGCACCGGTTCCGACCACGTCCCCATCCATGTCAGCGTCACCGGCTGGCCGTCCTTGCGAACGTAACGGGTCTCGAAGTTGCGCATCTGCCGGCCGTGCCGCGCCGCGCGCATTTCCTCGCGGGTGGAATCGAGGTCGTCAGGGTGGATGAATTCGATCGCACTGTGCCCGATCATCTCTTCAGGCCGATAACCCAGGATGGTCATCGAACTCGGCGAGACCTGAACGAAATTTCCCCTGGTGTCCGTCACCAGGATGAGATCCTGCGAAGTCTCGAAGATGCGACGCCGCTCCTCGATCTCCTGGTTGAGCGCCTGCTGCGTTCGCTTGGCTTCGGTGACATCGCGCGCGATCTTGGAGGCTCCGACAATCTCTCCCGACACGGACCTCATCGGAGAGATGGAAAGCGCCACATGCACCTCGGCGCCATCCTTGTGCACCCGCAAGGTGTCGTGATCCTCGACGGCTTCGCCTCGAGCGATGCGATCGAGGATGTCACGCACCTCGGCGCGCCGGTCGGGCGGGACGATGATATCGATGCGCGCGCCGATCGCCTCCGCCGCGGTATACCCGAACAGGCGTTCGGCCGCGGGGTTCCAGCCGGTGATGGTGCCGTCGAGCGCTTTGGTGATGATGGCGTCATTCGATGATTCCACCACCGCCGAGAACAGCCGCTCGCGCTCGGTGTGACGTTCCCGTTCGGAGATGGCCTCCCGGCGCAGCAATGCGAGCAGACGGGCCAACTGGGCTTGTAGCTGGACGTTGTGAACCAGCAACGCCGCCAAAACGAAACTCGCGGCACAGGCCCCGTACAGCCTGCCGGCATAAAAGCCCAGATCGAATCGTGCCGCGTTGAAAATCGCCGACAGCGCGATATCGAACAGCCAGGCACACAGCACAACCATGAGCCAAATGTCGATGACGAGATGCGGCCGCCGAAACCACAACACCAAAAGGGGGGCGGCAATGGCGAGAAACCCCACCACCGACGCGACGTCAACCAGAGTCGGGTTGAAGTGTCCGCCGCTCACGATGATCGGGAGAATTTCATGCCTGGCGATCGCGACCCAGGTCATGACTGACATCGTAACGCCAACGGCAATGATGCTTGCCAGGATGGCTCCGCCGACCGAGCCTCGTATCTTGGCGCCGCCGTCACGGTCTTTCAGCAGCGCGTAGCCGAGCACGAGAAGTGGAAATCCGCCGTGCCAGACCATGTAAAGCCAGGCTGTCGTCTGCGGGCCGGCGCCCAATAGCCCGGCCTGGGCAAACACGCCCGGATAGGTCATGAGGTGGACGATTGCTGCGACCGCCGTGAACAGATATCCGCTCGCGAGCAACAGCAGCGAGCGCGACCGCAACAGGCCGAACTGTGAATACAGCAGGATCGCGGTGATAAGATCGTTGAGTGCGAGCATCGATTGGTAGCTCGCAACGAACGCCGGAACGGGCGTCAGCGGCACCGTGGCAAAAGGCACCGCACACGCGAACAGAGCCGCCGAGACGCCGACAACGGCAAGCGCCACCCTCCGGTCACGGCTGGAGGCCAGCGTGGTCGAGAGAAAGATGTTTCGCTCGTTAGCCGTCTGCACTGCCCCTCCCTGCAAACTGCCATCTTGCGCCACGTGTCGCACCGAACAGGCTGGATGCCTGTATTTATCGCACTGGCATCTCTCGCCGATTGGTTGATCCCGGCTTTTCCGCCGGTTCCCCGGCAGGTTTAAACCCCAACCTGAGCGCTGCATATTACCTAATTGGCGGGAACCTCAAAGCGAACCGATATCAGGGGGTAACCACCCCTTTACCGATAACTCGAATAATGCCCGCGAGTTTGCGCAATAATCCGGTATTTCCGCGGTAGGCTGACGCCTAGTGGTCGATAAGCCTGTCCGGGAGTGCCTGATGCCCCGCATTCTGGTAATTGACGACGAGGCGGACGTTCGCGCGATGATCGGCATCGTGCTGCGGGTTCATCGTTTCGAAATCGTCGAAGCAGCGAACGCCGCGGCCGCATTGAAGGCGTTCGAGGATCGAAGCTTCGACGCCGCGATCGTCGATATCTTTCTCGATGGCGCCAACGGCTTCGACCTCATCACGATGATGCGCGAACGCCTGCCCAACCTGGCTGTCGTCGCCATGTCGGGAATGGCGACGCTCGACTTCGTGTCGCACTCGCCTGAATTGGCAGACGTGGTCTGCCTGCAGAAGCCGTTCCGTCCGAACGATCTGATGGGCGCCATCGAAGCGGCGCGGCAGCGCGATCTGCAGAAGGCGGCCGGCGATGGTGTCGGAGCGGGCGCGACTTCGACGTAAAAAAACGCCCCGGCGAACCGGGGCGCTCGTTGCATCTTGTTGAAGAACCCTTGTTCAAGAACCCTTGTTCAAGAACACTTGCTCAAGAGCCCTTGGGATTGATTTCCGTGTAGCCGCCCTTGTCGTCCCATTTGTAGACGACATAGTCGATCTGCTTGATGTCGCCCTTGGCATCGATTTCGATCTTGCCGATCACCGTATCCCACGCGCCGCCACCCTTGATCGTATCCATGACTTTCTTCGGATCGGTGGTGCCGGCTTTCTTCACCGCCTGCGACCAGACCTGCATCGCCGCATAGGTGTAAAGCGTGTAGCCTTCGGGGTCGATATTCTTCGCCTTGAAACGCTCGACGATCGCTTTCGCGGTCGGCTTGTTGCGTGGGTCGGGACCGAAGGTGAAGAGAGTGCCTGCGCCGGCGGGTCCGGTGATCGAAGCGAACTCCTTGTCGGCCAACGCGTCGCCGGCCATCAAAACGGTCTGCAGACCCTGGTCGCGCATCTGGCGCAGGATCAATCCGGATTCCTGATGGTAGCCGCCGACATAGACCAGATCGATGTTATCGCGCTTTAAGCGCGATACGATGGCGTTAAAGTCCTTGTCGCCCTTGTTGTAGGATTCGAACATCTTCTCGGTGAAGCCCACCTTGTTGAGCGCCTTCTTGGTCTCGTCGGCGAGGCCCTTGCCGTAAGTGGTCTTGTCGTTGAGGATGGCGACGTTCTTGCCTTTGTAATACTTCGCGATGAATTCGGCGGCGACGAGGCCTTGCTGGTCGTCGCGGCCGCAAACCCGCGCCACGTTCCAGAGCTTGCGCTCGGTGAACAGCGGATTGGTCGAGGCCGGCGTGATCTGCAGGACGTTGCCGTCGGCATAGGCTTCAGAAGCCGGGATCGACGACGACGAACAATAATGGCCGGCCACGAACGGGATCTTGGCACTCCCGATCTTTTCCGCCACCGAGCGCGCCTGCTTGGGGTCGCAGGCATCGTCTTCGACGTCGAGCGCCAGTTTCTTGCCGAGCAGACCGCCTCCGGCATTGAGGTCGGCGACCGCCATCTCAGCGCCGTTCTTCATCTGCCGGCCGAAGGCCGATTCGCCGCCGGTCATGGGGCCGGCCACCGCGACGGTGATGTCCTGCGCGAATGCGCTGGCCGACAGTGCAAACGACGCGCCCAGGGCCAGGCCGATGAGCTTGAATGATTTCATGAGTGATCCTCGCAGGCTGTTCACTTGATAAGTACCGGGCGAGCCGGGTCGAAATTCCCAGCCATTGTCGGCTGATTTTGCCGCGAAGTCATCGGCAATTTTCAGGCAAATCCACGGTCCATTCGCAGCATCTTGCCGCACCATTGCGCGCCCCGGCGCGATGCGTCCGGGAACACTACGCGTCGGGGAACACTACCCCCGCCGGCCGCCTTCGAGATAGGCAGCGCGGATTTCGGGGCGCTGCAGCAGCTCGCCCCCGGTTCCTTCGAGTGCAATCAGGCCGTTGACCATGACATAGCCGCGATGGGCAAGCTTAAGCGCGTGGTTGGCATTCTGCTCGACGATCAGCACGGTGAGGCCGTCCTGCCGGTTTAAGGTGCGGATGGCGTCGAAAATCTGCCGCGCGATCAATGGCGCGAGCCCGAGCGACGGCTCGTCCAGCATCAACAGTCGAGGCCGGCTCATCAGCGCGCGTCCGATCGCCAGCATCTGTTGTTCGCCGCCCGACAAAGTGCCGCCGCGCTGGGCCATGCGTTCCTTCAGCCGCGGGAACAGCGTGAAGACGCGGTCAAGGCCGCCGGCACGCTCGGCCTCGCTGCAATCCGTCGCGTCCGCGCCCATCTGCAGGTTTTCCGCCACGCTCATGCGCGGGAAAATCCGGCGGCCTTCGGGTGACTGCGCGATGCGCAATCGGGCGATCTCATGCGTCGGCCGGCCTGTGATGTCGTTGCCGTCGAACAGGATCTGGCCGGCGCGGGCGCGCGGCCGGCCGAAGATCGTCATCATCAGCGTCGATTTGCC
>VAZG01000223.1 GCA_005885285.1 Alphaproteobacteria bacterium | reverse complement strand
CTGCGGCGCTTGCCTTTCCGCTCGCTTGCGCCGCCGGCGTCTTCTCGCTGCTCGCGATCTGCCTGCGGCTGATGCGAACGCGCCACCGCGTGCTCGATAGCTTGTCGGCCAACGCTTATCGCATCTATCTTCTGCATTACGCATTTGTGGTGTGGTCGCAATATGCATTGCTCGGCGCCGGTCTCAGCGCCGCCGAAAAAGCCGCCATCGTCTTCGTTGTCGCCCTCGCGATGAGCTGGGCGGTGAGCGTCGGATGGATAAGGCTCGCTCCGTTGTTTTCCGACTTGGCTGGCAAGAGGGCAATCGCGGATCAACTGCGGTAGAGGACACCACGATGTCGCTGGCATTGACGCTCGCCTCTCGCAACCTGCTCTACGATCGCCTGCGCCTCATTGCGACGCTGGTCGGCATCGTTTTCTCGGTCATCCTGGTCATGATCCAGATGGGCCTGTTTCTCGGATTCGGGCGCATGGTTTCTACCATGATCGACCACGCGTCGACGGATCTGTGGGTGGTGCCGAAGGGCGCAAAATGCTTCGAGGATCCCTCGCTGCTTGACCTGAAAATGCGCGATCGCATCGCCGCGATTAGCGGCGTGACCGCCACCATCCCGCTGGTAATCGGCTTCTCGGATTGGCGGCTGGAGAGCGGCGAGGTGACGCCGGTCTTCATCGTCGGGACTGATCTGCGCGACGGTGCCCTGCGACCATGGAACGTCGTCGACGGCAACGTGCAGGCGCTATCAGAGCGGGGAGCGGTCGCCGTCGATCGTTCCTATTTCGACCGGCTCGGGGTCACCGGCGTCGGATCAACGGCGGAAATCCGCGGCCACCACGTCCGCGTTGTCGCCATCACCGACGGCATCCGCTCGTTCGCCACCACGCCGTACGTGTTCGTGGATTTCAAGAGCGCGCGGACCTACACCGCAACGCCGAACGACCGCGCCAGCAACCTGCTCGTGCGGATCAATCCGGCGGCCGATCGCGAAAAGGTCGTGCAGGCCATCCGCGCGCAGGCCGGTGGCGCCGAGGTTCTCACCCCTGATGAATTCCGCAGCCGCAGCCGTTCATTCTGGCTGTTCGGCACTGGGGCCGGCGCGGCGCTGTTTGCCGGTGCGCTGCTGGGCGTGATCGTCGGCACGGTGATCGTCGCGCAAACGCTCTACTCCAGCACCAAGGATCACTTGAGCGAATTTGCCACCCTGCGCGCCATGGGATCTTCCAACCGCTACATCTACAACGTCATCATCTACCAGGCGCTGCTCAACGCGGTGATCGGGTTCGCCATCGCAGCCGGCCTCGGCGCCGCCGTCGTCCAGATGACCGCCAAAACCGCACTGCCGATCGTCATCACGCCCTGGCTGATGGTCGCACTGGCTGTTCTGACAGTCGTGATGTGCGTGGCCTCGGCGATCGGAGCCATCATCCGCGTCGTGCGCATCGATCCAGCCACGGTGTTCATGCGATGAAGGACCCCGTCATCGAAGCCAAAGCGATCACGAAAACGCTGGGCCGAGGTGCCGGGGAGGTGCAGGCGCTGCGCGGCATCGGCCTGTCGCTGCGGCGCGGCGAGCTGACGCTGCTGATGGGACCCTCCGGCAGTGGCAAGACGACGCTGCTATTGATCCTCGGATGCATGCTGACGCCGAGTTCAGGCGAGGTCATGGTGTGCGGCGCGCCGACCTCCCAGGCGGACAAGGAAGGGCTCGCGAAGATACGGCGCGACCATATTGGATTTGTGTTCCAGTCCTATCACCTGTTCCCAACGCTGAGCGCTGTGCAGAACGTGCAGTTGGCGCTGGATATCCGCAATGAACGCCGCCGCAAGGCCAGGGAAAGGTCGCGCCAGGCGCTGAAGATGGTCGGCCTCGAGCAAAAGACCAACGCGCTGCCGCTTGAGCTTAGCGGCGGTGAGCAGCAGCGCGTCGCGATCGCGCGCGCCATCGTCGCCAATCCCTCCGCCGTTCTCGCCGACGAACCAACTGCCGCGCTTGACAGCGACAACGGGCGGACGATCATGCGCATCCTCGCCTCCATCGCGCATGAGCAGCAAAGCGCCGTGCTGGTCGTGACCCACGACCCGCGGGTCGTTCCATTCGCCGATCGCATCATCCAGATCGAGGATGGCGGTCTGGTGGATGAACGGTCGGGTGAGCGCGTCCGCGTGCGCATGCCGCAGGCGACCGCGTTCGGGGCGGGCTGAACGAGGACGAGCCCAAAGCGAACCCAAAGCGAACCCAAGGCAAACCCAAGGCAAACCCAAGGAAAGCCCATGAGCCTGCGCGCCGAATTGCTGCGCCTCGGCATTCGCATCTTTCTCAAACGCGGCACCCATCATCTCGACATCGAGACCTGGCGGAAGGACATGCGCGCGACGGAGAAATTTGTGCCGCGGCCGCCCGCGCGCAGCCAGACGACCAAAGTCAATGCCGGCCGGCTCACGTTCCACCGGGTTACCACGGAGGCGTCGCGGGTGGAACGCCACGTGCTCTATCTGCACGGCGGCGCCTATGTCTCCGGCGCGCCGGCCTACTACCGACATTTTACCTGGCGGATTGCCGATGCAGCCAAGGCCAGCGTTTGGGCGCTCGAATATCGCCTGGCACCGGAGCACCCATTCCCGGCGGCGCTCGAGGACGCGGTTGCCGGCTATCACTGGCTGCTCGACAACACCCCCGATCCGCGCCGGCTGTTCGTGATGGGAGATTCGGCGGGAGCCGGACTGGCGCTTTGCGTGCTCTTGAAATTGCGTGACGACGGCAGACCCCTACCCGCCGCTGCGGTGGCCATGTCGCCGTGGACCGATCTGGCATTGACGGGCCTGTCGTTGACATCGAACGCGGCGGCCGATCCGATGTTGAATGCCGACGACCTGCCGGAGCTCGCGCGCTATTATCTCGCAGGCGCCGATCCGCGCACGCCCTACGCGTCGCCACTCTACGGCGATCCGGCCGGCCTGCCGCCGGTGATGATCCAGGTCGGCAGCGACGAAATCTTGGCGGACGATGCCATCCGCATGGCGGAGAAACTACGCCAGCACAATCCTCGCACCCGCCTCGAGATTTGGCCGCGCATGCCGCACGTCTGGCAATTGTTCGTCCCCGTCCCGCCCGAGGCGCACCGCGCGATCGCGCAAATCGGGGAGTTCATTGCAAGAGTCGGTGGCTGAGCTGCCACGCTCGAAGTGGGCAAAATTTCTGATTCGAATTTCAAACAGCGTCTCCGAGTCACCTCGCGCCGCCTTAGGTGTGAGGGAGACGCACTCCAAGCGCTCTCGCGGCGCAGATAGCCTCCGAGTTGTTGGGCAGACAACCCTCGGAAAAGAGAGGGCGCAGGGAAAGCCGGGTGCCCGATGCACCCGCAGCCTCGCACGCAAACAAAA
>VAZG01000136.1 GCA_005885285.1 Alphaproteobacteria bacterium | reverse complement strand
CTCGGCAATTACGCGACGCGCAACATCCCGCCGGCGCTCGGACATTTCGATTCCTCAATTGCCGCCTGGGCGCAGCGGTTGCAGGCAGGTCCGGGCGGCACCACCATGGTGCGAACGATGGGGCGATTACTGACACCCGACGGCGGACATCTGGCGGCGCTCGCCGACTGGACTGATCGGATCAAGGCCGGAGAGCTGCCCGGCGCCACGCCGCCTCGGCCGGTCGGTATCGAACGCAACCTTGTGATCACTGTGAGGGACTGGCTCGATCCGAAACACTACCTCCACGATATTGTCACGACGGACAAGCGCCGTCCGACCGTGAACGGTCATGGATTGATCTTTGGGGCGACTGAGCTCAGCACCGACCAAATCCCGGTTCTCGACGCCATCAACAATTCAAAGACCACCATCAAGCTGCCGGTGCGCGATCCCGAGGGGACGCCGAGTTCAGCGCAGGCCAACCCGGTGTTTGCGCCGTCGCCCTATTTCGGCAGTGAGCAGGTGTGGGATAGCCAGGTCAATGCGCATTCGCTGGTGATGGATCAGGACGGCAGAATTTATTTCGCGGCGCAGACCCGGCCACCGAACGATATTCCGGCCTATTGCCGCAAGGATTCGCCGCTGCGCTCGGCGCAGCTCTATCCGCTCGAGGAGAAGCACGAAGGATTTTTCCAGAACGCGCGGCAGGTCACGGTCTATGATCCCACTAGCAAAAAATTCTCGTTCATCGATACCTGCTTCGGCACGCAACACCTGAACTTGGCTGAAGACGCCGACAACACGCTGTGGTTTTCCACCAACACGCAAGGCAAGCTCGCCGTCGTCGGCTGGGTCAACACCAACAAGTATCGACAGACCGGCGATGCTGCGGCATCCCAAGGCTGGACCGCTCTTATTGTCGACACCAACGGCAACGGCAGGCGCGACGAAGGCTATAACGAGCCCGGTGGCCCGCTGGATCGGGACAAGGACACACGCATTCCCTTTGCGCTTTATGGGATCTCCTTTAGTCCATCCGACGGTTCGATCTGGGGATCGAGCCTGCCGCACCCCGGCTACGTCATCCGCGTCAGCCCCGGACCGAACCCGCCGGATACGGCACTTGCGGAAATCTACAAGGTGCCGATGCCGGGATACGGAATTCGCGGCATGGACGTCGATCGCAACGGTGTGGTTTGGGTGCCGCTCGACAGCGGACATATCGCGAGCTTCGACCGCCGAAAATGCTCAGGCCCGCTCAACGGGCCAGGCGCCGAGCGCGGTGAGAAGTGCCCCGAAGGATGGACGTTCTACCCGCTTCCCGGGCCAGGCTTTGCCGGCGATTCGGGTGCCGCGGAAAGTCCGTATTATCTCTGGGTCGACCAGCACGACATCCTCGGGCTCGGCGCCAATACGCCGATTGCCACCGGCAACCAGTCGGATTCGCTGCACGCACTGGTTGGCGGCCGCATCGTCGAACTGCGCGTTCCCTATCCGATGGGTTTCTATGCCAAGAACATCGATGGCCGGATCGACGATCCGGGCGCCGGCTGGAAGGGAAGGGCGCTGTGGGTGACGTCAGGCAACCGCACACCCGTTCACATCGAAGGCATCGACGCACCGGCTCCCGGCGCTCCGGGCAACACCGACGCCACACAGTCGAGCCCGCTGGTGGTCCAGTTTCAGCTTCGGCCTGATTCGCTCGCGTACTAATCGCTGGAAGTGTTGTTCGCAATCGGGAGGATCGTTTCGCAGCATTGAGGTCACGGGCATGCACACGCAAATTAATCTCTTCGAGAAGCCGATCGAGCGCATCAAAATCACCTGCGACCTGATGGGGATCGCGGACGACTTCGAACGAAGGCTTCCAGAGCTCGAAACTCACCTTGAGGGGTTGGTTGCCGACGGCGAGACCAGCGAAGATCGTTTGACCGTTAGCGGCCTTTCCTTTCTGAAGGGAACGGCACGTCGATGACGGTCATCATTGTGAACTTCGGTTGTCCTACCGACTACGGCAGGACAACGATCGCCCCGAACCAGCCGGACGTCCGGCCTATTTCCAGAACGGCTTGGCTTTCGTGAAAGTCTTAAAGGACGTCACGGCGGCGGCGAGAATAGAGTGAAAGCGGGCATCTTCGCGGCCTATCAAAACTCCCGCCGCGAACGCCCGTCGGGGGAGGTCGTTGGCACGCTTGTTCGGCGCGGGGTTGGTCGCGATGTCGGCCGTCAAGTTTTCATGCACGGCGATATCGTTGAGGTCACCTAGACAGTCCTGCATATCCTCAAGCGCCGAAAGAAATGCTGTGCGTCGCTTTGACGACTTCTTGCTGGGGAACACGGTTTCGAAGAATTCGGCCGCATAGCGCAATTTTTTTGCCCGAATGCGCAGCCGGTGTCGCCCGCGTTGATCGAGTTTCGCGAGCAGCCGGCCCCGCTTCCTTATTTTCTTCGACCGGCGCCTTAATTGCTCGGCGGCAGATATTGCGACCGGCGTATCTCCGCGTTCACGCAACAGGTCGGTGCGCGGATGACGCCAGTCGCCTATTTCCAGCCACGTCGCCAGCCTCAGCGACAACTGACGAAACCGTTCTGACTGGACCGCATTGCGGGCTCGCTCCTCAGAAGACCGCCGCTGCTCCGCCAAATCATCAGACAAGCGTCGCATTCCCATCAGCCGCGCGTGATGACGCCTTGCCGGCTCAACCACGCGTTTGACAAAGACCTCGAATTCGCGGGCCGGACCTAACTCCGCCGTGAGCCATCTGAGTTCCGACTTGATCTCGTTCGTCTCTGGTCCCTCAAGAATGTCGGCAAACAGGGAAATCGCCGCGCGCAGCCGGCGCAAGCCGACCCGCATCTGATGGACGCCGTCGGGATTTCCCGACAGCAATGCTGGCTTGTTGGCGATTACTTGCTTGACACAGGAGGCGGCGATCATCCTAAAGGCATCCGCCGTCGCGATATCCGGTGTGAGCTTGACCGGCTCTGCCTTTATAGCGGCGCTCTCGTCGCCGTCGAGCAGCTCATATCCGCGCTGCGCCTTGCTCTTGACGGCAAGTTCGGCGGATGTGGCGCGCGCGATGGTGCGGGCCAGCTTGAAAAGTTCGGCCCTGTCGCCACCCTTGGACTCGATCTCGATCTCGCATACTGATTTTGAGTGGTCAGCTGTGCCGATCTTGCCGCGATCCAGCGTCACTTCGATCTCGGATTGCTTGACCTTGAGCGGATAGGTCGTGCGGCGCACCTTGGTCTCGAATACCGGCCGCAATTGCCGGCGGACCTTTTTCGTCAGCAACGGCTCTAGCGCGGTGCGTTGCGCGGCAGCAAAATCTGGTTTGCTGGCTTTGAGCTCGGTCTCCCACTCGTTGCGGTCGAATAATCCTTCATCCGCCGCCTTGATGGTTTGAACGTAGCGGCGGCCGATTCGTCGGACGCGGAGCATCACGCCGCTTTTCCGCAACGCAAACTTGTCGGTGTCGAAATAGACCGAGACTTGCGTCGCCCGCTTCGCGGCATTGGCGTGGCGGAGGGGGGCAAGCTTGTCCAACCTCGTTAGTTCGGAGGGAGGAAGCTCAAGCTTTAGTTCAGTTTCAATTGGCGGCGACACGACAGTTGTTCCAAGGCGATGCGGATCATTTGCAAAGCGCACGCAAGTACCGGAAAATTTACGACGGGCACCGGCTAAAAATAGCGAGTGCGGGGCATCGGGGTCCGACGCCACCTTGCCATCGCTATATGGTTAAATCGATGAGCGCCGCCAAGGTTCGGAGCCATTCCGCGGACGCCGGCTGAAAGCTGTGATTTCGGCTGAGTTCGTCGGGAACGAAAGCCAAGCTTTGTCGTTACGCGGAAAAACAGCCCGCAGGTCCGGCTCCCATGGCAAACGGCGACGTGGAACACGTTTGGAAGCTGGTTGAATCGATTTCTTACTGCATGCTGTCCACCTTGACCGGCACCAAGCTTCGTTCCCGGCCAATGGGTGCTTTTGCCCGACCCGAAGAAGGAATGATCTATTTGCTCTCCGACGTGCGTGCTCACAAGCATGATGAGATTCGCAAGTTTCCCAAAGTGTGCCTCGCATTCGCCGACCCCCGGGGACAAAAATACGTCTCAATATCCGGATCGGCCGCAATTAGTTCAGATCGGAAGAAGATCAGGGAACTCTGGTCGATCCCTGCAAGAGTGTGGTGGGAAAGCCCTGAAGATCCGAATATTCGCGTTATCGCGGTCACGCCGGAAGAAGCCGAGTACTGGGATGCCCCCGGCAATCTTGCCAGCAATATCAAGGTCGCCTTTGGATTGGCTACGGGCAGGCATTTGGATCCCGGAGATCACAGAAAAGTTGCAATCTAGGCCGTTCGCGCTCGCTCGCGCCGAGCATTTGGCTTGTCTAGAAACGCCCTGGACAGGCGAGGAACGATCGAGACCATCCTTGATTGACTGGGATGCTTTACCGAAACAGGAAAGGATCCGGCAATGAAGATTCTCGCTTCTGGCCTCGGGCTCGCCCTTCTGGCGACGCCGGCAATGGCCCAATCCGTTGGAGAAAAGACCGGCGTGAATTCCACCCTCGGCATCACGCCTACGACCGAGGATTTCGTGAAGGAGGCAGCCATCAGCGACATGTTTGAAATCCAGTCCAGTCAGATGGCGCAGGAGCGCGGCAATGCACCGGAGAAGACGTTTGCTGCCACCATGATCAAGGATCACCAAAAGACGACTGGCGATTTGAAGTCGATGGTTTCCACCGGCGAGGTGAAGGTGCAGTTGCCCAGCGCGCTGGATAGCTCGAAACAAAACGAGCTCGACAAGCTGAAATCGCTCAACGGCGCCGACTTCAGTTCACGTTATGACAGCGATCAACTGAGTGGTCATAAGGACGCCGTGTCATTATTCGAGCGCTACGCCAAGGGTGGTGACAATGCGAAGCTGAAGGATTGGGTCGACAAGACCCTTCCAACCCTGCGGCACCACCTCGAGATGGCCCAGGACTTGACAGCCGGTAAAACGGTCGGAAGCCGCCCCTAACCAAAGAGCGCATTTCGTCGAATGGGTCTCAAGCCGTTCGATCGGTGCGGCGAACTCCCAGCCATCAGGCCGGCACGCGGCTCGGCATTTCCTTGCTGGCCGCGTCCTTGCGTTGGGCTAAGGTCTCGCAGTCGGCACAGGCAGGTTCAAAATGCAGATTCAGCCGGGCAACGATGATTTGCTGCTGATTGTCGACGTGCAGAACGATTTCTGTCCCGGGGGCGCGCTTGCGGTTGCCAATGGCGACGCCGTGGTGCCGATCATCAATCGCCTCATCGACCGCTTCGATCATGTCGCACTAACGCAGGACTGGCACCCGAAGGGCCACGGGTCCTTTGCCGCGTCGCATCCTGGCGCGCGACCGTTTGAAACGATCGACATGCCCTATGGCCAGCAGACGCTGTGGCCCGATCATTGTGTCCAAGGCACGCGAGGCGCGACATTCCATCCGCAATTGGAGACCACACGGGCGGAAATGGTGATCCGCAAGGGTTTTCGCCCCGAAATCGATTCCTATTCCGCTTTTTATGAAAACGACCGGCGCACTCCCACAGGCCTGGCCGGTTATTTGCGCGAACGCGGTTTGCGCAGAATCTTCCTTGCTGGGCTCGCAACCGACTACTGCGTCTATTACTCTGCCGTGGACGCGCGCAGGATCGGCTTTGACGCCGTGCTTGTCGAGGCGGGATGCCGGGCCATTGATCGGTCAGGTTCGCTCGATGCCGCCTGGGCCGGGATGGCCGCGGCCGGCGTGCAGCGTGTCAACGATCTCTAGTGTCCTGAACGTGGCGCGCACCATCAATCCTTCAGAGTGAACTTTTTGCGCAGTTCGGCGGCGATCTGGTCAGCAAGTTCTTGCGCATCATTGTTGTGTTCCGCGGTAACGACGGTCGGACGCCGGCCGAGGATAGGATCTTTACGTACCGACACGAACACGCCTCCAATCACCAGGCGTTGAAGGATCATATCTTCGAGTTCCGCGTCGGTTTTCTTCCTTGCCGGTCCTGACGATCCCGAAAAAAATAGGGACCAACAGCGCCGACGAGGTCGCCGGCACTGTTGATCAGCCCATCGCCGCGCAAAGCTCAGAGCAGGCCGTTCTTCTTCAGGATGTCCGAGGCGTTGTCCTTGGTGATCAGCATGGTCGGCAGGGTAATGACCGGCTCTAGCTTTTCCCCGCGCAGGAGTTTGACGGCCTGTCTTAAGCCTTCGGCGCCGGGCGTCGCATAGAGGAAGGTCGCGGTGAGTTGTCCTTTGCTGACCCAGGTGACGCCCTCATCCGGCAGGCCGTCGATGCCGAGGATGAACTTGATGTCCTTGTCGCGCCCGGCATCCTTGGCGGCGAGATAGGCGCCGTAGGCCATGGGATCGTTGTGGCCATAGATCAGGTCGATCTTTTCGTTGTTGCGTAGCGCCGTGGTCATGATGTTGTAGGCTTGATCTTGCTTCCAGTCGCCCGACTGATTGTTGAGCAGATATTTGATACCGGGCTCCTTATCCGTAAAGGCATGGAAGCCATCGTGCCGGTCGTGGGCCGGCTGGGTCCCCATGCCGCCCCAGATTTCGACGACATTGCCCTGTGCCTTGCCCGCGCCGCCGAGCAATTTCACTGCGTATTCGCCAGCGGCGCGACCGATCGCCAGATTGTCGCCGCCGATGAACTGGGTGATCCGCTTGGTGTCGACATTGCGGTCGAGCACGATCACCGGGATCTTGGCATCAAGGGCTTTCTCGACCACGCCCGTCAGTCCTGCCGATTCCTTCGGCGAGACCAAGAGCACGTTGACCTGCTGCACTATCAGGTTCTCGCAGTCGGCGACCTGCTTTTCGGTCTTGTCCTGGCCATCGGTAATGACGAGGTCGACGTCGGGATATTTCTTCGCTTCGGCCTGGATGTCCTTGTTGAACTGCACGCGCCAGGGTTCCAGAGTGGTGCATTGGCTGAACCCGACCTTCCACTTGGCCGCTGCCTTGGCTGGCCTCCATGCGGACGGCATGTAGATCGTCACAGCGGCGCCGGCCATGGTGGCCGACAATTTCAAGAATTCACGACGCTTCATCGAGATGCTCCCTTGCAAATTGCGCTTTTGCAGCGCTTGGCGGCCGAGTGGGTTCGGCCGTTTCGGCCTCGGCGCTGGTTTTCGTGCGACGTGCAAACCGCCATCGCGCCACGAGCTGACCGAGATTCTGTTCCTGCACGAGCACCGTGCAGACGATAATCAATCCCTTCATCACCAATTGGACATTGGAGTCGATGTTCTGAAGCTGAAGAATGTCCGACAGCAGGCCGAAGATCAGCACCCCGACGAAAGTGCCGGCGAGACTGCCGCGCCCGCCCATCAGGCTGGTGCCGCCGATCACCACCGCGGCGATGGCGTCGAGTTCGAGGCCTGCGCCAGCATCGGGCTTGCCCTGTCGATACTGCGCTACGAACAGCACGCCGGCAATCCCCGCCAGCAACCCGGAGAGCAGATAGGCCGTGAGCTGGACCTGGACCACCTTGATGCCGGACAATTTGGCCGCCTCGATATTTCCGCCGATGGCGTAAGCGTAGCGGCCGAACGCCGTGAAGCGCAGGATCGCGCCGAAGAGGATGATCGCCGCCAGGAAGAAGACACTCGGCATCGGCACCACGCCCCATAGCATCGAGCGCAGGACTTCGAACGTCTCAGTGGCGTTAGTGCCGGTGTAGACCGCCACCACCGCGTTGTCCTGACCTGCGGTCAGACGGGCAATGCCGAGCGCACCGACCATCATAGCCAGCGTAGCGATAAACGGCTGCAAGCGTCCGGCGACGATCAACACGCCATTGACGGCGCCGAGCACGAGGGCGACGCACGGCGCGACCAGTAGCACGCCGAGAACACCGAATTTAGTCGGGACCTGGTTTGTCGTGAACCACGCCACCGCGACCGCGGCGGCAAGGCCCAGCAGAATCGGGATCCACATGCCGCGCCAGCGCCCCAGCGCGATCTCGCGACGCCGTCCCGCGGTCTCGTCGTGGCCGGATGCCAGGCCGCTGAACACAAATCGCGCGAGAAACGCCACGGCCATGAAACTCACCGCCACCGCGGCCGGCACACCCATGATCGACGCGGCGGTCCAGCCGGACTTGGTGAGCAGCATCGCGCAGATGATGGTTGAAAAGCCCATGACGGAGCCCACAGACAAATCGATGCCGCCGAGCAGGATGACCATCGTCATGCCGGTTGCCACCAAGCCGGTGATCGATACCTGGCGCAGAACGTCGGTCAAGTTGCCGTAGGACAGGAAGATGTTGTTGCCCGACGACGAATGCGGCGAGGCCAGCGCGCCTATAAGGCAGATCAACAGCAGGCCCCAATAGAGCTTGGTGCGCGAGACCGCGCGAAGCACTTTCATGACAGCGCGTCCCATGACGCGCTCGCCATCCCCGGCGCGGCCAGGCGCATCACCGCCTCCTGCGTGGCGGCCTCGCGCGAAATGAGCCCCGTCTGATGCCCCTCGCACATCACCAGCACGCGATCGGACAGCAGGAGCAGTTCGGGCATTTCCGAGCTGACCACGACGATGCCAAGCCCTTGCTCGGCGAGCTCAAAGATCAGCCGATAGATTTCCTGCTTGGCGCCGACGTCGATGCCGCGGGTCGGCTCGTCCAGGAGCAGGATGCGTGGTTCGGTAGCAAGCCATTTGCCGATCACGATTTTCTGCTGATTGCCGCCCGACAGCGTCGCGACCCGTTGGTCGATGCCCGCGCAGCGCACCGAAAGGCGCCTGACCACACCGTCGGCCAATGCGCTTTCGCGCGCGAAAGCGCGCAAGCCAAACCGCGACATGGCGCCGATGGAGGGCAAGGCGACGTTGTCGCAGATCGACTCGCCCAGGTGCAGGCCGCGCTCCTTGCGGTCTTCGGTCACCAGCGCGACGCCCAGCCGATAGGCGTCAGCTGAGGATTGGATGTCGACGACGCGGCCCTCGACGGCAATCTCGCCGCCGCGCCAGCCGCGCGCGACGCCAAATATCGATTCGAGGATTTCGCTGCGGCCTGAGCCGAGCAGACCGCCGATGCCGAGGATTTCGCCTTGCCGCAACTGAAAGCTGACGCCGTGCAGCGCCCGCCGCCATCCGCGGCTCGTGAGCGTGTCGAGCGTCAGGTTGCGCACGCTGAGCACGACCGCGCCGTCTTGCGCGGCCGTGCCGCGGTGGTGCGCGGTCATGTCACGGCCGACCATTGCCGAAATGATCGCTCCGCGTGAGAGGTCACCGATTGGAGCGGTCAGCACCCGCCGGCCATCGCGCAGCACCGTCACCCGATCGGCGAGGTCCAGAACCTCTTCGATGCGGTGCGAGGTGTAGACAATTGCGACGCCGTCCGCAGCGAGCTGCCGCACGGTCTTGAACAGCGTCTCGCATTCCGATGACGACAGCGCCGACGTCGGCTCGTCCATAATCAGGATGCGGGTATCGAGCGACAGCGCTTTGGCGATCTCGATCAGTTGCTGCTCGCCAACGCGCAGTTCGGCGATGCGGCAGCATGGATCGATGCTGGCGCCGAGCCGCCGCAGCAGGCGCTCCGCCGCCCTGACCATGCGGCGGCCGTCAATGAACGCGCCGGCGATCAGTGGCTCGCGACCAAGAAAGATGTTGTCGGCGACACTCAATTCGGGAACCAGATTGAGCTCCTGATGGATGATCGCGACGCCAGCGGCTTCCGCATCGCGCACGCCGCCAAACGACACTGGGTGGCCCTCGAGGCGAATAACGCCTTCGTAGCTGGTATGGACGCCGGCGAGGATTTTCATCAGTGTGCTTTTGCCAGCGCCGTTCTCGCCCATCAGCGCGTGCACCTCGCCGCGCCTGAGATCGAAGTCGACGTCGCGAAGCGCTGTCACGCCGGCGAAAGACTTGGAGACATGCTCGGTAACAAGGACAGCAGGATCAGGCGCCGTGCCGCGTCGGATCTTCCGGGTAATGCCGATCGCCTTGGGGTCTGGCTGGGCGCGCCATGCGTCGCCCCCTGCGGGAGCATCGGATCGCGTCTCCATCGGCTTCTTCCCTGCGGGCCTGTCCTAGGTCCTCGCGAATACCCCTTTCGAGGGTGCGAAGACCAGGCTGGCATTGTTCATCTGGTATGCTAGTTATATCAGGTGCCGTCCGTCAAGCCTCTTCGGCAGAATCAGAAATCCGCAAGGCATTGGAAAGGTGACATCGATGCGTTCGATCGGCGGGTTAGGCGGCGCGAGCGTGGCAGCGCTAGGGCGCGGAGTCGGAGGGTCGAAAGTCGATCAGGCTTACCTTGCGCTCAAGCAGGCCATCGTATCCGGCGCACTCGCTCCCGAGACCCCGATCGATAAGAACGAATGGTGTGCCATTTTCGAAATGTCCCGGCTCTCCATAACGACTGCGATCAATCGGCTCGCATTCGAACGTCTTGTCGTGGTCGAGCCTCAGCGCGGCTCGTATGTCGCCAGGATCCGCCTTGAAGATGTGAGGCAATGGATGTTGATGCGCCGCGCGCTTGAGGTGGAGGTTGTTGCGGTTTGTGCAGCGAATTTTTCGGATCGCACGATCGAAGGTCTCGGTCAGAATCTCGCTTATCAGCGGGCAGCCATCACAAGCGGAGACCTGCAAGGCTTCCACGAACTCGACAACAGGTTTCACTGCCAGATGACTGAGGGTCTGGGCCTCGCACGGGTTGGCGAAGTGCTCGACCCGATCCGGACCCATCTTGAGAGGGTGCGCCGAACTCTTCTTCCCGAGCCGGGGCGCCCGGAGGGGACTTTCGGCGAGCACGAAGCGATCTATCGGGCGATTGCGGCCCGCCAGCCGGATCAAGCACGGAACGAAATGGCCAACCATCTCGATCGCGTGTCGCGAGAGCTGCACTCCTTTGTCGCCAGGCATCCCGGTTTCTTTGAGGAATAGAGCCTCGCAAGAAATTGGCTCGCGCTCTCGTTGACAGGTAGCTGTAAAGAAATACGCTCTTCATAAATCTCAACGACAGGCCAGCGCGACTGGAGCACGACGGCAAAGAAAGAAATCCCATCATGGTTTCGCAGTCAGCACTGCCCAGACGTCTGCTGGGACGGACGGCTATTCAGGTTTCGGCGCTGGGCTTTGGCACCGCGCCACTTGGTGATCTCTATCGAAAGCTGGACGACGCCACGGCAGTCGCCGCGGTGGGGCGGGCGTTCGAACTGGGCATCAATCTGCTCGACACTTCCCCGCTCTATGGGCATGGCCTGTCTGAACATCGTTGCGGGACAGCAATCAGGCGCGTGCCGCGCCAGGACATTGTGGTCTGCACCAAGGTGGGTCGCTGGATGGACCCGTTTCACGGGCGAGGCGACGGCTCCGGCTTTGTCGGTGGGCAGCCGCACCAGGCAGTGGTCGACTATTCCTATGACGGCACGATGCGTTCGGTGGAACAATCGCTGTTGCGGCTTGGTACCGACAGGCTGGACCTGTTGCTGATTCATGACGTCGATGTCTGGACCCACGGCGCCGATGCAATCGAGGACCGGTTTCGCGAAGCGATGGCTGGCGCCTATGTAGCGCTCGACCGGCTTCGCGGAGAAGGCGTGGTCGCGGGTATCGGGATCGGCGTGAATGAGGCCGAGATGTGCGTGCGTTTCGCGCAAGCCGGATCGTTCGATACCATGCTGCTCGCCGGGCGCTATTCGCTGCTCGAGCAGCCCGCGCTTGAACATTTCCTGCCGCTTGCGCAGCAACAGGGCATTGGCGTGATGCTCGGTGGCGTCTTCAATTCCGGTATTTTGGCGACCGGGGCGGTGAGTGGCGCCAAATACAATTATCAGGACGCACCGCCGGAGATTCTGGCCAAGGTGTGGCTGCACTTTCGAGCAAGGTGCCGTCAGCGCTTTGGACCGATCTGAAAGCTGAGCATCTGATCGATACAGATGCGCCCGTTCCGTCATCGGTGCCCGGCTGATGCGGATCGATGCACACCACCATCTCTGGACTCTCTCGCGGGGCGACTATGGTTGGCTTACGCCCGATCTAGCGCCCATCTATCGAGACTTTTGTCTGTCGGACTTGGCGCCGCACCTCTCCGCAGCCGACATCGAGGGGACGATTCTGGTGCAGGCTGCGCCGACGGAGGCGGAGACCATGTTTCTGCTCGATATCGCGGAAAACGCCGATCTGGTGCTGGGGGTGGTCGGCTGGACGGATTTTGACACAGCCGACAGCTTGGCGCGCATCGAAGCGCTGGCAGGGCGGAAACTTCTGGTAGGTCTGCGGCCGATGGTCCAGGATATCGCCGATGACGATTGGCTGCTGCGTCCGGCTTTGGCACCACTGCTGACGGCGATGGCCCGAAACGGTTTGGTATTCGACGCGCTAGTGCTGCCGCGCCACCTGCCGAGACTATTGCGAGTGATCGACAGCCATCCCGATCTGAAATTCGTGCTGGATCATTGCGGCAAGCCGCAGCTCGCGACCGGCGAGATCGCGATTTGGCAACGCGATATCGCCCTACTTGCTGAACGCTCCAACGTCTTCTGCAAACTGTCGGGACTAGCGACCGAGGCCGTGCCGGACTGGCGGATAGCGGATCTGCGCCAAGCGGCGGATCATGTCCTTGCGTGCTTCGGACCACAACGCTTGCTGTGGGGAAGTGACTGGCCGGTGATCAACCTGGCGGGCGGTTATGCAAAATGGTTCGCCGCCGCTAAGACCTTGCTGGCTGACCAGTCTCCGGACGAAAAGGCAGATATCTTCGGCGGCAACGCGGCGCGCATCTATCTTTCAAGCCGAGGACGGCGAACGTGTTGAAGACGGTTGACCCGGTCCTCTCGGCCGATCTGTTATGGATGCCGGCGGCTATGGGCCATAGTGGCGACGTCGCTCGGATCGATGCGAACCATCCAGACGCTACTCCGCGGAGACTACCACAATGCCCATCGTAACGGACGCCACATTCATTCTGCCGGACGATTTCGCCGCCGCCGCCCTGATGGGACGCATCTGGCGCCCCGATCTCGCCAGCCCCTCAGTGGTGGCGATCCGCAACGACGGCGTGTTCGACATCACCGACAATTTCCCTACCGCAAGCCAGCTTGCTGGGGCGGCCGATCCGGCCGGCGCTCTGCGCGCCGCGCGTGGCGAGCGGGTGGGCGTGCTGCAGGATCTGTTGACCAACACGCCACCGGAAAACCGCGATCCGACCAAGCCATGGCTGCTCGCGCCGATCGATCTACAGGTGATCAAGGCCGCCGGAGTCACGTTCGCAGTGTCGATGCTGGAAAGGGTGATCGAGGAGCGAGCGCGCGGCAATCCGGATTCGGCGACGGCAATCCGGGCCGAGGTGACGCGAATTGTCGGCACTGACTTGTCCCGACTGAAGCCAGGTTCGGCCGAAGCGCAGCATGTGAAGGACGTGCTGGTCGCTCAGAACGCCTGGAGCCAGTACCTTGAAGTGGGAATCGGGCCGGACGCCGAGGTGTTCACCAAGGCTCCGGTGCTGTCCGCGGTGGGCACATGTACGGATGCCGGTCTGCATCCGAAATCGGTTTGGAACAATCCGGAGCCGGAGGTGGTACTTGTGGTGGCAAGCGATGGTCGCATTGTTGGCGCCAGCCTTGGCAACGATGTCAACCTGCGCGACTTCGAAGGACGCTCGGCGCTGCTGCTATCCAAGGCCAAGGACAACAACGCGTCCTGTGCTATCGGGCCGTTCGTGCGCTTCTTCGATGCCGGCTTTGGGCTTGATGACGTGCGGACGATGGAGATCTCGCTGGAGGTCAAGGGGCCGGAAGGTTTCGTGCTGCACGGCGCATCCTCGCTGACCCAGATCAGCCGCGACCCCGTCGACATCGTCGCGCAAACGATCAACGAGAACCATCAATATCCGGATGGTTTCGTGTTGTTCCTCGGCACGATGTTCGCACCAATCCAGGACCGTGCAGCGAAGGGGCAGGGGTTCACCCACGTGGAAGGCGACTTGGTCACTGTCGCTACGTCCAAACTTGGCCGGTTGACTAATCGCATGCGCCCGAGCGGGGCTTGCGAACCTTGGGCGTTTGGCCTGACAGCGCTTATCGCCGCGCTGACGCGCCGTATTCAGAATAAACCGAAATAGCAACTGGCCGAAAGGAACAGATTGGAGATACGCTTGCGGGTGTTAATGCCCCTCATTGGCTACTTGCCCGCGCCCGTAGTCAAACCACTGACAATGTAGCGCTCCAGCAAAATTCCGACAATCACGAGCGGAGCGATCGCCGCAGTCGATAGCGCCGCCATGGACCACCAGTTGATGCCTTGCGAGCCGGTTTGGCTAGCCACCATGACGGGCAGGGTTTTGGCATCCGTGCTCGTCAGCAGTGCCGCGAAGAAGTACTCGTTCCAGCACAATACAAGCGAGAGGATGAATGCGGCCACCATTCCGGGCACAGCGAGCGGCAACACGATACGAATGAATGCGCCCCAAATCGACAGCCCGTCCACGAAGGCGGCTTCGTCGAGTTCGACCGGGATCGAGTTGAATTGATCGCGCATGATCCAGATAACGATCGGCAGCACCGTCAAGGTGTAGAGCAGGATCAGGCCCAACCTAGTGTCAAGCAGCGCCAGCGCCTTGTAGAGAACCAGGAACGGCAAGGCCAGGACGACCGGCGGCAAGATCAACTGCGACATGAAAAAGAACAGGATATCGTCGTTGCGCATCCAACCGAATCTGTATCGGAAGCGGCTCAACCCGTAAGCGGCCAGTGATCCGAGCACGAGCGCCAGGACAGACGCGCCAACCGACGTAATGATGCTGTTTTCGAACCGGCTTACGAACTCGGCGCGGGCGGTGGAGGTTCCTAGAATCGAATCCGGCGACAGGCCGATTGAGCGCCAGCCCTTCCAATCCGGCTGAAAGTCCAGCCAGGGAATCAAGTGACCTTGCGTCACATCGAGCGCCGACTTGAATGAGGTCGTGACTGTCCAGTAGATCGGAAACAAGCAGACAAAGGCCCAAAACAGCAATGCGCCGTAGATCAGCAGACGGCTCAAGATCCGAGTGGCCCGGGTCGCCGCGTGATGCTTCCGGGCCGGCTGCGATGCGGGGGTGAAAATGGCCAATAGCGCAACTCCCTTCGGCAACCGGCTTGACCCTCTTATGCAACTTTCTGTGTCCAGCGTTTGGACAGGCGAAGCAACACCGTCAGGAAGGCGATGATCAAGAGAAGATAGAACATGGCGAGTGCCGTGCCGTATCCGACATTCGATCGATCGCGGTACACGCGGTAAATGAAGCTCGAGACCGTGTCCGTGGCGCCGCCTGGACCCCCGGCGGTCACGTTGATCACGATGTCGGCGAGCTTCAATTTGAAAATGATCCTGATGATGAGGACAGTGACGCTCACCGGCAGCATGAGAGGAAACGTAACGTGCCAGAACGACTGCCACCCGCTCGCACCATCGACTTTGGCCGCTTCCAGCACTTCCTTGGACATCGCCTGCAGCCCCGCGAGCAACATGATCATGATAAAGGGAATCGAGACCCAGGCATCCATCGCCTCTATGCTCAAGCGTGCGACCCAAGGGAATGCGAAGAACGCCGGATTGTCCCATCCCAGATCTCGCGCCAGCGTGGCCGCCGGGCCAAAGCGGTACTCCATCAGCGACTTGCCTATCATCCAACTCACGGCAACGGGACTGAGCATCAGGGGCAGCAGGAAAACGACGCGAAAGAGCCTTCGGGCTCGTATCTCGGCGTTCAGCAATAGAGCAAGTCCAAACGCAATCGCATACTCGCCAAGCACCGCCAACGTATAGAAGATCATGTTGCGGAGCGCGTTCCAGTAGTAATCGTCATGAAACAATCCGATGAGATTGTTGAGGCCGTTGAAGTGCGGGCCTTCAAACGAAGAGAGGTTCCAATCCAGCGAAGCAATGTAGATCCCGAACAGCGTTGGAAAAATCACCACCGCAACGGTAAAGAAAACCGCCGGGAACAGAAACAGCGCTCGCTGACCGCGTTCCCCCCGGATTGTGACTTGACCGATACCGAATGCGATGGCCCAGAGCAGATAGGCGTAGAGGACCGGACGCCAATCGGTGTAGCCAGCGGTAGTTGCTCCGATCGAGTGCAGAATCTGGATGAGGAGCACGAGCAAGAATCCCGCCGAGGCAAGGACAACAAGCGCTCGTCCAGCGTTCTTCCGGCTGACAAGGACGCGGTGCGGCGCGAGCTTGTGGTGCCGGTCGTCCGCCACCGGTGATGAATTCTGCATCAAATTCGCATTCTGCCGATTTGGATTTTGACTCGGTCGCTCGCGAAAGCCTCGGCTGACGCCATGAGCGGCGATAGCCGAAGACCCGCCTACGCGCCGAGCGACGCCTTGTAGAGCGCGATTTGCTTCTCGCGACCGATTTGGTCCGTCAGCTTTTCCCACGCCGTGGCGATGTTGTTGGCGCCAGTCTGCGCGTCGTACTGGCCGGCGAAGATCTTGGTCAGCTCGTCCTCCGCGATACTGTAGTACTGGAAAATGCCCGGAATGCGTGGCTCGACGGCACGGTTCGGGTGATTATAGGAGCCGAACTGTGAGTTCAGATAGGCTGTGATGTATTTCTTGTCGTAGCCCGCCGCCACCCATTCGTCGATGTTGGAATGGCTTGTCCGGTGAACCTGGAAGCCGGATGGATAGACCACGGTCCAAAGCGACAGATCCTTGCCGCCGAGATGCGCTGCGGCGCTCCACGCCGCCTTGTGCTTGCGCTCGTCGCTGGCGACCCTCGCCATGACGTAGATGCCCCAACCGAGATAGGCACAGTTCGGCGCATGGTTTGGACCGCTCGTGAGCTTTTCCCACTTGCCGGTCTTGGAATTGTAGACCTCGTCCGATCCGGGCAGGATGTCGAACCCGACGAGATCGCCGATGACAGAGGTGTCGCTCGCTTTGGCCACTTGGCCGATATCTCCCCACCAGGGGATCATCGAACCAATGCCGGCCAGGAATTGCTGGAAGCCGGTGGTGTTCGGATCGGCGTTGAGCTGGTCGGCTGGTTCGGATGGCAGCGCATCGATGACGTCCTGGATAGCGCGAACCCAGGCCGGATTGTTAATGCGCGGCTTCATCGTGTCCACATCGAACAGCCAAGCCTTGTCGTTCGGGTGCTTCGCGTAAGCCGTGGCGCGGCTGCCGAGGAAATAGAATCCGAACCCTCCCCAGGGCTTCGGCGCATCGAGGTAGCCGAACGCGTTCTGGCCCTTGATTTTCTTGCCTTTGAGGAACTTGGTCACGATCTGGACCTGCTGCCAGGTCTTCGGCACGCCCCATTCGCCCTGGTTGCCTGCGTCCTTCCAGGCCTTGGCCAGATTGGGGTCGGAGAAATAGTCGGTCCTGTAATTGAAGTTGTGGCAGTCACCATCGATCGTGACCCGATACGTCTTGTCGTTCCAGGTTCCGACCGGCGGCTTTAAGTAGTCGACGTAGTCGTCGATATCGATCTGCTTTTTGACCCACTCCGGCATCTCCGACGCAAGGCCCTTGCCGCACACATCGCCCTCGAACGGCGCGCCCATTTCAAGGACGTCGAAATCGACCGTGCCGGTCGCGATCGCTTGTTGCAGTCGCGGGTTGTAGTCGGCCTGAGCAAGGTCGATCCAGGAAATTTTCGCGCCGGTGTAGGCCTCCCACGGCTTCAGAAAACCACGGAAGAGCAGGTTGTGCAGATTCTGGTTGTTGAGCCCCATGAAGGAGAGCTCGACGCCCTTGAATTCGCCCTCCTTAACGTTCGCCTTGGTCGGGCCGAGGCAAAGCTCGCCGACCTTCTGCCAATCGGCGTCGGTTGGAGCGCCTTTGCCCACACCTGGAAACTGTAAAATCTGCGCCCGCAGATTGTTCTGCGCCAGCGCATGCTCGGACAACCCGGCAAGACCGCCTGTGGAACCCAAAGCCGCGGCGCTGACTGCCCCCTTGAGGACAGTGCGTCGGTTCGGTCGCATTGTGGGATGCTGATCGTGCTCTTGCTGTTTCACCACGAAACCTCCCTGTTTTTTTGATGCCAAGTTTCAGTCGCCTGAGCACCGTTATTCTGGGTAGGACGTTCGAGGACTTATGCCCTGTATCCCTCGCTCCTGGTGGCGTAATCCGGACAGGTGGTGACAGAGGCTTTTTGGATTATGCCGCAGCCTTGATCAATGTCAACGAATCCACGGTTGGTCTTGTCGATCCGCTCGAACTAGTCGGGCGCAATAACGCCTTTCTTGAAAACGAAGCAGCCGTAGAAGCGCCGTTCGCCGGTCTGGATCACGCAATAGGATTTCTTGGCGCGTTCATAGAAGGCAAGTCGCTCGATCGAGCCCATTGGCGAAGGGCCGCCCTGCACTGCGTCGATCTCACTCTGCACCTCGATCTGCACGGGAGGAATCTCGTCGGGCTGGCCGACGATCTCCATTCGCAAGGCGGGTTTGTCGACAAAGGAATCAAGCGGCAGGACAGAAAGGATAGCGCGCGCAGCCCGGCCAGCGGTCACATTATCGATGCGCAGCAGTCGCCCGAACACGGTCTGACGGGCAACCGAGTCGGCCGGGAAGTTGGTGTCACAGACGACGAGGTCATCGCCGTGACCCATGGCGCGCAACGCGTAAAGGACGTCCGCGTTTAGAATTGGATCGATCGATTTCAGCATGCTGAGTTTCCCTTGAATTGAACGAACTCTTTTTGGCGATTGACGATCTGGCTCATATCGGCGGCCAATCTTGCCGGCATTGCGAAGACCGTCCAGAGAGGGGCACGCCTAGCTCACCACAATTCCGGTTGGCTATTAATTCCTCCCCATCCGGGCTCCATTTTGGGCTATTGCCCATGCGAAGAGCATATGCTCTCATTTGGGTGCGGAAACATGTGATGATTGAACCCGACCTGATCATCTTCGACTGCGACGGCGTATTGGTCGATAGCGAAGTGCTGAGTTGCCGCTGCCTGTCGGAGGTTTTGGCAGCGCACGGTATCAACCTCGGCCTGGACCAGGCGCTCGATCTGTTCCTCGGACGAAGCACCACCGCAGTTCTCGAGCATTATCAGGCAATGGGACGCTCGATTCCAGAGCGATTTTCCACCGAGCTGAGGGCAGGCGTCCGTGCAGCGTTCGTCTCCGCGCTTCGCCCGATCGAAGGAGTAGGCTCGGTACTGGAGCGTCTACAGATCCCGCACTGCGTCGCCTCGTCCAGCGATGTCGAGCGCGTATCGTTGTCATTGTGCCTGACGGGTCTTGCGCCTCACTTCGGCAGCAAGCTCTATACCGCGCAAATGGTGGAGCGCGGCAAGCCGGCTCCCGATCTCTTCCTATACGCGGCCGAAAAAATGCAGACGGATCCACGTCGGACCCTAGTGATCGAGGACAGTGCCAGCGGCGTAACGGCAGCCAAGGCGGCCGGCATGACAACTTGGGGATTTGTCGGAGGCAGCCACTATAAATCGCGTGACGGCAAAGCCGTCCTCCTCGGGGCAGGGGCTGACCGGGTCTTTGAGCGAATGGCGGATTTTTGGCCGATTGAATCGGAAGAACTTTATGGTCGCGCCTGATGGTGAAAAATCGCGCCTTGATGAAGCCGCTCGCGCCGGCTGGCTCTACTTCATCGCCGGGCATACCCAGGACGAGATTGCGAAGATGCTCCAGGTGTCACGCGCCTCGGCCCAGCGCCTTGTTTCATTGTGTCTCGCCGAGCGTTTGATCACCTTCCGCTTGGAACATCCAATTGCGGCTTGCATGCAGTTGGCGGCGCGGCTCAAGGACTTGTTCCATCTTGCTTACTGTGAAGTCGTGCCGACCGACCCGGCTGCGCCGCTATCTTCTGCCGGAATTGCGGAGCGGGCCGCCAACATCCTGGAATCGACGTTGCGAACCGAGAAGCCCACGATCGTGGCATTGGGCACGGGCAGGGCCGTACGTGCCGCAGTCGAGCGCGTCTCGCCGATTGATTGTCCCAATCACCAGATTGTTTCGCTGGTCGGCAATATCTCGGCCGACGGCTCGGCCAGTTTCTTTGACACGGTTGGACGGCTAGCGGACCGGACCGGGGCGCGCCACTATCCGATGCCGCTGCCGTTTCTGATGTCGTCCGAGCGCGAGCGCGAGCAGATGCTTCGGATTGATCCAATTGCCAGGGTTCGGGCCGTCGCGGCCAAAGCCGATCTACGGCTTGTCGGGATCGGGCAAATGGACCAGCGCGCACAGGTGCTGATTGATGGCTTCGTCTCTCGCGAGGAACTGCTCGAAATGATGCGGCTTGGCGCCGTCGGCGAAGTGACCGGCTGGGCGTTCGACGCCCAAGGTCGCATCATCAAGGGAGGAACAAATGCGCGCCTGACCAGCGTTCCACCGCGGGTTCCCGCCGAAGCCCTGACCATCGGAGCGGCCGTCGGTCCTGCCAAGGTTTCGGCAATAAGGGCGGCGTTGAAGGGACGTTTGATCAACGGGCTGATCACCGACGAGGCGACGGCAAGCATCATCCTGAAACAGTAGCCGACGCGTCCACCTTGAGCATCTTCGGCTGGTTCGCGCCGCGACTTCGCGGCGGGCGCAAAGGATTCGCGCCCGCATCGCCGTGCCGCAAGCCTGACGTCGCGATCGCCTGATCTGATCCTTGACAAGCTGCCAAGTCGGTGTGAACATAATTGCAAGGCGTGGGTATATGCTCAACGCCAAATTGGGAGGTTACCGTGAAGCACGTCCTCGGCGCCCTGTTGGGCGCGGCTAGCCTTTTGGTGTGTGCCCCTTCGATCGCACAGACGACGCTGACGATCGCCACCGTGAACAACAGTGACATGATCAAAATGCAGGGGCTGACGAACGATTTTACCGCCAAGAATCCCGACATCGCCGTGAAGTGGGTGACGCTCGAAGAGAACGTGCTGCGCCAGCGCGTCACCACCGACATCGCGACCAAGGGCGGTCAGTTCGACGTCCTGACCATCGGCACTTACGAAGTGCCGATCTGGGCCAAGAAGAACTGGCTCGTTCCGCTCGATAATCTCGGGGCCGACTACGATGTCGGAGATCTGCTCCCCAAGATTCACGATGCCGTGGCAGTGTCGGGCAAGCTCTATGCCGCACCGTTCTACGGCGAGAGTTCGATGACGATGTATCGCACCGACCTGTTCCAGAAGGCCGGATTGACGATGCCGGAGAAGCCGACCTGGGACTTCGTGGTGGATGCGGCAAAGAAGCTGACCGACAAGTCGGCGGGCGTGTACGGCATCTGCCTGCGGGGCAAGGCTGGCTGGGGCGAGAACATGGCCTTCCTGACCGCGATGGCCAACTCGTTCGGCGCGCGATGGTTTGACGAAAAGTGGCAGCCGCAATTCGACACGCCGGAATGGAAGAAGACGCTGTCGACCTATGTCGATCTGATGAAGGCCGCCGGTCCTCCCGGCGCGAGCTCCAACGGCTTCAACGAGAACCTCGCGCTGTTCAATTCCGGCAAGTGCGCGATGTGGATCGACGCCACGGTGGCCGCGTCGATGGTGACCAATCCGAAGGACTCCAAGGTCGCCGACAATGTCGGTTTCGCGTTCGCACCCAACGAGGGGTTGGGCAAGAACGCGAACTGGTTGTGG
>VAZG01000135.1 GCA_005885285.1 Alphaproteobacteria bacterium | reverse complement strand
GTGAGCTTATGGTTCGCTTCGGCGGTTTTGGTCAAGCCACCTGCAGCGAGCTCGATTTCGGAGGATGCCGACGAAACAGCCTCGACGATTTTTCCGATAGCCTGCCCGAAGCCATCGGCGACGCGGCCCATCGCCGCCTTGCGCTCCTCCTCGGCTTGCAGCTTCAGACCGGACTGCTCGGATTCCATCGCCCGAACGCGTAACGCGTTTTCCCTGAACACCTGGACGGCTCGGGCGATGGCGCCGACTTCATCGGCGCGATTCAGTGACGGTATTTCGACCTCCAGACTGCCGCCGGCGAGCCGCGCCATCACGCCGGTCATCCGGGTCATCGGCGAAATCACGCCCAAGCCAACGCCGAACAGGCCGCCGCCAATAACCAGAAAGACCAGGCCGGAGATGCTCCACAGGATCATCGTGAAAGTGCCGACGCGCTGGGTTGCCGCGGTTTCGGTGGCCGCATTGTCGTCGTTGGTCCTCTTGACGATTTCGTCAATCAAGGCGCGGTGCGCAAGATAGGCCGCGGTGATTTCCGAATAGGATTTTGCCACGACGGCCGCGTCCCCTTTTGCCAGAGCCGGCAAGAACGTCTGCTCGATGAGACTCCAAAAGCGCTGCACCTCGCGATGCGAGTCCTGGACGAGCTTCGCCTTGATCGCGGGATCGAGGCTGGACTTCGACCAGAATTCACGGCGCTCGTCATATTCCTTTTTCAATTGAGCCAGACGGTCGCGGTGGGTAGCAAGCTCGGCCGGATTGTTCAAAGCAAGCGTGGCCTCAAGATAAGACTCGATCACGTATTCCGGCGGCGGCAGGATATCGGCCACGAGGTCGTTGCCGAGCTTGATTTTGTCGTAAAGGGGCCCGCCCACCTTGACTTCACTCAGGGCATAAATCCCCGTGAATACCACCGCCGCCAAACCGGCCGCCGTGACTAGGCCGAACAACACCATCGCGCGTGCGATCGTTAAACGAAATTTCATGGCAAGCGCGCCCTCAAAAATTAACTGCGGCTCAGACAGAAAGCCGAACCGAAATTCCCCTATCTGAGTACGTTATTGCCCACTACGGTTAACTTTCAGTTGTGTTGTCGAGCCTTGACCATCCGGCGACGGTAACGAGAGCCGATGGATAGTCGGATGACGATCTCTGCGGGACCTGGTACCTGGCTGAACGCGGCGGTCACGATGCCGATGGATTCCGCTGGAACGCCTGATCTAGCCGTTCGTTGAAAAACCATCCAACCAAAAGGAGATGGCAATGGATTGGAACCGGGTCGAAGGCAATTGGAAAGAGTTCAGAGGCAAGGCCAAGGAGAAATGGGGCAAGCTCACCGACGACGATCTCAACGTGATCGAAGGCCGCCGCGATCAGCTCGAAGGCAAGCTGCAGCAGCGCTACGGTTTCGCCAAGGATCAGATTCACAAGGATGTGGACGACTGGTTCAAGACGCTGAAATGACGTCCTCAACGAAAAGCCCCGGCTCAGGCCGGGGCTTTTCGTTGAGGACGTCATTCCGGGGCGATGCAAAGCATCGAACTATGATGTGCAATTGCACATCTGAGAATCTCGAGATTCCGGCCTAATCCTTCGCACCATCCCGGAATGACGTGTGAATTCAGAATACCGCGATGTATTTCAGCAGCGAGATCACGCCGAGCACGATGACGATGACGCGGCAGATCTGCTTGGCGCGGCCGTCGAGCGGCAGCATGTTGATGAGGTAGAGCACCAGGATAACGACGAGAAAGGTGACGAGTACGCTGATCAGCATCGGAGAGCCCCCTCAAAGCAGCCGGCAAAAGCGCCATTAACCTCTCGTCAACGCCCGACGGCCGGCCACGGTTCCCGCCGCGGAACCATCAAACCTTCGCAAAAAATCGAGCCCTTTCAATACGTCCCTGATTTTTCGGCATCGCACCTCGCTGAATATTAACCATTCTTCGGCGAAATGGCCTCCGGGAATTTTGGGGGGCATCCATGTTGAACCGTCTCACCGTATCCACGCTGCTCCAGGCAGTGATCCTGACCACCGCGTTTTGCATTGTCCTCGGCTTTTCGCTCACTGCCTGGGACTCCTGGGAGCGCCTGCAGTTGACCAACCGGATGGCGGTCGTCGCGGACGCTTCGGCCAACATGTTCAAGGCCATGGATCGCCTTCGCAGCGACCGCTCGACGACCAACCGGCTGTTGAACTCCGACCAGCCGCTGGATGGCGAAATGGACAAATATCTGCGCGGGCTTCGCGACGTGGAAATGCCCGCCATGAGTCACGCGCTCGAGGTGCTTCCCTCCATCGCTTTCGCGCAGCAACAGATCCTCGTGCCTGAATTCGATCGCCTGCTCAAGACGGTCGTCGCCGAGCAGAAGGAATTCTGGGAGGAGATCGCCAAGCCGAAGGCGTCGCGCCGCGCCGCGCTGGGCAAGGAATACATGGACACCGAGACGGCGCTGCTCGCAACGCTCGACAAGATTTCCGGCGTCCTCGCCGCCGAGATCAACCACCAGGATGCCACGATCGATCAGTTGCTAATGATCAAGCAGACCGCTTGGTTGCTGCGCAACACGGCCGGTGAGACATCGCTGCTGGTGTCGAACGGGCTCGCTGCCGGCAAGCTGACGCCGGAGAACCAACAAGCTTATACGAAACTGGCTGGCGGCATCGAAATCGCCTGGAAGGCGCTGGAAACAGCGACGGGGGGGATGAAGCTGCCTGCGGCGCTTTCGGCGGCCATCGACGCAAACAAGTCCGCCTATTTCGATCCGCAATATCTTGCGCTCCGCGATCGTCTCCTGACCGCGCTCGTCGCCGGCGAAAAGCCGGAACTAACCGCCAACCAGTGGAGCCCGCTGACTGTCGCGCGCCTTTCCGCCGCCGTCGGTGTCGCGGACGCCGCGCTTGCAGCCGCCCAGGAGCACATCGCGGCCCAGCATTCACTGGCGCTGCGCTCGCTCCTTCTCCAGTTGGCGTTCCTGATCGCAGCGGTTGCCCTGACCTGTGGCGCCATGTTGATGGTCACCCGCCGGGTCATCAAACCGCTGCACAATATGCGCGACGCCATGCTCAAGGTCGCCGCGGGCGACCTTGCCGTCGATACCGGCTATGCCGATCGCGGCGACGAGATCGGCGCGCTGGCCGGCGCGCTCGAAACCTTCAAGCAGCAGGCGAACGACAAGCTCAGGATCGAAGCGCAGGAGCGTGAACGCAACGCCGGCGCTGCGGCGCGCCAGCGAGCGATCGAGGCCTATGTCGGCGAGTTCGAAGGCATGGTGCGCCAGACGCTCCAGCAACTGGGCGACGCTTCCAGCCAGATGCGCACCACCTCGTCGGGTCTTTCAACCGTCTCCCGCCAGACCAATAAGCGTGTCGAGGTCGCGGAGAAGGCGTCGAATGAGGCTTCGATGAGCGTCGAGAGCGTCGCTTCGGCTTCCGAGGAACTCAGCGCTTCGATCAACGACATCAGCCAACAGGCCGCACATGCCGCGGGGATCGCAAGCCGCGCCGTCAGCCAGGCCAGCGAGACCGACGGCACCGTGCAGGGACTGGCAAAATCGGCGGGGCGGATCGGCGAAGTGGTCGGCCTCATCAATACCATTGCCGCCCAGACCAACCTGCTTGCGCTGAACGCCACCATCGAGGCCGCCCGCGCCGGCGAGGCGGGCAGAGGCTTTGCGGTGGTCGCCTCCGAAGTCAAATCGCTCGCCAGCCAGACCGCGAAAGCCACCGAAGAAATCTCCGAGCAGATCGCCGACATCCAGAAGGTGGCGGGAGACGCCATCGACGCCATCAAGGGCATCGGCAGCATCATCGGCGAGGTCAACGAGGTCGCGACCGCGATCGCGGCGGCCGTCCAACAGCAAGGTGCGGCGACGCAGGAGATCACGCGCAGCACGCAATATGCGTCGCAGGGCACCAAGAACGTCTCCGACAACATCACCGGCGTCAAGGCGGATGCCGATGCCGCAGCGGCCGCCGCGGAGAACGTCAAAGAGGCCTCCAAGACGCTGGAAACCCAGAGCCAGCAGCTCGGCAGCCAAGTGACGGAATTCCTCGGCAAGATCCGCGCCGCCTGATTTTCTGATCTTCTCGGCAAATGGCCGGCTCACAGCCGGCCTTTTTTATTCCGATGCCACCACCGGCACGCGCTGATAGCGGGCGCGCAGCCGATCCGAGGCCGGCGAGAAGTTTAGTGACGCGCCGTGCCGGGCCGAGCTGCCGTTCCGAACCGCGAGGCCATTCGCCCCGACGACAATGTCACCCTTGCGCAGCGTCGGATCCTTCTCGATGGAAATCGGCGCAAGGCCGATCTGATCCTTGCCGTTGCAGGTGCATCCCGCAACAATCTCGTTGCGGAAACGAAACGCATTCGGCAGTTCGGAATAGGGCTGTCCGGTTTCGGTCGCGGCATCGTCGATACTGCTGCCGTAGACCAGCCTGGTCTCGCTTGCCGGGCAAAAATTGTTGCACGAGGTCGCCTTGCTCTGGTTGTCGGGCCCCGAGATCGGGAAGTAGCGGCCGTCGCAGCTGCGCACACAAAAGGCCTGGCCCGCGTAGCGCGGTCGCGGGTCGCTTTGCGGCGAACCCTCGTTGCCAAAGGGCATCACGACATGCGGTGGCGCGAGGCGGCGACCTCCGAATGCTCCGAACAACGCGGAGAGAAAATCTTCGGCGCGGGCCGAAGGCATCAAGCTTGCTGCGAACAGCATCGCCGTCACGCCCAATGTCGCCCGTTTGACCGATCGTCCGACCACCAGGCGCCGCGACGACCTGCGAGGCTGTGTCATGTGCTGGCCCCATTGCGACTGCGCATCACGGATGACGCTCCGCGCCAGCAAACGCGGATCCCGCCGTCGCGGTTCCCTCCGACCGGTGAACTGCTTCACGTCTCTGCGATGGAACCTTCATGTCGTGCGCAAGTTACCGGCCGAGAGTATCGACCCGCGGAGCGATTCCAGCACATGCCGCATCTGCTCCTGTCGCGGAGAGACGTGTGGTGCGCGTGCTTCCCAGTGAACGTTCGCCTTCCAACTCATCCGACGGCGCGCCGCTACCGGACAGCCAAACCGGGCAGCCGCCGGTCATCCGCCGCGCGGACGCCGTAACCTTTGCGCAAGTCGGGCTTTTGATCATTGGCGTCGTCGCCGTGCTCTATCTCGCCAAGGCGTTCTTTCTCCCCGTCGTGACGGCATTCGTGGTTGGTACGATGCTGTCGCCGGCCGCGAGCTTTCTTGAGCGTTACAGGATACCGCGCCCGCTGGGCGCGGTGCTGATCGTCGCCACCGTCGGCGCAGCCGCGGCGTTGGTCGTCGGCGTGATCTCCTCTCCGCTGATGGAGTGGAGCTCCCAGCTGCCGGAGCTAGCCTCACGGCTAAAGGACAAGCTGCACGTGTTCGATCGCCCGCTCGCGCTATGGCAGGAGCTGCAGAGCATGGTCGGCGTACCCAATACGCTGACGTCGTTTCAGATGCCAAAATTTGAATGGGTCCAGCCCACGCTCGAATTCCTGTCGCCGACCTTCACCGAATTCCTGCTGTTCTTCGCGACGCTGTTGCTGTTCATCGCGAGCTGGAAAGACCTGCGCCGTTCGCTGATCATGAACTTCGCCGACCGCGATGCGCGGCTGCGAATGCTGAAGATCCTCAACGAAATCGAGGTGCACCTCGGCAGTTATCTGCTCACGGTGACGATGATCAATACCGGCGTCGGCATTGCGACCGGCATCGTGTGTGCCATCACGCACATGCCCAACCCGGTCGGACTGGGCGCACTCGCCGCGACCTTGAACTTCATTCCGATCATCGGACCGATCGTTACTTTCGCGATCCTGGTGGTGGTCGGCGTGATCGCCCTGCCGACGATCAGCGGCGGCTTGATGGCGGCGTTGGCCTTTTCCGGAATTGCTTTCCTCGAAGGTCATTTCGTCACGCCGACCATCATCGGCCGGCATCTTGCACTGAATGCGCTCGCAGTATTCCTCGCGCTCGCGTTCTGGACGTGGCTGTGGGGACCGATGGGTGGCTTCCTGTCGTCACCGCTCTTGATCGTCGCGCTCATCCTCAAGGAGCATCTGTTGCCGGTCAATTCGCCGCAGTTGCCGCCAGGATGATGGATGGAACTTCCATTACAGCGCGACGTTTTTCATTCGTCGAAGGTTTGAGTGTTTGGGAGCTTTCCAATGTCAGTGACGAATGGTGAGGCCGGAATGCGAAACATCACGGACAATCCAGCTTACGAGCGCCTGGAAAAGGATGTAACGGCCGTGAAGAACGACATCGCAGCTCTCGCCGGCCAGATGACCGACGCCATCAACAGCTTTGCCGGCACCGCAAAGAAACAGGCCAAGCACGGCTACAAGCAGGCGCGCGCCCAGGTCGATTCGACCGTGGATGACGTGACAGAACGCGGCGGCGCGATCATGGACGCGGCGCAGGATGCCGCCTATTCGATCGAGGAGACGCTGGAGGAAGCCATCGCGGAGCGGCCGCTCGCCAGCGTCGGACTTGCGCTGGGCCTGGGCTTCCTCATCGGCGTGACCTGGCGCCGCTAGAGGATGATCCAGAAAAGCGGAAACCGGTTTTCAGAAGATCATGCGCGAACGAAAGATGTCCGGAAAGAAGCGGCGATGACAGTCTCAAGAACATCCGATCTCCTCGGTAAATGGCAGCGCTGGTGGACCGCCGTGGCATTTGTCGATGCCCTCTTCAAATCGAGGCGTAGGGATGTTTCAGCGCATCGTCGATGATTTCAAGCAAACCACCGGCGCGGCGCTGCGGCTGACGTCGCTCGCAGCGGCCGCGGCCATCGCCCTGGTTGTCGCTATCGGATTCCTGTGCGCCGCGGGCTTTATCCTGGTGCTCGAGAAATACGGCCCGATCGAAGCCTGCCTCACCGGCGCCGCCACCTTCTTCGCGCTCACGCTGATCGCGGCCGGCAGTTATGTGGTTCGCAAACGCCAGCTTAAACTGCGTGCGCAAGCTGCCGCCAAATCGGCTGCTCGATCCGTGCTCGCCGACCCGATGGTGGTGGCAACCGGTCTCCAGATCGTGCGCGCCATCGGCATCAAGAAGCTGATCCCGTTGCTTGCGGTCGGCGGATTGGCGCTGGGCTTGATGGCCAACCGCAGCCATGCCGCCGATCAGACGCCGGCGGAATAAGCTCTCTCTTTTTAAGGTCAGGTCACGCAGCGGCCGGGCCGCAGCAGTTTTGCGACTTCGGTCAGGGTGCTGACCACAGGCTCGCAAGCCGTCAGCTCGCGATCGGCGGGCGTGGTCAGGGCCGGGCTTGCTGGGGCGTTGCGCAACTCCGCCGTCACCGGGATGCGGATCACAACCGATGTATCGGCGAGACTATCGAGCCGGATCGAAATCGTTCGCGTCGGGCTCGAACTCGCAACCGCCGCAGCGGCGCGATCGGCCTTGGCAGCGCGGTTGATCCCGCTCGGAGCGGTGGCCGCGGCCCCCGTGCCAGATGTTCCAAGACCGGTATTAACAAGACCGGTATTAACAAGCCCATTGCCGAGACTGGTGCCAAGGCTAGTGCCAAGACCTCCGGTCAAATCGTGACCGGATGCAAACTGGACGGCACCGACTGTCAACGAAACGGCCATCGCACCAAAAATTGCCGTGGAAATCTGTGACATGGCCGCTCTCCCCGCCCCATGGCGGTCAGCGACTCAACGAGAGCGGAACCGGCGGGTTCGCGGAAAACGCGATCACTTAACCGTGTGCAAAAAAAATCCAACGGGGGAGGAACGACTCCGGACGCCGCGAGTCATTGCAGCAGCCGGTTATTCCCCCCTGCCCCATTGACCGGCGATGTGGGGCGCGGCTGTGGTGATGCCAGCCGCGCCCTGCTTTTCTTTGCGGCCCTGTCTTTGCGCCCAGCTTTTTTGAGATGTCCCGACCTTCCGATTCACTGCGATAGAAAATCCGGGCCATAAAAAATCCGGCGCGCCCCTCGGAAAGCGCCCCGGATCAATTGGACCAACCCGTTCTCGGATTACACCGCTGCCGCTTCGTTACGCAGCGGGCGCTTTGGGTGTCCGATTACGTGAGTTGCGTTGGAAGAACAGCGCCTGGCTTGCCACCGCCGACACCATCGCCGGCTGGAACGGCTTTGAGATCAGGAACGCCGGCTCGGGCCGCTCGCCGGTAAGGAAGCGTTCGGGGTAGGCGGTGATGAACACCACCGGCACCTCGAAGGTCCGCAATAGTTCGTTGACAGCGTCAAGCCCCGAAGAGCCGTCGGCGAGCTGAATGTCCGCCAGAATAAGGCCGGGCTTTCTGTTCTTGGCCAGTGCCACGGCGTCCGAATGGGTGCGGGCAACGCCGATCACGTTGTGGCCGAGGTTTTTCACCAGGCTTTCGAGGTCCATGGCGATGAAGGTTTCGTCCTCGATGATCAGGACGTCGGTCGCGATTTCGGCGGCCATCTCTCGTCCCGCCGCATCGGCCAGCCGCCGGGCCTCGGCAACGTCGGTGCCGAGAATGAAGCCCACTTCCTCCTCGGAGAACCCTTCCAGCGACAACAGCAGGAAAGCCTGGCGCGGCAGTGGTGTGATGTTGGAAAGCCGGCGCTCGGGCGGCATCGGCAGAGTGGTGACGCCCGCATCGTCATTGATCGCGACCGAATTCCAGATCTGAGTGAAAAGCCGGAACAGGCCGGCGCGGTGTCCGTAGCGCTCGTCAAGCACCGACGGATCCTGCAGCATCGCTTCGAGCATGGCACCGACATAGGCGTCGCCGGAAGCCTGGCTTCCTGTCAGGGCGCGCGCGTAGCGCCGCAGCAGCGGCAAATGTTCAGCAACAAGCTGTGATCGGGACATCCCCCACTCCATCCGTGTCTAGGGCCATGCATCCTCAGGGGACGGCCCAAGGGTCCCCCGTTCGACTTATTACGCCCGAGGCCGAGAAATGTTCCAAAGTCGCTGGAACCATTCCGCCGACTTCGAATTAGCCCCCAACGGCGACATCTCTGAAATCGAGAATAACGCTTGAAACCACAGAGACTTAACACGCGGGGAAACGTGGAACAGGTCATGAAAGATGTAAAGTCTCCAGCAAGCAAGAATATGACCCCCGGAAAGGGCGGCCTCAACGCCGAAATCCAGTCCAGAATCGGCCACCAGCTCCGGGCGATGTACGACGACGTCGTGCGCCAGGGGGTTCCGGAGCGGTTCGCGGAACTGATCCGAAAGCTTGATGTGCCGGAGGACACATCCCAAGTGGGCAGTAACGGGGGACCAACTGAAGACGGGAGGGAGTAGATGCCTCTCACGGAATCGCTTCGGGACGACATCCTTGCGTCGGTACCCAGCCTGCGCGCCTTTGCCATTTCGTTAAGCGGCAATGGCGACCGGGCAGACGATCTGGTGCAGGAAACTCTGCTACGGGCGCTCGCGAATATCGACTCGTTCCAGCCGGGCTCAAACCTGCCGGCGTGGCTCTTCACGATCCTGCGCAACCTGTTTCGCTCGGACTATCGTAAGCGGCGACGGGAAGTCGAGGACGCCGAAGGCAACTACGCCAAGACGCTGAAGACCCAGCCAGCGCAAAACGCGCATCTGGAGTTCGAGGAATTCCGCGTCGCGCTCGACAAACTACCCCAGGACCAGCGTGAAGCGCTGATACTGGTCGGCGCCTCCGGGTTCTCTTACGAGGATGCGGCGGCAATCTGCGGCTGCGCCGTCGGCACCATCAAGAGCCGCGTCAACCGCGCGCGGTCGAAGCTCGCCGCCCTGCTCTATGTCGAGGGCGCCGAGGATTTCGGCCCCGACGAGACGGTGCGCGCTGTGATCGGCGGCAACGGTTGAGATCGGGAGATGGCTCGAACAGAGGCCATCAGGCTCTAGCGGACCGGTGCTGAGATTTGCTCGGTACGGTCGCGTTCGTTCATGTCGACGACGGTCTGCATCGGAGCGACGAGCTCGTAGACGTAACTTGCTTCGGTAAAATAACGTTTCGAGGTGCCGCCGAGCGCTTCCGGCGCGACACGGTCAAGCAGGATGACGCCGAAATCGCTGTCCGGCCTGCGCGTCGCTTCGCTGGTGTTGAACTCTTCCCAGCGAAAATGAAAAATCATGTCGGGCTCCTCGCCCGTCACTTCCCAATTCGCAACGATGTGGGGATGCTTGCCGACCAGCGACAGGCCCTCGTCGGAATGCGACGCCAGCTCGAAGAACAAGAGCGAGAGACTCTGGGCCGCGCGCGCTGAGACCGCGACGTCGGGGCCGCTCACCGCGATTCGCTCGGCGTGCGGTATCGCGCGTGCTTCGAACAGTCCTCTGAGTTTGACGCCCTGCCACTGGCTTTCGCTGAGCAACGACACCACGTTCGACATGGCATGGATCCGGCCGATCAACAGTTCGCGCACGACGTCGATGTCGGACCCATGACGCAAGGTTCGCGTCACGATCGATTGGATCACCGCAAGGATGTTCTTGACCCGGTGGTTGAGCTCGTCGATCACCGCCGTCAGCCGGCGCTCGAAGCCGATCCGCACCTGGATTTCGCGGCTGAGGCGCAAATTGTTGTAAGCGACATAGCCGAACAGGCCGCAGACGATGCCGGTCAGCGACAGGCCGATTGCCGCGACGATGGCCGCCGTCTGCTCGGCGCGCCTTATCGAGTTGGTCTTGGCATAATAGCCGAGCGACCAGTCGCGGTTTCCGAAGCTTACGGTTCGCGTTGCCGACGGCGGCGGGCTATCCGGCGCAAGCTTGCGCGACGTGACGACACCCTGATCGTTGGCGATCAGCTCGCGATCGTCGCTGCGCGGGTCCTTCAGCACGACCGAGAACAGCGACAGATCGTCGTTGGTCAGCATCAGCGACGCCAGTTCATAGGAAAACGTAACGAACCCGGCGAGCTGGGCGGCGCCTTGCGGCACCACGGGCGCGGCCAGAACCAGACCGACCGGCCCGTTTGGACGGAGCAGCGGTGTCGGGTCCGACGCGACCGGTTTTCCGGCGGCCATGGCCTGTGCCAGCATCGGCCCGATCACCGGCTGTTGGTCGAGCGCCCGTCCCGGAAAGTCTCTGGTCTCGAAATTGCGCGGCTCGACGTCCATCAGCACATCGATCGGCTTGTCGATCGAGCGCGGGTCTAGCGGCTTGTCGTCGTAGTTGCGGATCGTCGGGTCGGAAAATCCGGCGCTCGCGAGCTCGCCGCGCGCGACGTCGAGTTCGTCCGGCTTGATCCGCGCGACCCAGCCTGCGACGACGAAGTCGGTCTTGAACGCATAGATCGAGGAGCGCAGCGGCTCCAGCATGCTGGCCTTGACCACCGAAGGGGTGCGGAACAGGCCGGCAGCAACGCGGGCCAGGAGTTCGCGCTCGGTCAAGCGGTCCTGAACCAGGCTGGCATGGACGTCGATCGCACGCGCCAGCGCGATCCCGTCGATGGTTAGTTCCTGATCGTGCACGCGATAGGCCGCAAGACCGGAGAGCAGAACTCCGATCAGCGCGATAAAGCCGATGATGAAACCCAGCCGAACCACTCGGTCACTCAGAACATGAGAGGTTGGCGAGAAAACAAAGGAAGCATCCGAAGTCCGCTCGCACGACAACGAGCCAAAAGAGAATGAGGGGCCAACCGGTTCACATCATGGAGGAGCCACCTGAGGCGCGCAACTAAACTTGGTCGCGAAGCTTAATGTGCCCACCACGAGCACGATCCCGGCTAAACCCGAAGAGTGATAATCGCAAGCAGGCGGTATTGTTCCTGTTGATCGTGCGATAATTTCTTGTGCAACAGGACCGCGGCTTGCCGGCCACAAGCATATTAACGCTTTCCCTTAACCAAGCCTGCTTGGCGCCGTTGGGTCGAGGCCGCCCCTGGTTTCGATGAAGCTGATGATGCGCTCCAACCCCTCGCTCTTTTTTAAATTGGTCATGACGAACGGCATGCCAGGCCCTCCCTTCGACGGGATCTTGTCGCCCGCCGCGACGTCGATGACATAAATCGTGAGATCGGCCAGTTCCGGCGAGAAGGTAGCGGCGAGATTGTCGCCGCCGGATTCAATAAGCACCAGATCGAGGTTGGGGAATTTCGCGCGCATGTCCGCAACCGCTGCGAGATTCATCGAGGCGTCCTCGCGGATCGCGGTATGCGGGCAGCCGCCGGTCTCGACCCCTGCAATGCGATCCGGTGTCAACGACCCCGAGCGCACCAGGAACTCCGCATCCCATTTGGTGTAGATGTCGTTGGTGATCGCCGCGATGTCGTAGCGCTGCCGCATCGCCTTGCACAGCAAATCCATCAGCGCGGTTTTTCCCGATCCAACGGGACCACCGACGCCGATACGGAGCGGGCCGTGGGGACTTGACATCTCAGTTGCTCTTTCCATGGAGAGATAAGCTCATGACCGGAACAACCTCGTGTACTGCGTCTCGTGATGCATGCTGGCCAGATCGGCACGAAAGCCCGCACTGCCGAGATCGTCAAGCGTCGCGGTGAGGCAGCGCCTGGCGGTCGCCGACACCACCGGCTCAAGCGAGGCGAGTACGCGCTGGCTATCGGTCTGGCCGAGCGGAATGAGTCTGGTCGCCGCCGATATCCAGTTCGACGTCAACGCGTGAAGGAAGGCCTGCAGCGTGGGCGCAAGCGGAATCGCATGCGCGGCGCTGACGAGACCGACCGCGACCGGATAGACGATTGTTCCCTCGCAACGCGAGATGATCGCTTCAAGGCCGTCGCAACTCCATGCACTGCGCGCGATTTCGATGAAGGCCCGCCCCTGCGCCGAGGTCTCGAGCTGCCGCTCGCGCGACGGCACGAAGGCTGCTGCGAGCTCCACGATGTCGCGCAAACCGGCATCGTCGCCGAGCTCCGCCGCGCGGTGCACCTGCGCCAGGAACAGGCCGTCGCAGAACCCTGGTCCATCCGCGAGCATCGATGCAAGCCATTCTCGCAACGACGCCACCTCGGTGATATCGCCCGCCTCCACCGCCCATTCGATGCCGCTGGAATAAGAAAAGCTGCCTACCGGAAATGATGGCGAGAGCCATGTCAGGAGGCGATAGAGCGCCGCCGTCTCGCTCTCGCTCATCCCGCTCCGATCCCGCGCGGCATGCGGCTCACTTGTGGTCATGAGCATG
>VAZG01000134.1 GCA_005885285.1 Alphaproteobacteria bacterium | reverse complement strand
GGGATCGAACGGCGCCTCGATCTCGATGACGCGCGCCCCCAATCCCTTCACCATCGCCTCGATGACGTGATCGCGGCGGATGCGCAAGCCCTTGCCGATGATCTGCGTCGGCAGATGCCGGTTGCCAAGGTGCCAGGCGATCCTGATCAGATGATGCGGATCGTTGCAGCGGATTTCGAAAAGCGGCTCCGGTGCCGCCACCACCTCGATCAGCCTATCATCGTCGAGCACCAGGGCGTCGCCGCCGCGCAGCGCGACCGCGTTTTCGAGATCAAGCAGAAACTCAAGTCCCCGCGTGCCGGTCATCGCCATCCGCCGCCGGTGCCGGTCATCGAAATTGAGCACGACGGTATCGGCCGGCGCTTCGCTCCAGCGATGCTGCTCACGAACCTTGGTCGCGCGGATCATGGGA
>VAZG01000222.1 GCA_005885285.1 Alphaproteobacteria bacterium | reverse complement strand
GTCCGTCTAATTCAACCCTAGCCGGACGGCGGTTCGCTGTGGTCTCGCTGCCGAGGTGCAGGCCCTTGCTGCTGTCGAAGCCGATCCTTCCTGGATACATTTGGGTAAGGTCCGAGAGCAGATATTGGATTTAATGGAGGGCTTTCCCATGGGCATACAGATCTACGGGTTCTGGCGGTCGATCGCCTCATTCCGCGTGCGTGTCGCGCTAAAGCTGAAGGACCTGCCATTCGAGGAAATTCCAATCGATATTCTTTCCGGCGAGCAGTTCGAAGCGGGATACGCAACCGTCAATGCCGAGCGGGTCGTTCCGACATTCATTCACGACGGCCATTCCGTGTACCAGTCGCTAGCCATCATCGAATATCTCGATGAGATCCACCCAAGGCCGCGATTGATACCGCAGGACGCAAAAGAGCGCGCCTATGCGCGATCATTGGCGCTCATGACGGTTGCGGATGCACATCCGCTGGTGACGCCGCGCGTTCGCAATCATCTCGCGAAGGCTTTTCGCGCCGATGCCCACGCGATCGAGGCTTGGGGCAAGCATTGGACGACGGAGGGACTTGCGACGTATGAGCGGCTATTGTCACACCGCCCGCCTGAGCCGTTTGCACTAGGTGCGGAGCCCGGCCTCGCGGACATCTGCATCGCAGGCCACGTCGTCACCGCGGAATATGTCAAGCTCGATTTGAGCCCATATCCCGCGGTGGCACACCTTGCCGAGCGTTGCTTCGCGATGCCGGCCTTTTCGACCTCTCATCCGTTCGAGCAGCCCGGATACAGGGCGGCAAGCAAGCGTTGAGCATGCTTGTTCGTCAGAGATCAAGCCCGAGGATTCGATTGGCGTTTCCGCCGGCGATCTGCGCCAACGTGGTATCGTCCATCCCGTTGATACCTGCGATGTGCCCGATCGGATTGTATTCGGCCATGTCGAACGGATAGTCCGTGCCCATTACGATACGGTCGGGACCGAAGACCTCTATCAAATACGCCAGCTGGTGATAGGTAAACACCACGGTGTCGAGATAGACTTGCCGCAGATAGGTCGTCGGTGGTAACGGCAGATTGGCGTGGGAATCCTGCCGCGCGCCCCAAGCGTGATCGATCCGGCCGGAATAACTGGGCAGATACCCACCGCCGTGCACGGCCATCAATTTGAGCTCAGGGAAGCGCGCCAGCGTTCCCGAGAAGATCAGATTGTGAAGCGCAAGCGTGGTGTCCAGCGGGTTTCCGAGAACATTGTTGAAATAATAGTGGGTCAGCCGTTCGCCATGGGTGAAGCCATTCGGGTGCATCATGATGAATGCCCCGAGCTGCTCGGCTTTGGCAAAAAAAGACCTGAATTTCGGGTCGGACAGTTCCTGGCCGTCTACATTGGTCAATATCTCCACGCCCTTCAGTTTCAAACGGTTCATGATGTAGTCGAGCTCACCGATTGCAACTTCCGGCTCCTGCAATGTGACGACACCGAGCCCGACGAACCGGTCTGGCTTGCGTGAGCAATATTCCGCCACCCCGTCATTGGCGAGGCGATGGGCAGTTTCGGCGATTTTGGAATCGATCGTGTAATAACATTGGCCCGGGGCAGGAGCGACGACTTGGATGTCGATACCCATCCTGTCGAGATCGGACAGGCGGCGGTCGATCGCCGTCATTACCTCGCGAACATCGTGTTCCTGTTGTGCGTTGATTTCCTTGCTTGCAGCATCGGCAAAATACGCCAGCGGAATGCGACTCACATCGACATGCGGCTGCGCGTGCGCCGCGGCCTCGGGGACGACGATATGGGCGTGAATATCGATCGTTGGCGACGGTGGTCGTCGCGCGCGGCCGTCCGCGTCATGGATGCGCGCGGCGGTGCGGCCGTAGCGGTTCTTGCTGTCGATCATCGGCGCGGCCCTGTTGTTGAGCTAGTCAATTGGGACATGTTAGTGACCTATTGTCTTGGCGGGCGTTGCGGCCAGCGGGTTGAGACTGCGGTGGCGTCAGCATCGCCGAGGCCAGCGGCTTCCGCTTCCTCGAAGCACGCCAGTGCGCCCGCCGCGACCGGAAGCTGTGCTTGGACCGAGTCCGCGAATTGAAGCGCGGTCGCCAGATCCTTTTTCGCGGCACTGAGACTGAAAGCGGTTTCTCCGAGCGGTTGCCCACCCAATACCTTGGCGATGGCGGCGCCGCGTCCTTTCATGGCTGTCGGCGTGCCCGCGGTATCCGACAGGATATCAATCAGACGATCGGCGGGAAGACCAAGCGGTTTGCAGATCGTCAAGGCTTCGCCGAGCGCTTGCCAGTAAACCAGCAAGGGCAGATTGACCGCGAGTTTGACCGTCGCGCCCGCGCCAAGCCGCCCCACATGTTCGATACGGCGGCACAATTGCTGCAAGATGGGCATTGCCCGCTCGACGTCGGTCTTCTCGCCCGCGACAAGACCGAACAGCTTGCCTTCCTTCGCGGGGCCAATGCTTCCACCCACCGGACATTCGACAAACGCAGCGCCTTGCCGCGCCACGGCCGCGCCGACCCTTTGCATCGTATCGGGACGTACCGTGCTCATGTCGATCACGAGTTTGCCGACGAGATTGGATTTCAGAATCCCATTTGGTCCACGGTAGACAGCCTCGCTTGCTACGTCATCCAGAAGCATCACGATCACGGCTTCACAGCCGTCGACAAGCTCCGCCGGGCTGGCGAACAGTTTTGCGCCTGCCGCGGTCAGCGGCCTTGTCTTCGCCGAATTGCGGTTCCAGACCCCGACTTCATGCCCAACCGACATCAGCCGTTGCGCGATCGATGCTCCCATTCTTCCAGTTCCGCATGTGCCAATCTTCATCTTTTGACCTCGCTTCAAGGATTGGTAAGTTCGCCTAGTGCGCTCGAAAGACGCCGAGATGTTGCGTGATCAGGTCTTCGTTGCGTAGAAGCTCGCTTGCTTCTCCGGCAAATACGCAACGACCGGTATTGAGGATGACTGCGCTATCCGCGACATCGAGCGCGAGTTGGCGGTTTTGTTCGACGAGCACGATCGATTGTCCCTCCTTTTTCAGGCGTTTGATGGTGCGCCCGACCTCTGCCACGATCAGCGGCGCGAGGCCTTCGGACGGTTCATCCAGCAGCAGCACTCGCGGATTGCCCATCAACGCGCGTCCGATCGCGAGCATTTGCTGTTCGCCGCCGGAGAGCGTGCCGGCAAATTGCATATTGCGCTCGGAGAGCCTTGGAAACATGTCGTAAATCCGATCGACATTCCATGGATTGACGGCTGCGCCGCCACGCTGTGCCACCACGAGATTTTCCCGAACCGTCAGCGAGGTAAAGATGCGGCGTCCTTGCGGAACGAGACCGATCCCGAGCTGCGAGATGCGCTCTGGGCTCATGCCTTCAATTGGTTCGCCAAACAACCGGATCTCACCATCCCTTGGTTTGAGAAAGCCGATGATGGTCGAGATGCAGGTGGTTTTCCCCGCTCCATTGCGCCCCAATAACGCAAGCACTGCCCCCGGCTGCAAGGAAAAGCTTACGCCATGCAAGATGTGGCTGTCGGCGTAGAAAGTGTGCACGTCCGCCAGATGAAGCGCGTCAGGTGCCAAGATAGACCTCACGCGTTCGTTCGTCCGCAATCACGGCATCGCGCTCGCCGTCGACAATCACGCGGCCGTAATTGAGCAATGTCACGGTCTCCGCAAGGTCAAGCGCGGTGTCCATATCGTGCTCGATCATGATCACTGTAGTTTGGCGCGGAATC
>VAZG01000133.1 GCA_005885285.1 Alphaproteobacteria bacterium | reverse complement strand
ACATGTTCAGCGCGCGCACCCGCTGCTTCAGGCCCTTCTCCAGAAGGGCCCATTCCTTTGCCGAGATGATGCGCGGGATCACGTCAAAGGGAATCAGCCGTTCCTGGGCTTCGGCATCGCCATAAACCGCGAAGGTGATACCGATCCGCCTGAACAGGAGTTCGGCTTCCTGGCGGCGATATTCGAGAGCGTCCGGCGGCGTGTCCTTTAGCCAGCGGGAGAGTTCGCGATAGGCCTGGCGGAGGTCGCCGCCGGGGCCGTTCATTTCGTCGAACGCCGCTGCCATAGAACCTGACTGCTTTCGAACGTCGTGCACGCACAGTGCATGACTAAAAGGGATGGTAGCAAGGGCCGGGCCAGCGCGATATGCATTACCGGGCGCCGCCGATTTGAGGTTCCCGCGGCATTTGGTGCGGGAGGTCGCGAAGGCTGCCTGAAAAAGTGGCTGCAGGCTGGCTAATTCGGCGGCAAAACCCCGTGACTTCAAGACCTTGCTTGAGCAAGGTCAGGGGCAAGTTGAGGAACGATGCGAGGCGCGAGGGACAGGTTATGATTGAGATCGTCACGGCGGGCATTCTGGTGATCGGCGACGAGATCCTGTCCGGCCGGACCAAGGACAAGAACATTGGGTTTATCGCGGAATACCTGACCAATATCGGGATCGACCTGAAGGAGGTCCGCGTCGTTGCGGACGACGAGGCCGATATCATCGCTGCACTCAATGCGCTGCGCCATCGCTATACCTATGTCTTTACCACCGGCGGCATCGGGCCGACCCATGACGACATCACCGCCGACAGCGTCGCCAAGGCCTTCGGCGTCGGCATCGACCATCACCCGGAAGTGGTGGGGCGCTTCAAGGAGCGCTGGGGCGCACAGGACCTGAACGAGGCACGGCTGCGCATGGCGCGGATTCCCGACGGCGCCGAGCTGATCCAGAGCGCGACCATCCTCGCGCCGGGCTTCAAGATCGGCAATGTCATCGTCATGGCCGGCGTGCCGTCGATCATGCAGGCGATGATGGACATCGTCGCTCCCAAGCTGAAGTCGGGCGTGCGGATGCTGTCGGAATCGGTTCGCGCCAATGCCAGGGAGGGCGACATCGGCGGACCCTTGCGGGCGATCGCCAACGCCCATCCCGACACCATCATCGGCAGCTATCCGTTTCAGGACGAAGACAAGAAGCCGAACACCAATCTCGTGGTCCGCTCCCGCGATCCGGAAAAACTCCATGCCGCGATGGCGGCGGTGAAGGAAATGCTGGCGGCACTGAACGTGCTCCGCTAGAGCATGATCCGGAAAAGTGGGTACCGGTTTTCCGAAAAAGATCATGCTCACACAAAAGGATAGAGCGGGAGGGCGACTCGAAGAAAAGTCATCGCGCTCCAGCGGAACTGTTAGCCCCAAGGAATGCAGGAGAACATGATGACGGCGCAAGCTCCGGAACCAAGTGCACAGGAGCGGGCCGGCAAGGCCTTTCCTGTCTCGTGGGATCAGTTTCACAGGGATTGCCGGGCGCTGACCTGGCGGCTGAACGAGGTCGGTCCGTTTCATGCGGTCGTCGCCATTACGCGCGGCGGCCTGGTGCCGGCAGCGATCGTGGCGCGCGAGCTCGGGGTTCGCATCATCGACACCGTCTGTGTCGCAAGCTACGACCATACCAGCCAGGGCGAGCTGAAAGTGTTGAAGGGCATTTCAGCGGATACCGCCAAGCTTGGCGGCGGCACCGGCAAGGGATTGTTGATCGTCGACGACCTCGTCGATACCGGCAAAACCGGGCGGCTGGTGCGCCAGATGATGCCGGATGCGCATTTCGCTACCGTCTATGCCAAGCCGCAGGGCCGGCCGCTGGTCGATACTTACATCACCGAAGTGTCGCAGGACACCTGGATCTTCTTTCCCTGGGATACCGCGCTGTCGTTCCAGCCGCCGATCCGCGACGGCGCGGCGTGAAAAGACTGTCATTCCGGGATGGTGCGCTAGCACCAGACCCGGAATCTCGAGATTCCGGGCTCGATGCTTCGCATCGCCCCGGAATGACGGCAGCGGAGCGATCGAACTAACCGATGCCCCTGCAAAACCGCGTCACTCCCACCGGCGACATCATCGCGACGCCGCATCGCGGGATGTTCACGGGCAACCGCGGCATCATCCACGATCCCGCCACCAAGACCCTGCTGCGCAAGCGCTGGGCGAGCCCGGCGTGGCTGACCTGCCTCTGCGAATTCCGGGGCTGGCGGCGCCAAGTGATGGGCGGCCGGAGCTGGACCGAGCTGTTCTTCCTGGACGAAGCCACCGCATTCGCGGCGGGGCATCGCCCCTGCTTTTACTGCCGCCGTGACGATGCCAACCGCTTTCGCGCGGCATGGGAAACGGGCAATCGCGTCGCGAACATGTTGGCGCCCGAGATCGACGCCGTGTTGCACCGGGAGCGGCTGGAGCATGGCAAGAAGCGGCTGCATCCGATGCCGGTGCCGCCGGAAAAATTGCCCGACGGAGCGATGCTGCTGACGCCGCCTTCGACGCTGCGCGCTTTCAGCGCCGGCTACCGGCCAGCGTTGCACGAGAGCGCGGCGAGGCCAGTTGGGTAGACGGCTGGTTAAATTCATCCCAACCGCTGCCGCGCGAGCTTCGCGCCGGCGCCAAGCGCCATCAGCTTGGCTTCGGCGATCTCCCGGCGCATCGGCGCCATGCCGCAATTGGTGGTCGCGACGATGTTGCTTTTCGGCACGAATTTCGAGACCGCGTCGATCACCTTGACGACATCCTCGGCGGTCTCGACGGTGTCGCTGGCAACGTCGATCACGCCGGCCTGCACCACCTTGCCCTTGAGCAGGGAAAGCAGCTCCAGCGGCACCTTCGAATTGCGGCATTCGATCGCAACCTGCTGGATCGGGCTGTCGTCGATCGCCGGAAAGATATCTTCGTACTGGCGCCACTCATTGCCCAAAGTCTGCTTCCAGTCGGTGTTGGCCTTGATGCCATAGCCGTAGCAGATGTGGACCGCGGTCGTGCAGGTCAGGCCTTCGGCGGCGCGCTCCAGCGCCTTGATGCCCCAGTCGCTGACCTCGTCCATGTAGACGTTGAAGGCAGGCTCGTCGAACTGGATCACGTCGACGCCGTCAGCAGCGAGCGCCTTGGCTTCCTGGTTGAGCAACTCGGCAAAGGCAAACGCCATCTTCACCCGGTCGCCGTAATAGCGGTCCGCGATGGTGTCGATGATGGTCATGGGGCCGGGCAGGGTGAACTTCAACTTGCGCGCAGTGTGGGTGCGGGCGATGCGGGCTTCATCGGCATGGACGCGGCCCTTCAGCCGCAGCGGCGCCACCACCTGCGGCACCATTGCCTTGTAGCGATCTTTCCGGATTCCCATCTCGACCTTGTGGGCGAAATCGATGCCCTCGATGTTCTCCAGAAAGCCGTGCACGAAATGCTGGCGCGCCTGCTCGCCTTCGGTGACGATATCGAGCCCGGCATCTTCCTGCAGCTTGATCGCCAGCATGGTGGCATCGCGCTTGGCGCGGGCGAGCTCGTCGCCCTTTGATTTCCAGGGCGCCCACAGCGTGTTCGGCTGGGCCAGCCATTCCGGCTTCGGCAAGGAGCCTGCGATGGTGGTTGGAAACAGCATAGGAGCCTCCCGGACTGTTATGATTGAGCGCCTGTCTGCCATGTCTTATGGTCGAGGTACAGAACAACAAAAGTCGTCCCGGACCATGCTGACCCCGGGGGCATCGTTCACTAGGGAATGCCATGATCGACCTGCATTATGCGCCGACGCCGAACGGCTGGAAAACCTCGATCATGCTGGAAGAATTGGGCCTTCCCTACAAGGTCGTTCCCATCAACATCCGCGCCGGCGAGCAGTTCAAGCCGGAATTTCTCGCGATCAGCCCCAACAACCGGATTCCAGCGATCGTGGACCACGCGCCCGCCGACGGCGGCGGGCCGTTTGCGGTATTCGAGACCGGCGCGATCCTGATTTATCTGGCGGAAAAAACCGGCCGCTTCCTGCCGCAGGACATGCGCGGCCGCTCCCAGGTCATTCAATGGGTGATGTGGCAGATGGGGGATTGGGTCCGATGCTCGGCCAGCACGGCCATTTTGCGCTCTATGCGCCGGAGAAAATCCCCTATGCGATCGAGCGCTACCGCGACGAGGCGGCGCGGCTTTATCGTGTGATGGATACCCAGCTCGGCAAGACCGCCGCTTACGTCGCCGGCGATTATTCGATCGCCGACATCGCCTGCTTTCCCTGGACCATGACCCATAAGGCGCAGGGTTTCACGCTTGACGATTATCCGAACATCAAGCGCTGGTACGCGCAAGTTCGCGCCCGGCCGCAGGTGCAGGCGGGCCTTGCGATCGGCAAGTTCGTCAAGGAGCCGTTTGATGAGGAGGCGCGAAAAAATATGTTCGGCGAGAGGGCAAAGGAGCTGGCGGGAAGGAAATAATTGCTCGTCCCTCATGGTGAGGAGGCGCTTGCGCCGTCTCGAACCATGAGGCCCCAGACGTGCCACTCATCCTTCGAGACGCGCGCGAAGGGGGCGCGCTCCTCAGGATGAGGTCCACAAATCTAACAAGGGAAAACGCCCCATGATCGAATTCTTCTTCGACTGCTCCAGTCCCTGGACTTATCTCGCCTTCCACAACATTCAGCCGCTGGCAAAGGAATTCGGCGAGGAGATCTCGTGGCGGCCGATCCTGGTTGGCGGCATCTTCAACAGCATCAATCCCAGCGTCTATGCGCAGCGGGATAATCCAGTGCCGGCGAAGCTGAACTACCAGAAAAAGGACATGGCGGACTGGGCGCGATCCGCGGGCCTAGCGATCAAGATGCGGCCGAGCGTGTTTCCCGTCAACAGCGTGAAGGCGATGCGCGGCTGCATCTTCCTTGGCAAGGACATGCTGCCGTTCGCACGCGCGGTGTTCGAGAGCTATTGGGGCGACGACCAGGATATTTCGCAGGACGCCGTTTTGGCCGAAATCTGCAAGCGCGTCGGCGTCGACCCCGAAAAATTTTTCGCCGGTATCGGGGCGCAGGCCATCAAGGATCAGCTCAAGGCCAACACCGATGAAGTGATGGCGCGCGGCGGGTTCGGATCGCCGACCATCTTCCTCGACAAGACCGACATGTATTTCGGCAACGACCGGATGCCGCTGATCCGCGAAGCTTTGTCGCGCGCCAAGGAGCGCGCGGCCTGATGCCGAAGGCGGTCGTCTGCCGCGAACTCGGACCGCCTGAGAACTTGCGGCTGGAAAGCTTTGCGTCGGTACCGCTGGCGCCGGGGCAGGTGCGCGTCGCCATTCGCGCCGCCGGGATCAATTTCCCCGACATCCTGATGGCGGCCGGCGAATATCAGCTCAAGCCGGAGCTGCCGTTTACGCCGGGCATGGAAGCCGCCGGTGATGTGGTCGAAGTCGATGGCGCCGTAAAAGGCGTGGAGACGGGCGACAGGGTCATCGTCAAGATGCGCCACGGCGCCTATTGCGACGAGGCGGTCGTCTCCGCGGCGCAGCTTACGCCGCTGCCGACAGTGTTTGACTATGCCGAAGGCGCGACCTTCCTCGCCGCCCACGGCACGGCCTATCACGCGCTGATCGATCGCGGGCAGCTTCAGGTGGGCGACGTCATGCTGGTGCACGGCGCCGGCGGCGGGGTTGGGCTGGCCGCGGTCGAGATCGGCAAGCTGATCGGCGCCACCGTGATCGCGGCGGCCTCATCGGAGCAAAAGCTTGGCGTCGCCAAAGCAAGAGGCGCCGATCATCTGGTGCTCTATCAACGCGAGCCGTTCCGCGATGCCGTCAAGCGCATCACCGATGGCCGCGGCGTCGATGTGGTCTACGATCCCGTCGGCGGCGAGATCTTTGAGAACAGCCTGCGCTGCATCGCCTGGGGCGCGCGGCTTCTCGTTATCGGCTTCACCGGCGGAATCGGCCTTGCCCGCACCAATCTGTTGCTGCTCAAGGGCGCAAGTGTGCTGGGCGTGCGCGCCGGCGAGGCCGTGCGGAGGAATCCGGCGCTCGGTGAAGCGCGGCTGCGCAAGCTGGTGGAATGGGCGGAGGCCGGAAAAATCCGGCCCCACGTCTCGCACCGTCTGCCGCTGGACGATTACGCCCGCGCGATGCGGCTTCTGATCGATCGCAAGGCGATCGGGCGGGTCGCGCTGATGATGGAATGATCGTCACTCATACTCCCGCTCTTCCCACCATGGAAAATAATCCGGCATGTCGGCGGACACCTTGTTCTTGAATTGCGCCGGGCGCTTTTCCAGGAACGACACCACGCCTTCCCTGACATCCTCCGAGCGGCCGCGGGCATAAATGCCGCGGCTATCGACCTTGTGCGCCTCCATCGGATCGTCGGCGCCCAGCATGCGCCACATCATCTGGCGGATCAGCGCGATCGACACCGGCGCGGTTTTTGCGGCGATCTCGCGCGCCAACGCCCGCGCGGTCGCCAACAGCTCGTCCGCCGGCACCACCCTGCTGACGAGACGGCCGACGAGTGCTTCCTGCGCCGAAAATACCCGCCCCGTGTAGCACCACTCCAGCGCCTGCGAGATGCCGACGATGCGCGGCAGAAACCAGCTCGAGGCGGCTTCCGGCACGATGCCGCGCTGGGAGAATACGAACCCGAACCGCGCGGCCTCGGAGGCGATGCGGATATCCATAGCGAGCTGCATGGTGACGCCGATGCCGACGGCGGCTCCGTTGACGGCCGCGATCACCGGTTTCAGGCATTTGAAGATGCGAAGCGCGAGCTGGCCGCCGCCGTCGCGCGCGTTGGGATCACTGTAATCGACCCTGCCGTCGGCGAGCCGCTTGACCGGCCCGCGCCGCGCGTCGCGATCGAACGTGTCGGCGCCGGAGGAGAGATCGGCGCCGGCGCAGAAGCCGCGGCCGGCGCCGGTGACGATGATGGCTCGGACATTGTCGTCCTTGTCGGCGGCATCGAACGCCTCGATCAATTCGCGCTGCATGGCGGCGTTGAAGGCGTTGAGCTTGTCCGGCCGGTTCAGCGTGATCGTGAGGATCTGCTCGGCGACCTCGTATTTGATCGTCTCATACGCCATCGGGTTTCCTTCAATATTCTTCTTTCTTAGGGTCGTCATTCCGGGATGGTCCGAAGGACCAGACCCGGAATCTCGAGATTCCGGGTCCGCGCTCCGCGCGCCCCGGAATGACGGTGTCACTTCGGCGGGCTCGGCCACGGCCGCTGCGCGCCGCGCAGGCCCTCGAATGCCTTCGCCATGCCGAGCACGCCGAGATCGTCGAAGCGGCGGCCGACGATCTGCACGCCGATCGGAAAACCACTGCTGTCGTAACCGCCGTTGATCGAGATGGCGGGATTTTCCGACATGTTCCACGGCACGGTGTAGCAGATGTGCTCGAACGGCCGATCGGGATCGTTGATGGGGGCGGCGAACTCGGCCGGAAAATTCACCACCGGCGATACCGGCGAGATGACGTAATCGAGATCGCAGAACAGTTTCGCGACCGCGGTGCGGATCGCCATGGTGGCGTTAAAGCCCCTGATCACGTCGACGCCCGACAGCTTTTCGCCTCGCTCCCCCCATCGGACGATATAGGGCAGCGCCTTGGCGCGTTCGGCCGGTGTCAATTTGGCAAGATCGTCCCACATCCGCGCGCGCCAGAAATTGTCCAGCCCGTCGAGCATCTCGCGCGTCAGGATGCCCTCGACTTCGGTGACGACGGCACCGGCGGACTCGAATGCTTTGGCGGCCTCCACGACTACGTCGCGTACCGCCTTCTCCAGCGCCTGACCGACACCAAGATCGAGCATCAGCCCGAGCCGCATTTTGCGCGGCGACTTGTCGTGCGCTTTCCAGTTGATGGGATCGGGCGGCAGGCTCATGCCGTCGCGGCGATCGGGCTTCGACAGCACGCTCATCATCAGCGCGGCATCATCGACGGTCCGCGTCAATGGTCCGGCAACGCGGCCGACATAGAACGGGTCGATCGGAATCCGCCCGAGGCTCGGTTTCAGTCCAACAAGCCCGCACCAGCATGCCGGCAGCCGCACCGAGCCGCCGATGTCGGTGCCAAGATGCAGCGGGCCGTAACCGGCAGCACCCGCCGCGCCCGCGCCCGCGCTCGACCCGCCCGGGTTCTTGCGCAGGTCCCAGGGATTGCGGGTGAGGGGGTGGAAGCTCGAAAGGCCCGACGACAGCATGCCGTAATCGGGCATCGTGGTCTTGGAGAAGATCACGCAGCCTGCTTCGCGCAAGCGCGCCGCCGGCGGCGCGTCCTTTGGCGCGGGAACGAGCTTGACGCTGGCAGCGCCTAGCGGCACTGGCTGGCCCTTGGTCGCGATATTGTCCTTGATCGTGACGGGCACGCCGTCGAGGAGCCCGGTGGGCTCGCCTTGCTGCCAGCGTTCGCTCGAGGCTCGCGCGCTCGCGCGCGCGCCGTCGGGATCGAACAGGTACAGCGCCTTGATGTGCGGTTCCCAGGCCGCGATATGCGCCAGCACATCCTCCAACACTTCCGACGGCGAAAACTGCTTGGCGCGATAGCCGGCGATCAGGTCGACGGCGGAAAGATCGTGCAGCGAGGTGACCGCTTCTTCTGCCGCCTTATGCATGGGAGCCTACCGGGAGACGGGTTTCGATGATGCGCGCGAAGATGCTGGCGCCGATCGGTAGAATCTTGTCGTCCAGCACATAGCCGGGATTATGCACCGGCACCGAGCCGTCATGGCCGACCCAGAAATAGGCGCCCGGCACGGCCTGCATCATGTCGGCGAAATCCTCGCTGCCCATCTTCGGCTGCGATCTCGTCAGCACCTTCGAGGGATCGACCACGGTACGCGCGACCTGCTCGACGACCCGGGATTGTTCTTCCTCATTTACCAGCACGCTGAAGGTATCGCGGATGTCGGCCGTGATCTCGACCTGGAAGGTTGCGGCAATGCCGGCGCAGATCGCGCGCATGCGTTCGCGGATCAAGACGCGCACCTCATCGGAAAAGGCGCGCACCGTGCCGCAGAGTTTGGCTTCGCCGGGGATCACGTTGTAGGCGGAACCAGCGTGAATCTGGGTGATCGACAGCACCGCCGCTTTCAAGGGATCGACGTTGCGGCTGACGATGGTCTGCAACGCTTGTCCGAGCGTCATGGCGATCACAATGGCGTCCTTGGAGCGCTCGGGCATCGCGCCGTGGGCGCCGTAGCCGTGGATGGTGATGTCAAAGAAGTCGGCACCGGCCATTGCGGGTCCCGGCAGTATCGCGATCTCGCCGTGGTTCAGATCTGGCGCGTTGTGCAGCCCGTAGATCTCGTCGCAGGGAAATTTTTGGAATAGGCCGTCCTTGATCATGGCGCGCGCGCCGCCGAGGCCTTCTTCGGCCGGCTGGAAGATGAAGTGCACGGTGCCGGCGAAATTCCTGGTCTCCGCCAGGTAGCGCGCGGTGCCGAGCAGCATGGTCGTGTGGCCGTCATGGCCGCAGCCGTGGAAGCGGCCGGGAATGGTCGAGCGCCATTTCAGATTGGTGTTTTCTTCCATCGGCAGCGCATCCATGTCGGCGCGCAGCCCAATGCGCTTTGCCCCGTTAATTTTGCCCTTGAGCACGCCGACCACGCCAGTGCCGCCGAGGCCCCGATGCACCTCGATGCCCCACTGCGCCAACTTGTCAGCGACGATGCCGGAGGTGCGCACTTCCTCAAAGCCGATCTCGGGATGCGCGTGCAAATCCCGGCGGATCGCGGTGAGTTCGTCGGCGAAGCCTTCGATGCGGTCGATGTTGGGCATTCGTTGTTATCCGGTTGCAGAGGTTGAACGCGACTTGGCTGCGGGAACGAAAGGTTTGCCGTTCGGCTTGACGCGGATGCCCGGACGCAGCCGCGTCCAGGGCAATGCGGCGGTGTCGGCAGGCATCGCGCCGGGTGCGGCGCAGATCAGAAGCTCGTGTGCGATCGGCTCGAAATCGGCGCGGAAATGCACCGAGCTCTTGTTGACGAGGATGGCTTGCTCGGATGGTTCGATGCCGACATAGCGATACATCGATTGATCCGCGAGCTGCGCCTTGTGCGAGCTTACGACCACGCGCACATCGCCGATGCGCAACGCCGCCGATGGGCCCATATCCATGTGGCGGCCGCCATAATAAGGACCGGGCGCAACGAATTTTCCGTCGGACAATTTCTCGACGACAAAGCTCGCTTCAAACGGTGTGTCGCCTGATATGCCCGACTTGCCGCCGAGCGCGAGCGTAACGGTCGCGCCGACGCCCGCGGTATGCGCGGCCTTGGCTGACGCCGGATCAAAGATCACCCCAAGCGCGGCGCGGCTGGCGTTGTTGCGGACCAGCGCGCGCAGCATGCCCGTGGTGTCGGAATCGCCGCCGGCGCCGGGATTATCCTGCGTGTCGGCGATAACGATCGGCCTCGTGGCGGTCTTTGCCAGCTCCATCGCATGGCGCACGCCTTCATCCGGCGCATAGATGCGGCCGTCGAAATCGTCTTCATGGCTTTCGACCAGGGCGGCGATCCTGTCGGCTGCGGCATCGGCATCTTTTTGCGTCCTGCCATAGGCGAACACGCTCGGCCCGCAATGCGCAAAATCGGCCGCTGGAAAGCCAAACGCAAACGATAGTGTCGGTACACCATTACTCTGAAGGCCTGCAAGCTTCCGATAGATGCTCCTGGCGGGTTCGTCGTTGGTGCATTGCCAGCTGATGGGAATCAGGAATGGCAATTGCCTGAATGCCTTTGCGAAACGCTGTTTGGTTTTCAACAACAGCGCTAGATGTCGTGCCGCCGCGCGGCCGGTCTCGGCCATGTCGATATGCGGATAAGTACGATAGGCAATCAGCGCGTCGGCATGCTCGATCATTTCGGGCGTCACATTGGCGTGGAGGTCGAGACTTGCGACCAGCGGCAGGTCGTTGCCGATGACGCGGCGCACGCGCGCCAAGATTTCGCCCTCGCCGTCGTCGAGATGTTCGGTGACCATGGCGCCGTGCAAGTCGAGATAGACTGCATCGAGCGGTCCGGCGGCCGCGATGCCGTCGATCATCACCTTGACGATGCGCTCATAGGCATCCCTCGTCACATGCGCCGAGGGGCTGGCAGCGCATGAAATGGTCGGCACCATTTCCCAGCCATTGGTTTCCGCCGTTTCGACGAAACCGGCGAGGCCGACATTGATGTTGCGCATGACCTTGAGCACATCGGCGCTGCGTGCCATCGAGGGCCAGCCGCCGCCATGCACGAAATCCGCATAGGTCGCCTTGGTCGGCGCGAAGGTGTTGGTCTCGTGCAAAAAGCCGCCGACG
>VAZG01000132.1 GCA_005885285.1 Alphaproteobacteria bacterium | reverse complement strand
CATGAACCAGAAGGTCGTCGACCAGCGGGTGATTGCGATCTATTTCGACAAAAATCGCCAGGTCCGGCGGCTTGCCAATTACGGATTGCAGGACGGCCGGATCTTCGACTTCATCAGCCGCACCACGCCGACCTCGGGCCAGGAGCTCAGCTACCTGACGCCGCTGTTCAAGCTCTTGAGCTTCAACTAGCTAGGGCATGATCCGGAAAAGTGGACACCGGTTTTCCGAAAAGATCATGGTCAATCAAAAGCCTAAAGCGCGATAATCTCATCGCGCTTTAGGTGCAGGGCCGCTCCGGCGTAGCGGGTGACGGAAAAAACCCGCGGCATGCTACCCGCGGGGTTTTTGTTGCAAGTGTGGCGCGCCTCAGTGCGCGAGGATCGCCAGCAGCAGCAGCGCCACGATGTTGGTGATCTTGATCATCGGGTTGACCGCGGGGCCGGCCGTGTCCTTGTAGGGATCGCCGACGGTATCGCCGGTCACCGCCGACTTGTGGGCATCCGAGCCCTTGCCGCCGTAATGGCCGTCCTCGATGTACTTCTTGGCGTTGTCCCAGGCGCCGCCGCCCGAGGTCATGGAGATCGCAACGAACAGGCCGGTCACGATCACCCCGAGCAGCATCGCGCCGACCGCCGAGAAGGCCGCCGACTTGCCGGCCGCACCGCCGCCGGCGATCGCGTAGATGAAAAAGTACACCACGATCGGCGACAGCACCGGCAGCAGCGAGGGAATGATCATTTCCTTGATCGCGGCCTTGGTCAGGAGGTCGACGGCCTTGCCGTAATCCGGCTTGTCGGTGCCCTGCATGATGCCCGGCTTTTCACGGAACTGACGGCGTACCTCCTCGACGATCGCGCCGGCGGCGCGGCCGACCGCAGTCATGCCCATCGCGCCGAACAGATACGGCAACAGGCCGCCGAACAAGAGGCCGACGACGACGTAAGGATTATTCAGCGAGAAGTCGGGCAGCACGCCCTGGAAGTACGGAAACTTCGTGGCGTTGCCGATGAAGTATTTGAGGTCTTCGTTATAGGCGGCAAACAGCACCAGCGCGCCGAGACCGGCGGAGCCGATCGCATAACCCTTGGTGACTGCCTTGGTCGTGTTGCCGACGGCATCGAGCGCGTCGGTCGACTTGCGCACTTCTTTCGGCAGGCCCGCCATTTCCGCGATGCCGCCGGCGTTGTCGGTGACGGGACCGAAGGCGTCGAGCGCGACGATCATGCCGGCCAGCGCCAGCATGGTCGCAGTCGCAATGGCGATACCGAACAGGCCGGCCAGGCTGTAGGTGACGAGAATGCCGGCGATGATGACGAGCGCCGGCAGCGCAGTCGCTTCCATCGAGATGGCCAGTCCCTGGATCACATTGGTGCCGTGACCGGTAACGGAAGCGGCCGCGATCGATTTCACCGGACGATACTCGGTGCCGGTATAGTACTCGGTGATCCAGATGATCAGCCCGGTGACGACGAGACCGACCACGCCGCACTCGAACAGCGCCATGCCGGTGAACTTCACGCCCGCCAGCGGTCCGAAGCCGATCAGCCAGTAGATCACGCCGGCGACGCCGACGAGCGACAGGATGCCGGTCGCGATCAGGCCCTTGTAGAGCGCGCCCATGATCGACTGGTTGGCGCCGAGCTTGACGAAGAACGTGCCGATGATCGAGGTGATGATGCAGACACCGCCAATCGCGAGCGGGAGCGTCATCATGTTCACCAGGAGCGGCGAGGTCGCGAAGAAGATCGCGGCGAGCACCATGGTGGCGACCGCAGTCACCGCATAGGTCTCGAACAGGTCGGCCGCCATGCCGGCGCAATCCCCGACGTTGTCGCCGACGTTGTCGGCAATGGTTGCCGGGTTGCGCGGATCGTCCTCGGGAATGCCGGCTTCGACCTTGCCGACGAGATCGCCGCCGACGTCAGCGCCCTTGGTGAAGATACCGCCGCCGAGACGGGCGAAGATCGAGATCAGCGAGGCGCCGAACCCGAGCGCGACCATCGCGTCGACCACCGTGCGGCTGTTGGGAGCAAGGCCCATGTAGTGGGTGAGATAGGCGAAATAGATGGTGACGCCGAGCAGCGCCAAGCCCGCGACAAGGAGCCCGGTGATCGCACCCGCCTTGAACGCGAGCTCGAGCCCGCCGGCGAGCGAGGTGGTCGCGGCCTGGGCGGTACGCACGTTGGCGCGCACCGAGACGTTCATGCCGATGAAGCCGGCCGCGCCGGACAGGATCGCGCCGATCGCAAAACCAACCGAAACCAGAGGCCCAAGGAAGTACGCAAGCAGCGCGAAGATGACGATGCCGACGAGGCCGATCGTGGTGTATTGGCGCCGCAGATAGGCCTGCGCGCCCTCGCGCACGGCGGCTGCGATTTCCTGCATCCTTGGATTGCCGGCGTCCGCTTTCAAAACGGAAGCCGTCGCCCAGATGGCGTAAATGATGGAAAGCGCTCCGCAGAGCACAATCGCCCATAATGCTGTCATATAATCTGCCTCAGATGCTGGTGTCGTCCCTCGCCATCACCGCGAGGAACGCGGCCGGCGCATAAAAAGGAGGCCTGCCCTGCCCAAAAGGGCGGCCCCAAATCGGCCGGGACCATGCCAAAATCGCACCATCGGCGCAACGCCGCGGCGAACAAAAAAGCCGATTTCGGCAAGGTATTTGCGGCGCCATTCGCTCGCTCCACCGGAAATCTAGAAATGGCTGTAGGAGCGGCGCTGGAGCGACAGCTCCCTGCCCTGCACGTCGATGAATCGCGGACTGGCGGTTCCAGCGATCACCGTCCCGATCGTCGCCACGGCGATCCCGGCTTGCATCGCTTCGTGCGCGAATCTCTCGTAGCAATCATCTGATATCGCGCACAAAATCTCATAATCGTCGCCCCCGGAAATGATCGCCTCGATGCTGACGGCGCCGCTTGCCAGCAATTTCCGACCCGTGGTCGACACCGGAATGCTCGACAGATCGATGGCCGCCGAAACGCCTGAAGCTGCGCAGAGCTTTGCGAGATCGCCGGCGAGACCGTCGGACACATCCATCGCGGCGCTGGCATGGTCGCACACTGCCGTGGCAAGCGCGTTGCGCGGCTGCGGTACGCGATAGCGGGCGATCAGCATCTCCTTACCCGTGGCGTCATCGACGAGCGCCGTGGCAAGCGGTCCACCTTTAAGGATATCGAGACCGAGCGCAGCGTCGCCGATCGTCCCCGTCACCACCAGGCGATCGCCGGGTTTGGCGCCGCTGCGGCGGACCATTTTGCCCGCCGGCACGCGGCCGAACGCCGTGATCGAGATCATCAGTGGCCCCGGCGTGGAAACGGTATCGCCGCCGAGCAGTGGGCAGCCGAACGCTTTGGCGTCTTCGCCCAGCGCCAGCGCGAACGGCTCGAGCCAGACCTCGCCCGCGTCGCGCAGCGCCAGCGTCAGCACAAAGCCCGCGGGCGCAGCACCCTTGGCGGCGAGATCGGACAGGTTCACCCGCAATGCCTTGCGCGCAATCGTGTCCGGCGGATCGTGCGCAAGAAAATGCACGCCTTCCACGACGGCGTCCGTCGTCACCACGACGTCCGTCGCTGCTACAGCGTCCTCGCCCACTGCCCTGAGGATCGCCGCGTCATCGGCCAGATCGAACGCACTCGGATCGGTCGCGAGCGGTTTGAAATATCGCGCGATCAGCGTCTCCTCGCCGGAGCGGTGCGCGCTAGCCACGGGGAAACTCATCGCCACGAAACTGCCGCGCGATCTGATCCAACACCGCGTTTACCATGCCGGTCTCGTCAGCCTCGACAAAGGCGTGAGCGACGTCGACATATTCCGAGACCACGACGCGGCCCGGCACATCCTTGCGATGCTCGAGTTCGTAGGAACCCGCGCGCAATACCGCACGCAGGATCGCGTCGATCCGCTGCAGCGGCCAGCCCTTCGCCAGCGCGTCGTCGATCAGGGGATCAAGTTTGGCCTGGTCGCGCACCACGCCGGAGACGACGTCGCGGAAGAAGGCCGCTTCCGCCGGCAAATATTTGTCGCCCTCGACCTCGCCGCCGAGCCAATGGCCTTCGAACTCGGCAAAAATATCGTTGATCCCGGCGCCGGCGATATCCATTTGGTAGAGCGCTTGAACGGCGGCAAGCCGCGCCGCGCCGCGCCGGTTGGCTTTCCGGTCTCCAGCTTTGATGATTTTTTTCTTGCCTTCGGCCATCATCAAGCCTTCGCCAATCGGCGCTTGATCCGCAGCATGGCGAGCGCGGCGCGGGCCGCATCGCCGCCCTTGTTGAGCTCGCTGGCGCGCGCCCGCTCCCAGGCCTGCACCTCGGTGTCGACGGTGATGATGCCGTTGCCAAGCGGAAATTTCCCTGCCACCGCAAGCTCCATCAGCGCGCGCGAGGATTCCATCGACACGATCTCGAAATGGATGGTGTCGCCGCGGATGACGCATCCTAGTGCAATTGCAGCGTCATAAGGTTTTTCGTTTTTCTCGGCGGCATCGAGCGCGATCGCAATCGCCGCGGGGACCTCCAGCGAGCCAGGCACCGTGATCACGTCGTATGCGAGGCCCGCGGCCTTGAGTTCCGCGACCGCACCCTCCAGAAGCGCATCCTGGATATCGTCATAAAAGCGCGCCTCGACGATCAGAGCGCGCGCGCCTGAAATATCGGTGTCATCTTTCAACGGAGCGCGCCGCGCGTCTGCCATCGTTCCATCATCCAAAAAAAACCGTCATTGCCGGACCAAAAGCGCGAAGCGCGTCTTCCGCTAAATTGCCCGGCAATCCATCTCCTTAAGAGGATGGATACGCGGGTCAAGCCCGCGTATGACGAATTACCGCGATCGCCTACTTCATTTCCGTCAGCCGCGCGGCATAGCGCGCCATCCGATCGACCTCGATGTTGACTTCGCTGCCCGCGCGCCAGCCGGAGAGCGTCGTCACACTGAGCGTGTGCGGGATTATCAGCACGGAAAACGTGACCTCCTGGACCGTGTTTACCGTTAGCGAGACACCGTCCAGCGTCACCGAGCCCTTGGGCGCGACGAAGCGCGCCAGTTCACGCGCGGTACTGAGCTCGAACCGCGCCATATCGGGCAGATCGTCGCGCCTGACAATGCTGGCGATGCCGTCAGCGTGGCCCGCCACGATATGTCCGCCAAGCTCATCGCCGATCTTCAGCGCGCGCTCGAGATTGAGTTTTGTACCAACCGCCCAGTGCTTCGCCGTCGTCATCCCAAGCGTTTCAGCGGCGGCATCGACATCGAACCAGGTTTTGTCGCCCTTAACGCCTGAGGCAACGACGGTGAGGCAAACGCCGTTGCAGGCGATCGAGGCGCCGTCGGCGATGGTTGCGCGGTCGTAGCGGCAGGCGATGCGCAAGCGATGCAACTGCCCCTGCGTCGTCGGGGTCAGCCTGACGATCTCGCCGATATCCGTGACAATGCCGGTGAACATTAACAGCGCTCGTAGACGGTGAGAGTATCCTTGCCGAGGCTTTCGCTAGCACGAACCTTCAAGCCCGGCGACTGCGTGATTGCCGATAGCGGCAATGCTGCGAGCGCGGCCACGCCCTCGCGCCGCGAGCGCATGCAGCACGGCCAACACATCCAGGCCCGGCGGCGAGGTGGTGGTGGCGACGCGGATCACCTGCGCGCCAGCGGCGCCAAGCTTCATGGCCGCCGCTGCCTCCGCAAGCTCCGATGTCACTACCCACAGCGGCGTTTCGCGGGCGGAATGAACCAGGCGCGAGGTGCCGGGAATGCGCAAGGCCCGGTCCAGCACCACGCGCACCGGCGAGCGCGCCTCCATGCCCGGCAGGCGACAGGTCAACAACGGATCGTCGGCCAAAACGGTGCCGATCCCGACCAGGATGGCGTCGCATTGCGCACGCAACAGATGCACTTGCGTGCGCGCGGCCTCGCCGGTGATCGCGACCGGCGTGTGGCCAGCCGCAGCGATCTTGTCGTCCGGCGACACCGCAAGTTTCAAGATGACATGCGGACGCTTGTCGCGGACGCGCCGGAAGTGCCCGGCGTGATCACGCGCCGCCTCCTCCGCGCCGAGCCCGACATCGACCTTGATGCCGGCGGCGCGCAGCTTGGCGTGGCCCTGCCCGGCCACTTCCGGATTGGGATCCTCGATCGCCGACACAACGCGCGCAATCCCCGCGGCAATGATGGCATCAACGCAGGGCGGCGATTTGCCGACATGCGAACATGGTTCCAGGGTCACATAGAGCGTGGCGCCCTGCGCGGCCTCACCGGCGCGTCTCAGCGCTTCCGGTTCGGCGTGCGGGCGGCCGCCCGGTTGGGTCCAGCCGCGGCCAACAATGACGCCATCCCTGACCACGACCGCGCCGACCGCCGGGTTGGGCCAGGTCCGGCCCTGCCCGCGCCGCCCGAGCATCAGCGCGAGCTGCATGAAGCGCCGGTCCGCGTCCTTCGTTTCCCGGGACTTTTGGGCGAGCTGATCTTCCAGGATGCGGAAGATCATTTGCGCAACAGGGCGATCCGCGCGTCGTCGTCGCCGGAGAGTTCGCCGAGCACGGCTTCGAAATCTTTGGCTTCGCGGAAATTGCGATAGACGGAAGCGAAGCGGACATAGGCGACGTCGTCGAGCTGGCGCAGATGCTCCATCACGATCTCGCCGATCGCCTCCGACGAAATCTCGGCCTCGCCCCCGCTTTCAAGTTCCCGCACGATCGCCGAGACCATCTTCTCGACCCGCTCCGGTTCGACCGCCCGCTTGCGCAAGGAGATCTGCACCGAGCGCATCAGCTTGTCGCGATCGAACGGCACCCGGCGGCCGTTGCGCTTGATCACCGTGAGCTCGCGCAACTGCACCCGCTCGAACGTGGTGAAGCGGAAATTGCAGGCGACACATACCCGCCGCCGCCGGATAACCGCGGAATCCTCGGTCGGACGGGAGTCCTTTACCTGGGTATCGAGACTGTTGCAGCCTGGGCAGCGCATGCGGCCACACCCTCACTGATAGATTGGAAAACGATCGGTGAGCGCCCTGACCCGTTCCTTGATCGCAGCTTCGACCATCGGCGCCGTGCCGTCTTTCGACTGCGCGATGGCGCTGAGCACTTCGGCGATTAGGCCGGCGACCTGCTTGAATTCAGCGACGCCGAACCCGCGTGTGGTCGCAGCCGGCGTGCCAAGACGCAAGCCCGAGGTGACGAACGGTGTCTCGGGATCAAAGGGAATGCCGTTCTTATTGCAGGTGATCGCCGCCCGCACCAACGCCTTCTCCGAGACGTTGCCCTTTAGCCCCTTTGGCCGCAAGTCGACCAGCATCAGATGATTGTCGGTGCCGCCGGAAACGATGTCGAGGCCCTGCGCGCGCAGGCTTTCGGCAAGCGCCTTGGCATTCTCGACCACATTCCTCGCATAGATCTTGAAGTCCGGACGCAACGCTTCGGCGAACGCTACCGCCTTCGCCGCGATCACATGCATCAGCGGTCCGCCCTGCAGCCCCGGGAAGATCGCCGAATTGAACTTCTTGGTCAGCGCCTCATCGTTCCACAGCATCAACCCGCCGCGCGGGCCGCGCAACGATTTGTGCGTCGTCGTCGTCGTGACATGCGCATACGGCACCGGCGAGGCATGCGCGCCACCGGCGACGAGGCCTGCGAAATGCGCCATATCGACCATGAAATAGGCGCCGATTGAATCGGCGATCTCGCGAAAACGCTTGAAATCCCAGGCGCGCGAATAGGCGGATCCGCCGGCGATGATCAATTTCGGCTTCACCTGCTCGGCCTGTTTCGCTACCGCATCCATGTCGATGACTTGGTCCTCGCGCCGCACTGTATAGTGCGAAGCCTTGAACCACTTGCCCGACATGTTGACCGGCGAGCCATGAGTGAGATGCCCGCCGGCGGCGAGATCAAGGCCCATAAAGGTATCGCCGGGCTGCAGCAGCGCCAGAAACACCGCCTGGTTCATCTGGCTGCCGGAATTCGGCTGCACATTGGCAAACTGCGCGCCGAACAGTTTCTTGGCCCGCTCGATCGCGAGCGTCTCGGCAACGTCGACCCATTCGCAGCCGCCGTAATAACGATTTCCCGGATAGCCTTCCGCGTATTTGTTGGTCATCACCGAGCCCTGCGCTTCCAGCACCGCGCGGCTGACGATGTTTTCTGACGCGATCAGCTCGATCTCATGGCGCTGCCGGCCGAGTTCGCCCTTGATCGCGGCGGCGATTTCCGGATCGGCTTCGGCGAGCGTCGCCGTGAAGAACTGATCGGGCGCGGAAGCGGTTTTGGCGCTGCTGGATGGAGGGTTCATCGGCGAAATATCTCCACCGCCGCAGGGCCTTCACGGGCGGGTGCGGACGGTCATATGTGGCGGTCTAAAGAGCGCTGGCGGGATACCACATTGCCCGGCCAGGGCCAAGCGGTTGCGGTATAAGCCTGATGTTTATGCAAGATATGGTGGGGATGACGGGGATTCCAGCCGGCTGGACGGACCCTGCGCACCCCCGCGGCATGCCACCCAAGGCACGTAGCAGGGTCCGGAGCCTACGGGCTATGCCAATCCTCCAGCCCGAGCCCGCCGACCCGGACGAACTCTCGCGCATTGTGCGTCACGATCTTCAGTCCCCGCCGCAAGGCAGAAGCCGCAAGCAGCAGGTCATAGGCTCCTATCGGAGTACCCTGGCTGTTCAGGCTTGCACGCAATTGCGCCGCCACACGGGCATCTTCGCGCTCGAACGGCAAGACTGCGATCGTGTTCAGAAGCATCCGCATGGCTTCCCGCACGCGTGGCGTCAAGTTGGGATTGCGCGCCAGTCCGTACTCGACTTCCATCTCCGTGACCACCGAAACCGCCACTTGCGGCGGTGCTTCCTGACGGAGCCGCGCCATCACGGCTTGCTCACCGCGAGCGAAATCGCTCAGCACATTGGTGTCGAGGAGGTATTTCACGAAAACGTATCTTCGCGCGGCGGCAGCAATTCTCCGCGATAGGATTCGAACGGCGGCGTATCGGGAACGCCTTGCCACTCCAGGATCAGCGATGGCCAGCCGGGACTGCCGAGTGTCTTCTTGTCCAGCCATTCGCGCAGCGCTTTGCGGATCAACCCGCTGCGCGTCTCGCCGAGCTTCTTGGCCGTCCGATCCAATTCCTTGGCGGTTTTATCATCGAGATAGATATTGAAGTTCACGGAAAATCACCCTGCTATCCAGATATAACCTGTCACAGGTTATATCGAGGCATCGATTTCTACAAGGACAAACGTTGTGAAAATCCGTTTCGCGTGTCCGGACATTGGCGGCCTGCCGTTCAATTCTCCGGCACGGTGAAGACAGCGCATGGCGATGCGATGCCGCGCAGCTCATGCGTTCCCAGCGGTATCAGTGATATTCCGGTCTCGGCGGCGAAATTGCCTGAAATAAGCACCGTCTTGCCGAGCGGCCGGCATAAACCTTCCAGCCGGCTGACGAGGTTGACGGCGGGGCCGATCGCGGTGAAATCCAGCCGATCGGCAGCACCGATATTGCCCCAGAAAATCTCGCCGAGATGCAGCGCGACGCCGAAGGGTTGTGGCGACAGCCCCTCTCGCCGTCGTGCACCATCGAGATGCGCCATTCCGACCCGTGCGGCGGACACCGCGCGCAGCGCGGCCTCGCAGGCGTCGCGGGGCGCCCCTACGACGACCGGGAAGATCGCCAGCACACCGTCGCCGATGAATTTCAACACTTCGCCGCCGAAGGCGTGGACCGGTCCGGCAATGCGGTCGAACCAGGCATTGAGAGCCGAGATCACCGCCGAGGGCGGATTGCTCTCCGACAGCGCCGTGAAGCCGCGCAGGTCGGCAAAAAGCAGCGCCGCCTGAATGGTCTCGCCGATATCGCGACGCAAAGGGCCGGCCAAAAGCCGCGCCGCGCTGCGCCGGCCAAGATAAGCCGCGAGCGCCGCCGTCAGCGTAGCGCGCGCCGCAAGGGCGGCGAGCGGCGCCGCGGCGAAGCGCGCGGCGTCGTGCAACTCGTTGATCTCGCGGTGCGTGAATGGACGCGGCCCGATCCAGCCGAGCAAAGGCCCGTCAGGCTTTGAGCCGATGGCATCCTCATGCACGACGCCCGCCGCTAGTTCAGCAAGCCAGCGCCGGCCGGCATCGCCAGGCGCGCTCGCCGCTCCCGCGGTCGCGAGCCCACCCGCCACGAATCCGAACGCCTCTATCACCTCCCCGCTGTCGGCCCGCCACAACCAGGTGCGCTGAGCAATCAGTGGGTGCGGCACGGCCAGTGTCAGGGCGCCGCCCGCGAGCGGTAGTCCATCGGCGACCAGATGCGTGCCGATCTCGGCCAACAAAGTGTCGGCGCCCGGCGTGTCGCCGGCCGCATCGACGAGCCAGGAGAGCGTCGAAGAAAGCTGCATGGACCGATCATCGGGTTGACGCAGCTCCCTTGTCACGCGTTATTCTCGCGCGGGCTGGTGGCGCTGCCGTCCGTGCAGCCGCAAAAGGAGACACCGATGACGGAACCATTCATGGTCCGGCGTGAGACTCAGATCGCAGCCCCGCCCGCCACTGTCTTTGCCTTCTTGACCGATCCCGAAAAGATCGTGAGTTGGATGGGCACCGAGGCGCAGACCGAAAAGCATCCGGGCGGGCTCTATCTTCTCAAAGGTATCCACGGCCGCACAGCGCGCGGCGCGTTCCGCGAGGTCGTGCCGGTCCATCGGCTAGCCTACAGCTTCGGTTGGGAGGGCGATCAGGAGGTGCCGCCAGGATCGGGCCTGATCGAGATCGACCTGATCGACCGGGATGGCGGCACCTTGCTGCGCATGACCCATAGCGGTCTTCCCAACGAGGCGAAGTGCGAAGGCCATGACAAGGGTTGGGCGCATTACCTCGGCAGGCTGGCCATGGCGGCCGCCGGCCAAAACCCCGGTGTTGATCCTGGGCCGCACAAGGCTTAGCGCGCGGCTCCCACTGCGCACTCGCTAGCCGCTTCCCTGCAATGCTCGCCGGCGTCGGCTGGAGAGGAGCTTCAGCCATGGCGACAAATGGAAGGCGCTCATCAGCAGATACATCGGCACCATGCCACTCAGCGGCGCATCGCGCGCGGCAGAGCAGAGCGCATCCATCGGGCCCCCACCAAGAACCGCCGTGAGCAGCGCCATGATCGCGAAGGTTGGCGCGGCCGCAAGCGATAGCCAGTCGGCCGCGCCAAGCACTGTCGGATTGCCGTTTCGGGCCTGAAATCGAGCCGACATCATCGCTGCCTCCACGTAGAGATCCAGGAGCCCATCTTCGGTGTGGTGCACGAACCGAAGTCAGTGCTTCCCGGTGCCTCGATCGTCGGAATGTCCGGCCTTCAGGCGAGGCCGTTGGGTGATGAGTCCTACGCGTCGCGTTTGCGGAAAGCGGCCTCTCCGGCATCGGACACCTCGACCCATTTCGGGTGCGGCGCAGCCTCGGCCCCGTAGTTGTCGTGCCAGTTCCACCACTTGTATGGCGGGGTCTGGGGGTAACCCTCTGGCGAATCCTCCCAAATCTCCTGGCGGCCGAGCGCCGTGATATCGAGGTAGCTCCACGTGGTCCCCAACGCCTCGTCGCCGCGGTTGTTGATGAAGTAAGTGCGGAACACCTTGTCGCCGTCGCGGATGAATGCGTTGTGACCGTGCCACTGGTCGACGCCGAAATCGACGTCGAAGCTGTCGGTGATGGTGTACCAGGGCATCTCCCAGCCCATCCGCGCCTTCAGGCGCACGATGTCCGCCTGCGGTGCCCGTGAGGCGTACACAAGGGTCGTGTCGCGGGCGTTCAGATGGGCGAGATGGGCGACCTGATCGGCGCCCAGGGAGCAGCCGCGGCAGGCGTGCTCGGGCCAGCCGAAAACCCCGGGCTCGAAGAAGGCGCGATAGACGATCAACTGCCGTCGACCCTCGAACAGATCGAGCAGGCTCACCTTGCCTTGGGGTCCCTCGAATTGGTACGCCTTCTCGACGGCCATCCACGGCATCCGCCGGCGTTCGGCCGCGAGCGCGTCACGGGCCCGCATCTGGGCCTTCTCCTTCACGAGCAATTGCTCGCGTGCAGCCTCCCACTCCGGTCGCGACACGATCGGTGGTGTGCGCATTGCAGGCTGTTCGCCTTTTCGGTCGGTCTGATGTGTCGTCATCGCTCTTTCTCCTTTTCTTCGGCTGTGTTCATCGTTCGTTGCCGGAGCTCTTGATCACCGAGCAGCCTGGTGCGCCTCCGGCGGGTGCACGTCAGCGGTTACATCCCTGCTGTATCGTTTCGCCCAGCGGCACATACCTTCGAGTGGGGCGATGATTGTCCTTCCCAGTTGGGTCAAGGAATACTCGACAGCAACGGTCTTTGAACTCGTCACGCGCCTGGCGACGAGCCCAGTGGATTCGAGATTTCGAAGAGATCGGGTGAGCATGCGCTGCGAAACGTTTCCGACACGGCGGCGCAATTCCCCATGTCGACGAGGCTTTTCTCCAAGCGAAAATAAGATCCTGGGCGTCCACCTTCCGATAAAGATCGGCGGGGAGTTCTTCGATCCTTGCATTTTCTTCATAGTGTGTTGCCTCGTGAAAAAGCGCAATTAGGAACAGATGTGTACCTGTGCCCTGGCGCGTCGGTTGTTTGCTGCGGCCGACAGCTCCGCCTGAGCAACGCGAACCGCGCCTGCAAGCGACCTTCGCGTATCGCGCTCATGTGTCTCGTCATCGTTGTCCCTCTTGATCGTCTTTCGAGTGACCTGGACCGATCGCGACCACGGTCACCGCGGCTTCAGCCCACCCCACAACGGCCCTGAGATAGGTTGGGGAAAGGATCGTCCAATCAACCATGAGAGTGGTCCTCTCGTTCCGAGTACTGGTTTGTCGTCGTGTGATAGATTAGGAGCGGCGATCGGAGGGTGAGAGTGACAAGTGTGGCGGGATTCGCATGGACTCGCTGATCACGGCGGCCGCGCGTGCGCTCGCAGCCGGTGACCCCCTTGGCGCGCTCAAACGGGTCGCGCTGCGCGACGACGCGCCTGCGCTCGCGCTGCGGGGCATCGCGATGGCGCAGCTCGGCGATCTCGCTCGCGCAAAGGCTCTGCTGCGCAGCGCGGCGCGCGGCTTCGGCCCAAAAGAGGCGGTGGCCCGCGCGAGGTGCATCGTCGCCGAGGCTGAGATCGCACTCGCCTCGCGCGACCTCACCTGGCCCGCGAAGACGCTCGAGGCAGCGCGGGCGACACTCGAAGCGCATGGCGACCAGGTAAACGCCGCGCATGCGCGCTATCTCGAGGTCCGCCGCCTGCTCCTGATCGGGCGCCTCGACGAAGCCGAGCGCAGGCTCGCCGAACTCGACCCCGCGCCCTTCCCGCCTGCCTCGAGAGCGGCCCACGAGCTGGTCGTTGCGGGAATCGCGATGCGACGCCTGCGGACCAAAACGGCGCGCGCGGCACTCGCGCGGGCCGAGCGGGCCGCGCGCGAGGCCCGTATTCCTGCGCTCGCGGCTGAGGTCGAAAGCGCATCGCTGGTCCTGAACACCCCCGCGGCGCGCGTAACGGCGCGCGGCGAGGAGCGACTTCTCCTGCTCGAAGACGTTGAAGCGTTACTGGAGTCGGGCGCGCTTGTCGTGGACGCGTGCCGTTATGTGGTGCGTGACGCACGCAAGGTAGTCTCGCTCCAAAGGCGTCCGGTGTTGTTCGCGCTCGCCCGCGCGCTAGGCGCAGCGTGGCCCGGCGATGTGTCGAGGGCTACGCTGATCGCCCGCGCGTTCCGCGGCAAGCTCGCCGATGAATCGCATCGCGCGCGCTTGCGCGTCGAAGTCGGGCGGCTTCGCGCGGCGCTTCGGACCCTCGCGGGTATCAGCGCGACGGACCAGGGGTTCGTGCTGGTGCCGCGCGGCGGATGCGATGTCGTCGTGCTGGCACCAACGGTCGAAGACGAGCATGCGGCGGTGCTCGCTTTCCTCGGCGACGGTGAATCGTGGTCGAGCTCGGCGCTGGCGCTTGCGCTCGGAACGAGCCAGCGCAGCGTGCAGCGGGCGCTCGAGCAGCTTGCGGCAACCGGCAAGGTGCAGTCGTTCGGTCGCGCGCGAGCACTTCGCTGGGTGACCCCGCCGGTGGGCGGATTCACGACGACCTTGTTACTCCCTGCCCCGCTGCCCAGTGGCTAGGATGCAAAAGAGCCAACGAATTCTCAGGAGCGAAGCATGAAACGATCAGCGGCCGAAATCGTCCGTGAGTATGGACCCTTTCCGGGTGTCGACAGCGTCAATGGGCTCACCTATGACGGCGAAAGAGTCTGGTTTGCTGCTGGCGACAGACTGATCGCGCTTGATCCGGCGAGCGGGAAGACACTGCGCACGATCGACGTCGCAGCCCATGCCGGAACGGCCTTCGACGGTAAGCACCTGTTTCAGATCGCCGAGGATCGCATCCAGAAGATCGACCCGAAGACCGGCCGTGTGCTCGCCACGATCCCGGCACCAGGCGGCGGCCGCGACTCCGGCCTCGCCTGGGCGGAAGGGACGCTCTGGGTGGGGCAGGATCGGGCGCGGAAGATCCATCAGGTCGATCCCCAAACAGGCGCGATCCTTCGCACCATCGAGTCCAATCGCTTCGTCACCGGGGTCACCTGGAGCGACGGGGAGCTCTGGCACGGCACCTGGGAAGGTGACGAGAGCGACGTGAGGCGGGTGGATCCGCAAACGGGAGAGGTCCTGGAGAGGCTCGAGATGCCGCCTGGCGTGGGCGTGTCGGGGCTCGAGTCCGATGGCGGCGATCAGTTCTTTTGCGGAGGCGGACGCAGCGGCAAGGTAAGAGCCGTCCGCCGGCCGAAGCGCGGCTCTGCAGCGCCCTGAGGCAGCGCAAGGCAAGACATGCAGGGCAAGACGTGCAAGGCAAGACGTGCAAGGCAAGACGTGCAAGGCAAGACGTGGAGCCCCTACAGCCCCGTATATCCGGCCTTCACCGGATCGTTGCTGCCGTCGAGCTGGCGCAAATAGGTGAGCCCGCACACGGTAAGGCGATGGGTATCCGTCTCTCCGGCTTCGAACAGCGTGCCGACATATTTGGTCACCTTCGCGCGTGCTTCTGCGCTCGCCGCAGCGGAGCGGTCCATCAACAGATCATAGACCTGCATGATGCGGTCGATCGCCGCTTCGATGGATGGCTCCGGCACCGTCAGGCGTGCTCGCCGGCTTCGAATTTGGCGATCGCCAGGTTGGCGAGCCTGAGCCTGTTGAATTCGCCGCGGCGAAACATCTCCAAGATCAGTCCGAGCAGGCGGTCGTCGGTGACAAGATTGTCGGGAAGTGCGCCGGAGCGGCGCAGATAGTTCGAGGCGATGGCGTAGGCATCGCCCACCACCTCGACATTCATCACCTGCAGTCCACGCTCGACCAGCATGATCCCAATACCCTTTTCGAAAACTTCCACTGCGCCCTGATAAAGCAGACGCCGAGAATAAGTTCCAATTCCGGAAATTGAGCCTGTTTTTCCACAAAAAGCAAAGCGCACCGGACGGAAAACCGGCCGATGCGCTTGGGGAAGCGTGGTTTTTTCCAAAGTCTGCTTCAATGGCTGCCGGTCTTGTTGCTTTGGCCGGCTTGGCCTTTGATTTAAGCCTTGAAAATCTCAGAGACGGTACAGGATCTGGTCGGTCCAGAACCGCTCGAGCCGGTGCAACGACTTGTTCAGCGTCGCGAACTCTTCATTCGAGATGCCACCGACCTGCTCCACCGTCTTGACGTGCTTCTGATAGAGCGCGTCGACGATGCGGCGAATTTCCTGGCCCTGTGCAGTCAGGCGGATGCGGACCGAGCGGCGATCAACGCGCGAGCGCTGATGGTCGAGGAAGCCGAGCTCGACGAGCTTCTTCAGATTGTAGGAGACGTTAGAGCCGAGGTAGTAGCCGCGCGTGCGCAGTTCGCCCGCGGTCAATTCCTTGTCGCCGATGTTATAGAGCAGCAGCGCCTGCACCGAATTGATGTCGGCGCGGCCGCGGCGATCGAATTCATCCTTGATGACATCGAGCAGGCGGCGATGCAGCCGCTCCACCAGAGTCAAGGCTTCGAGATAGAGCGGCTGCACCGGCGCCTGGCCGGGAGCATATTCAGCGGCTTCCGCCGCCGTCGCAACGGCTTTCATCATGACACTTCCCCTGTCGTCGTTTTATCGACTTATTCGACGAAACTTTTGTCCCGCCTGTGAGGGACAACTTAAGGGGGGCGTTTGAAGATCAGCTTAAATAAGACAATAAAGAGAGAATGAATTTAAGACAGTGAATCGCGGATTAAGCCCGTGAACAAAGGACTTCTCGCAACTCTTCATTGACATTGAGAGCCCCGTGTTCACGCTTCGTCTGCAGGCGTTGTCGCATTCCAAAACACCCCCGGTTGGAATTCGAAACGTCTGCGTAACCGATGTGACCGCCCATTTAAGGTGACCAGAAGATTACCACCGAAATCGCCGAAAATTTGAGACGATAGCGGGCGATCTTCTCACATGCGCCGGAATTCGTCATCGCTATGGCGGGCGTTCGCGCGCTGCCATCCAGGCGAGCACCAGATAGGCCGCCAGCATGATGACTTCGAATGCCACCACCATCAGACTGCCGCCGTAGATTCCCGGGAACATCAGTTCGATCACCGCCATCGACACCACGGTCGTCAACCACACCACCGCGCCCCAGGGCGTCGCGAGCCACAGTCCGACGGCGGCGACCAGTTCAATCACGGCGAAATAGACGGTAGCGGCCTGCCAGGCCATCGCCTGGTTCTCGAAGGCTTCCTCTTCGCCGCCGATGAAGCCTGTCACCTGGGCCCAGTGGTAGAGACCCTTGAGGATTGAGACCACGGCCATGACGCGCAGGAACTGCACTAGCCGCCGCGTCCACGCATTATCGTCGGTTTCGACGCGTTCAGACGAAAGCGCCTCCACCGACATGGCACCGTCGCGCGGATCGCGTGTTTGGGTGTCAGACATACGGGCGGCCGTTCGTGGTCCGAATACAGGCATTCATGAGGGGCAGTCATGACCTCTCGGCGCGACAAAATCAATTGGTCTGAGTGCACTCCTGCATGCTAGAATCAATCGCACTCTGAAATGCGCTTTCCGCCCCCGGGGAGAATTATATGGCGATCAAATTCGGGCGTCCTATCGAAATGCGCGACGCGCCGCGGCGCGACACCGCGACTGCCTCGCCTGCCCTCGATCTGGCGGTTCGTCCGCGCCGCAACCGCAAGGCCGAGTGGGCGCGGCGGCTGGTGCGCGAAAACGTCCTCACGTCAGACGATTTGATCTGGCCGTTGTTTCTGGTCGACGGCCACAACCAGCGCGCAAGTGTCGCCTCCATGCCCGGCGTCGACCGGCTCAGCGTCGATCAGGCCGTGCGCGATGCCGAACGCGCCGCGAGGCTGAACATCCCCTGTATCGCGCTGTTTCCCTATACCGAAGCCTCGCTGCGCGACGAGCGCGGCTCCGAAGCGCTCAATGCCGACAATCTGGTGTGCCAGGCGGTACGCGCCATCAAGAAAGAATTTCCCGATATCGGGTTGCTCTGCGACGTCGCGCTTGATCCCTTCACCAGCCACGGCCATGACGGGTTGATCGAGGACGGCAAGATCCTCAACGACGAGACGGTCGCGGTGCTGGTGCGCCAGGCACTGGTGCAGGCCGAAGCCGGTTGCGACATCATCGCACCATCGGACATGATGGACGGCCGCGTCGGCGCGATCCGGCAAGCGCTCGACCGCGCAGGCTTCCTCGACGTGCAGATCATGGCCTATGCCGCGAAATATGCGTCCGCCTTCTATGGTCCGTTCCGCGACGCAATCGGCTCGGCGAAGACGCTAACCGGCGACAAGCGGACCTATCAGATGGACAGCGCCAATTCCGATGAAGCCTTGCGCGAGGTCGAACTCGATATTGCGGAAGGCGCCGACATGGTGATGGTGAAGCCGGGGATGCCGTATCTCGACATCGTGCGGCGGGTCAAAGATGCTTTCGCAATGCCGACCTTCGCCTATCAGGTGTCGGGCGAATACGCGATGATCATGGCTGCCGCAAGGCGCAGCGCTGAGCATCGAAGCTCCTGCCGGTGACCGGCACACCGGGAAACCGATAGCAAAGTGGGCGCGGCGCGTTTGCGCCTTTGCCCACGCGAGTTCTGCTATTGCGCGGTTGGATGGGGGCCGCAAAACCGGCGGAGCGTCTCGCGCTGTTCGCGCGCCAGCACGGTCAGCGGATAGATCGGCTCGCGCGTCCTCGGCTTGAAGAAGGGGTGTGGCCAGTTCCGTCCACGCAGACGCCAGCCGAGCACCTTGCCGATCGCGGGCAAGAGAACCGACAGGTTCATTCCGGTGGAGCCCGCCGGCGCCTCGCCGATCGCATATTTTCCGAGGATGGCTCCGATTGGCGCGCCGAAAACCTGATCCGGATGCTGCGCCCCGGTGTCGAAGACTTGCGCGACGATTCCAACAAAAGGAATCGCGGGGGTCAGGGTGTTGCCTATCGGGGTATTGCAGCAGCTCGTGTGCCACCGGAACAGGCCTTTAGGGGTCAACCGCAATCCCACGATACGATGCTGTCCCTGCGCGAAGCTGACCGCCGCCGGCGCAACCTGGACGATGTCGGTGCCGCCCTGGGCGTCGAGCAGATCGGCGCGACCGAGCTGATGCGCGAACGCCTGGCAGTCGTCACAGTAGCAGACCACACGATTGACCGTCCGCGGCGACGCGTTCGCTACCACCCCGCGCACCTCCCCACAGCGGCAGCGCACCTCCACCTCTTTGCTCATGTGTCCCCTTCATCGGCGGCAGCGTGGGCGCGGGTGCCCGGCGCAGTCGCTTCCCCGCAAAGCCGTTCGTCTCTTAGGGTTAGCCTGGATCGCGGGCAAGGGCGCTTGGCCGCGGTTTGGCCGGAATATTTCCGTCAGTTAATGGCTGAGCAGCCTTGGCAGGGCCGCACCTTGTTCCCATTTCCAGCGGTGGGAATGCACAGTCTGGAGGACTGATGATGTCTTATTCCGGTAATAGTGACGGAAATGGCTGGCGGAACGAGGCCCGTGTACCGCCGCATGCATTCGATCCCTGGTTGCAGCCGGAATTGTTTCGCGGCGTGCTGACCCGGCGGGTAATCGCGTTCCTGATCGACCTCATCGTGCTT
>VAZG01000248.1 GCA_005885285.1 Alphaproteobacteria bacterium | reverse complement strand
GCGCACCGTATGCGCGTCCTCGAGCACAGCGCGAGATCTCACGACCTCGACGCCCGCGCCTTCTTGACCGGTGCCGTAGAGCCCTTCCAGGCGTGTGATCTCGCGGTCCTTCGCGGCGACCAATGACGGCCAGTCGAAACGCGGGACCGACAACCGCCAACCGAATTCCGCGGCCTCGTCGAACGTGTCGCTGAAACGGCTCGCGTAGACGAACAGTTTCTTCGGCACACAGCCGCGGATGACACACGTCCCTCCTAGCCGATACTCCTCGGCGAGCATCACTTTGGCGCCGTGTCCCGAGGCGACGCGCGCAGCGCGGATGCCTCCTGACCCACCGCCAATCACGAACAAGTCGACATCGAACTCCGCTTCACCGGAAGTCGCTGACGCCTTGGCTGCCGATGTCGACACGCCTAGGGGGGCCTGCAATAAATCTGTCTCACTCAAGCTGGCATCCAATTCATTCTGCGCCGCCGGTCGAAATGCGTGCGCTGCATTGTCCGCGCACGCGCGGGCGCGAACGTCCGCCTAGACTTGCTCTCACTTTGGATCAGCGCGGCTGTGCGGCCGTTCGGCCTTGCTCAGGAACCACGCCTGATTCTCGGCCGCGAGCGTGCGCTTGGGGTCAAGCTCTCCTGGTCGTCTCGAACAGGAACCATGTGCGACGTTCCGCCTCGTCGATCCAGTTTTCGATCAGGCCAGTCGTAGCGACATCGCCGTGCTCGTCGCAGACATTGCGGGTCTGCCGCATGCGCTGTGTGAGCGCCAGGTTGTCTTCCTTCAGCTCAGCCAGCATGTCTTCGGCTGTGACGAAATCCGCATCATTGTCCAGGATATGCTTCACGCTGGCGATGTGCCCGATCGAGCGGATCGTTGTGACGCCAATCTTGCGCGCTCTTTCCGCGATGTCATCCGTCATCGCGAAAATCTGCGCAGCCTGCTCGTCAAGAAGGAGGTGATAATCCCGGAAATGCGGGCCTGATATGTGCCAATGGAAGTTCTTGGTCTTGACGTAAAGCGCGAACACGTCTGCCAGAAGCACAGTGAGGGCGGCCGAAATATCCTTGGTGGCGTTGGAGCCGAGGTTGCTCGGCGTGTCGAGCGGCGCCTCGTGGCGCTTCCTCGCGGCCTCTATACTCATTTTGATCCCTCCTTCAGGGGACTCGGCCCTCGGACGTCGACGCGACATGGTCGGTTCCGCCTTCGATGGTTATCTAGGTCGGGCCACGTCGACTTGCGCCAGAGCTCCCTAGGTCCGCTTCAGATCCTCTACCAGCATCGCCGTGGCGTGGCGCGCGAGCGCCTGGGTCGGGGCGTTGGTATTACCGCTGGTAATGTTCGGCATGATCGAGGCGTCGATTACCCGCAGACCGTCGACCCCACGGACCCTGAGCCTTGCATCGACCACCGCTCGCGCATCCTGGCCCATCCGGCATGTGCCGACCGGGTGAAACATCGTCGTCACGACACGCCTCACCCATTCGCCGATTTCGGCGTCCGACTGAATGTGCGGGCCAGGCTCGATCTCTTCCGCGATCACCGGCGCCAGCGACTCCTGCGCCATGACCTTGCGGACCGCGCGCACCGATTCCACCGCTGCCCGCAGGTCTTCATCCTCGCCCATGAAGTTCGGGTTGATGAGCGGCATCGACGTCGGGTCGCTGTCGGCCAGCCGCACCCAGCCACGGCTCTTGGGCTGAAGCACCACGAGTTCGAAGGTGATGCCCGAGCGGTCGCCCGTCGGGCTGATTCCATCGGCCGCGATGATAGGCACGTGATAGCATTGGATCGTGGGTTCGGCGGCGAAGTCGGACGGATTCCAGTGGGAAACCGTCTCGATGCCGTTGCCCGACGCCGGGCCATCCTTGGTGACGAAATAGCGCAGGCCCGCCTTCACGGTGCCGAGACCCTGCGCGGCCGCCTGATAGCCGAGATCGCCCTTTACATAGGCGCGGACCGGCACGATCGAGTGGTCGTGGAGATTTTCGCCCACCTCCGGAGAATCGACGATCACCGCGACACCGTGCTGGCGCAGCTGCTCGGCTTGCCCGATGCCCGAGTGCATGAGGATCTTTGGGCTATGGACGGTGCCAGCCGACAGCACGACCTCGTCGGCCGTGATCCTCTCTAGGCCGTTGTCCATGAGCTCGACGCCTACGGCCCGCTTGTTCTCGACGAGGATGCGAACGACGGTCTTGCCGGTGAGAAGGGTGACGCGGCCCGAGGCGAGGTGCGGACGCAGATAAGCGTCTACCGCGCTGCACCGGCGCTGATTTCCGACCGTTGACTGCACCGGCGAGACGCCGATCTGGCTCTCGCCGTTATAGTCGGGATTATAGGGAAGCCCATATTCCTGGAAGGCTTTGAGGCAATATTGGTTCAGCTTGTTGATGCCCTTGGGCAGCTGGACCGACAGGCCACCATCGATGCCGTGATATTCGTCGTGAAAGGTGTCGTTGTGTTCCTGCGCCATGAAGGCGGGAAGCAGGTCTTCATACGACCATTTGCCGGTGTCGCCGACCGCGTCTTGCCACGCGGCGTAATCGCGTATTTGGCCACGGACGTAGCACATCGCATTGATCGAGGAGCCGCCGCCGAGCACCTTGCCTGAGCGATAGGCTCGCTTGGTGCCGTGCTGGGGAACCGTCTCGTATTTCCAGACATGCCGGTCGTGGGCCAGCATTTTGGCGAAGCCGGCAGGAATGTGGATGAACGGATCGCGATCCATGTCGCCCGCTTCTATCAGCGCGATCGACGCATCGGTGTGTTCGGCGATATAACTCGCGACGACGCAGCCGGCCGCGCCCGCACCAACAATGACAATGTCGTAGGCTTCCAGGGACATCAGTGTCTTTCTTTTTTCACGCCATTTTTATCGTTCAATCAACGCCCGCAGCCGGAGCAGCGCCGTCGCGGTGCCTGATCCTGAAATTGATTGGTCCATGCTATTGGAGAATGACCTTGCAACGCTGGCGAGGGAAATCACCTCTCGCCATAGAGTCGATAGACGATGGTTATTGCCGCTCGCCCCGCGGCATGATGCCGTAGCGAGGAATGCCACCAGCCGCATGGCATCTCGAAACCGACTTTGTTATTCTGCAGAGAAGTCTAAGCCGCGTTCAGTCGTTGTATCGGCAATCAATGCCGTCGCGCCTTGCATAACTGGTGCCGCGAAGGTCGCGCCGTGAGCCCCGAGAAAAGCTCTCATATGGTGCACGAGAAACGGCAAAAAGCGTTCGAGGCATGGCAGGTTGGCGATACGGCGCAAGATTTTCTTCTCCCGATGCGCATGGACGACTTCATTCGTCCGAACACCTTCGTGGTGAGGCCCGCTTGTGGTTAGCTTCTACCGCGGCGAATGGTGCCCATTCTGCAACGCAGAGCTTCGCGCCTTCAGGCGATCAAGGCCGAATTTGATGGTCTAAATGCGAACGCGTTGTGCTGTCTCCCGAGACCCGTGATCTGCCGAGGCAACTGAAACGACAGTTGAACCTCGACCTAACGATGCTCGCGGACGTCGACCATGGCGTGGCAATATCTTATGGCGTCCTATTTCGCGTCCCTGAGGAAACCAAGGCGCACTACGCAGGGGCTCGGTTACGACTTCGGGCACCGTCATGGGTCGACTGAGTGGATGCTGCCAATCCCGGCGACTTTCGTGATCGATCAAGACGGCGTCGTCAGAGGCGCCTTCGTCGAGCCCGATGTTACGATCCGCCAAGAAGAATCCGACATCCTCAACAATCAACAAAGTTCGCCAACTTGGCGAATCTCAGGTTGAGGATGCTTCTGCATCCGACGAATGATGTCGGCCCAGAGCACATCCCCGCTATTACTGTGATCCTGCAAACTGGATTCGCAATTAATCATGTTTCCGCCAAGCGCTGCCAAGATCGAGATCAAACGTCCCACGCTGGGATGAGAGCTGCCATGCACCCTTTTCCACACACTGTCTTCGTCGCCGCCGGCCGTACACCCTTCGGACGCGGAGGAGGCGCACTCGCCCCAGCTATGATGCTATCAGCCTATCGGTTCCTGTCGTACGGGCCATGGCCGCGCCGAACCCGACCTTGTCGTCTGGGGAAGCGTGATCCCCAACCTCGGCTGGAGCAATATCGCGCGAGAGATCTGGCTCGACGCCAAGCTCAATCCCAACGTCCCGGCATTCTCTGTCGTGCTTGCGTGTTCGACCAGCAGACCGGGGCGATCGGTTCGCTTCGGTCGAGCCGAGCGTAGTCGAAGTACTTTTCGCGGGCGCTTTGGAGGGCCGTCCCCTCAAGCGAAAGCATTGTCTCTTTGATGATGTTCTTGTCCATCGTTACGTCCTTGAGGGCCCTCGTTGCCTTCAATGCGTCTGAAGGTTTATTTGATGGGCGTGGTCAGAGGGTTGTCATTGGTGTCGAGGACGAAGACAGCGAGCAGCTTTGCCGGCTCGGTCTTGCTCGCGTTGCGGCTGATCGAATGGATAGCGCCCGGCGGTTCGGACCAGCTCTCGCCCGCCCGATAGATGCGCGTCTCGCTGTCATTCACCTTCGACTCGACCGCGCCCGAAATCACATAGGCGTAGATGAAAGCCGACTTCGCGTGGGTGTGGGGCACGGAGGCCGCGCCGGGCGCGTAATCGACTTCCACGGCGAGCAGCGACTTGCCAGGGATGTTGGGAATGGCCGCCTCGAAGTTCTTCGTGACGGTTTGCGCTTCGCTATCATGGGCGTAGATGGGGCCGGCCATCGAGAAGGCGAGGGCGGCGCAGGTGGCGGCGATGATGGTTCGGATCTTCATGGGCTTTCTCCTTCTGCCTATAGGTTGGTCTT
>VAZG01000131.1 GCA_005885285.1 Alphaproteobacteria bacterium | reverse complement strand
GGGGTCATCGGCAGTTGCACGATGTTGGCGCCGATATCAGCCGTCACCGCCGTCTCCAGGCCAACGACATCGAGCACCAACGCGGTGCAGTTGTCGGTGCTGCCGGCATCGAGTGCGGCCGCAACCAGCGCGCGCGCGGTATCCTCGGAAGAGGCGCGCTCGCGCAAGATCTCGACGATCGCCTCGGCTGCGAGATAGCCGTGCACGCCGTCACTGCAAAGCAGGAAGCGGTCGTGCTGAGCTACCGGCTGGGTGGTGTAGTCCAGGCGCACCTCGGTCTCGACGCCGAGCGCGCGGACCAGGATGTTCGACCGGTTGCTGCCACCCTGCCGAACATGGTCTTCGGTCAACAAGGTCAGGCGGTCGCGGCTGAAGCGGTAGGCGCGGGTGTCACCGACATGCAGCACATGCGCGATGCGCCCGCGCAGCACCAGCGCGGTGAAGGTGCATCCCATCCCCATCAACCTGGCATCGCGCTGGCCTTGCGAGTGGATCCAGCCGTTGAGCGCATTCAACACGATGGCGGCTGCGCGCCGCACTTCCATCGTCTCCGGCAGGTCGCAAAAACCGTCGAGAAAACCGCGCACGGCGATCTCGGCCGCCTCGCGGCCGCCCTTCGCGCCTCCGATTCCATCTGAGATCGCCGCCACCACGTCACGCCGCGGCTCGGGCAGCTCGGGGCCGAAAACGGCGCCGGCGAAATCTTCATTGCGTTTGCGCGGTCCGGTCTCAGAGACGAACCCGACACTTACCTTGATGCGGGACACCCGTTGCGCCATCCCCTTGGTTCCAATTTCCGCGAGAACATGATCCGCAAAAAAAGCCCTGCCCCACACTCAGATCGCAGGATGGAAACGATTTTCGGGCTGGATCTAAAGCTTGCAGCGATGAAACAGGGAATAGCCGCCGGTGCTCGAGGCGATGACGACCGTAAGTTTTTCGGATTTGCGGTCAAGCCTGTAGTTGCCGCCGTCGCTTGGATCGTGCCACGAGATCTCTGCGTCGCTGATGCGGGCCGGGTTGGAATCGACGGTGCCTTTGTCGTAGTCGATCTTGATCTGCCAATTCGCGCCGCTTGAGACATTGGTGCAGGTGATCGCGGTCTCGCCATGTGGCGCTTCGCCGCCGATGGCGGCAGCCGAGATGCCGACCGCCAACGCGCCAATTCCCCCTGCCAGCCGCCTCGCAACCATGGGCTGCTCCTCGTACGTTACCTGACTATTTTATAGGCAAATGCGCATTTTCTAATCATTGCCACCTCGGTCCGATGCACGACTTTTGCGGAAATGTTTCCAACCATTCAACGTCCAAATCAGCCGGAGACGAGTGGTATATTCCTTGCGTTTTTTTTGCGGCTGGTCTGTGCGACCGGTGCACGGACTGAGCTTCGTTCAAAACAATTGGGGAACGCTCATGGCACTTACACCATCACCACAATGGCTGGATACTGGAAACAACGCGTGGCAGCTTGCGGCTGCTACGTTCGTCGGCCTGCAAAGCATTCCGGGGCTGACGGTTCTCTATGGCGGTATCGTCAAGAAGAAATGGGCGATCAACTCCGCCTTCATGTCGATTTACGCTTTCGCGTCCGTCTTGGTCGTCTGGATCCTGTTCGACTACAACATGGCGTTCGGAGAGCAATGGTTTCCATTCCTCGGCAAGCCGGGACTTGCGACATCGGCTTCATTTACCACCGGCCAGGCAATTATTCCGGCGGCGGCTGCGGGCATGCCGGCCCTCACCTTTCCGATGGCGACGCTGATTTTCTTCCAGTTCGCGTTCGCCGCCATCACCGTTATCATCCTCGCGGGCTCCGTGCTTGGTCGCATGAACTTCACGGCATGGATGATCTTCTGTCCGGTGTGGATGACGCTGGTCTATACCGTCGGCGCATTTAGCCTGTGGGGCGGCGGCTGGCTCGCAGCCATGGGGGTTGCGGACTTCTCAGGCGGCTATGTCATCCATCTCGCCGCCGGCACATCCGGCTTCGTCGCGGCGTATATGATCGGCCCGCGGCTACAGGCCGATCGCGACCATTTCCCGCCCAACAGTCTGTTGATGACGCTGGTCGGTGCCGGAATCCTGTGGCTGGGCTGGAACGGCTTCAACGGCGGCGATCCCTACTTCGCCAACGCCGATGCCGGTGCAGCGGTGCTCAACACCAACACCTGCACCGCGGTGGCGCTCTTGGTCTGGACGATCATGGACAAGATGGCCTATGGCAAGCCGTCGGTACTCGGCGCCGTCAACGGCATGATCGCAGGGCTCGTCGCAATCACTCCCGCCGCCGGCTATGTCGACGGCCTCGGCGCGATCGCGATCGGCGTTGTCGCCGGCATCATTCCCTGGCTCGCCATGAACAAGCTGCAGAAGGCGAACTTCATGAAGAAGGTCGACGATACCTTGAGCGTGCTGTCGACCCACGGCGTCGCCGGTCTCACCGGCGGCCTCTTGACCGGGATCTTCGCCAATCCCGACATGCTGATGTACATCGGCACCGACAAGGAAGCGCCCGGCGTCAACATCACGGGCTTGCTCTATGGCAACGCCAATCAGCTCCTTCTGCAGGCGGAAGGTGCGGCGTTCATTATCGTCTACAATGTGATCGCGACCTTCATCATCCTCAAGGTGATCTCGTTCGTCGTGCCGCTGCGCATGGATGAGGCGACGCTGAAGGTAGGTGACGACGCGGTCCACGGCGAGACCGCCTACGCGATCGGCGTCGAGGGCGAATAGGCGTTGCTGCCGCCCGCTGCGTTGGCCGTATTGCGCGAGACAAAACCACTCGGGAAACCGGGTGGTTTTTTGTTTTCACCCAGCGCATTGTATTCCGGATCATGAATCCGCAGCGTTGACCGAGTAGCCGCATTGCCCTCTGCTCGATGATCGGACGCGGAACAGCGCTTTGGGAGGCACTATGAGCGAGATCTGGCGATTAACGGCTACCGAGCTGGCTCAGCGCATTGCGCGTCGAGAGCTTTCCTCCGCGGAAGTCGTGGATGCGCACTTGGCTCGTATCGATGCTATCAACCCGGCGCTCAACGCCGTGGTGCGCGTGTTAGCTGACGAGGCGCGCGCCGCCGCCGCTTTGGCCGATCAGCAGCTCGCTGCCGGCGACAAGGTTGGGCCCTTGCATGGCGTACCCTTCACGGTGAAGGAGAACATCGACATGGCGGGCCTGCCCACCACCTGGGGCGTGCCGGCGCTGGCGCAAGCCGTGGTGCCGAAGGACGCGCCGGTGGTCGAGCGCATGCGCGCCGCCGGCGCGATACCGATCGCCCGCACCAACCTGCCCGACATGGCGCTGCGCGTGCACACGATGAGCTCGCTCCATGGACTGACGCGCAATCCCTGGCACCCCGGCCGCACCGCCGGCGGCTCCAGCGGAGGCGAGGCGGCGGCGCTGGCGAGCGGCATGTCTCCGATTGGCCTTGGCAACGACATCGGCGGCTCGCTGCGCAATCCGGCCAATGCCTGCGGCATCGCGTCGATCCGCCCGTCTGCTGGCCGTGTGCCCGATGCGGGTTACGTGCCCGCCGAAGACCATTTGCTGGCCGTGCAATTGATGAACGTGCAGGGACCGATGGCCCGCCGCGTCGCCGACGTGCGCCTCTGCCTGAAAATATTGATGGGCGCTCACCCGCGCGATCCCTGGTCGATCGATGCTCCATTCGATGGCCCGCCGCTGGTGCGGCCGATCCGCGTCGCCGTGTTGGCGGAGCCTCCCGGCGGCAGCACCGATCCGAGCGTGGCGGCGACGGTGCGGCGCGCGGCGCAGGCGCTGACTGAGGCTGGATATGCGGTGGAAGAGACCAGCCCACCGCGCTACGAGGACGCCGTCAATTGCTGGGCGCGCCTGATCATGGGCGATTTCACGTCAGTGTTGGCTTTGTTGTCGCCTATGATGGGTGCTGATGCGAACGTCTTCCTCAACAATTTCAACAAGGACGTGCCGCCATTGGCTGACACCGCGGCGTATTCGCAATTGATGATCGAGCGCGACGGCATCGCGCGGGCGTGGTCGATGTTCATGGCCGAAAGGCCACTGCTGCTGACGCCAACCTGGACGCAGCTGCCGTTCGAGCATGGCTTCGATTCGGCAACGCCCGAAGGCACGGCCGCCACCAAAGCGCTGATGCGTCCGGTCGTGCCCGCCAATCTCCTGGGCTTGCCATCGGCCTGCGTGCCGGCGGGCCGCGACGAGGCGACGGGATTGCCGATTGGGGTATTGGTCACCGGGCGTCGCTTCCGCGAGGACCTGTGCCTGGAAGCCGCCGAGGCGATCGAAGCACGCCTGGGCTTGCCCACGCCGATCGATCCGGTGCGCTAAAGCCGCCCTACCCCGTCGTTACTGCCGTCTCCACGTCGGTCGGATCGATCACCTTGTTGAGGTTGGCGTGCAGCCGCTCATGATCGAGTTCGCCCTCCCACCACGACACGAATACGGTCGCGATGCCGTTACCGCTGATGTTGGTGAGCGCGCGCACCTCGCTCATGAACTTGTCGATCGAGAACACGATCGCCATGCCCGGCACCAGCACCGGGTTGACCACGGTGAGCGTCGCCGCCAGCGTAATGAAGCCGGCGCCGGTGACGCCGCTCGCGCCCTTCGAGGTCAGCATCGCCACGATCAGAATGGTCAATTGCTGGCCGAACGTCAGCTCGACATCGAGCGCTTGCGCGATGAACAGTGTCGCCAGCGTCATATAAATATTCGTGCCATCCAGGTTGAACGAGTAGCCGGTCGGCACCACGAGGCCCACCACCGGCTTGGAACAGCCAAGCCGCTCGAGCTTCTCCATCAATTGCGGCAGTGCGCTTTCGGATGAACTGGTGCCGAGCACGATCAATAGTTCGTCCCTGATATAGATGATGAACTTGAAAATGCTGAAACCGACGAAGCGTGCGATCAGGCCGAGCACGACGAACACGAACAGCGCGGCCGTCATGTAGAATACCGCGATCAGCCCGACCAGATTGCCAAGCGCGGCGGGACCGAATTTCCCGATGGTGTAGGCCATCGCGCCGAAAGCGCCGATCGGCGCCGCCTTCATGACGATCGCGATCACGCCGAACACCGCGTGCGCGGTATCGTCGATGACGTCGCGCAAGCGGTGGCCACGCTCGCCCAGCGCCATCAGCGCGAAGCCGAACAGGATGGCAAACAGCAGCACCTGCAGGATATCGCCGCGCGCGAGCGCGCCGACCACGCTGTCCGGAATGATGTTGAGGACGAAATCGACCGATTTCTGCGCTTCCGCCTGTTTGACGTAAGTTGCGACCGCCGCCGCGTCGGGCTTGGCGCCGAGCCCGTGGCCGACCTGGACCAGGTTACCGACGACAAGACCGATGATTAGCGCGAACGAGGAGACGACCTCGAAATAGACCAGCGCCTTGACGCCGACGCGCCCGACCTTCCTGGCGTCCTGGATATGCGAAATGCCCGACACCACCGTGCAGAAGATGATGGGCGCGATCACCATCTTGATCAGCTTGATGAAGCCGTCACCAAGCGCCTTGATCCAGTCGTTGGTCGCAAGATGCGGCCACAGCCAGCCGACCACGATGCCGAGCAGGATCGCGATCAAGACCTGCAGATAAAGGATCTTGTACCAGGGTTTTGCAGGGCGCACCGGCGCCGCGGCTAGCGTGGTGGGCGCCATGACGTTCACTCCCCCTCAATATGTTTTGACGCACCGCCGCTCCAGCCAACGGTGCGCCATTCTGACCTACCCAAGATCAATTGGGTGAGTGGAGTCAATGGTCGGCAAGACCCAGATTATCGCAGCCAGCGCGCGATGCGCTCCACCGCCTCGCGCATTTCCTCAGCCGAACGCGCATAGGAAAAGCGAATGAAGGCGCGGCCATGCACCGGATCGAAATCGATGCCGGGGGTCGCGGCGACGTGTGCCCGTTCCAGCATCTCTTTGGCGAACTCGAAACTGTCGGAGGTGAAGTCCGAGACATCGGCATAAAGATAGAATGCGCCGTCGGTCGGCAGGAATTTCTCAAGGCCGGCTTTCGGCAAGCCCTCGATCAGGATGCGGCGGTTTTCCAGATAGCCGCGCTTGATCGCCTCCATCTCCTCGGCTCCGTCGAACGCCGCTTCTGCCGCGACCTGCGACAACGCCGGTACCGAGATCGAAAGGTTCTGCTGCAGCCGCTCGATCGGGCGGACCAGCGGTTCCGGCGCCACCATCCAGCCCACCCGCCAGCCGGTCATGCAGAAATACTTCGAGAACGAGTTGATGACGAGCGCGTTCGGCGACAGTTCGGCTGCCGTCACCGCCGGAAACGCATAGTCGAGGCCGTGATAGATTTCGTCGGATATGAAGCGGATGCCTGCGCTCTCGGCCGCCTCCATCAGGCCCGAAAGCGCGTCGCGGGACATCATGGTGCCGGTCGGATTGGCTGGACTTCCGACCAGCACGCCCTTCAACCGCCTCTTGCCATGCGCGGCCAGCAAGGCTTCGCCGGTCAAGGCGTGGCGGGTTTCGCTCGACGTCTCGATCAGCACCGGCTCGCAGCCGAGCGCGGTCAGGATGTGCCGGTAAGGCGGATAGCCGGGCACGGTCACCGCGACGCGGTCGCCCGGCTCGAACATCGCGAGAAATGCCAGGATGAAGGCGCCTGATGAGCCGGTCGTGACCACGATTCGCCCCGCATCCACCGCGCAGCCGTAAGTATCGCGGTAGTGGCGGGCGATGCGTTCGCGCAAGGAGGCCATCCCCAGCGCCGAGGTGTAATCGATCCGCCCGCCTTCGAGCGCCGCATGCGCGGCCGCAATCGCGGTTTTCGGCGCCGAGGCCGAAGGTTGCCCGACTTCCATGTGAATCACGTGGCCGCCGGCGGCCTCGATACGCGCCGCCGCCGCCATCACGTCCATCACCATGAACGGCGGAACGTCGCTGCGGCCGGAGGCCGTCAAAAGCCGCTCTACGCGATGTCTCGTTGTCGCTTCAAGCATCGATATCTGCTATCTCGTCGCCCTGATTTCATGGTCCCGGAACCGGGCGCGGGCTGCCCTAAAGACCCGTGCCCCAGACTAGCCGCATTCCGCGGTTTGTTAGGCATATCCCTTAATCCAGCCCCCCACCAATCGTCAAAGACTGCCCGATGCTGCTTCGCATAGCGTTCGCCAAGAAAACCTCTCGCCTGACCGCCCTCGCGGTGGCGGCAGCGCTCGCGCTGGCGCCGGTTGCTCCCGCGCTGGCGCAGGAGAAGGAGAATAGAGGCCCGCCGGTGCTGCGTGACACCGAAGCGGAATCGTTATTGCGCGAATATACCCGGCCGATCCTGCGCGCCGCGGGCCTGGAGAAGCAGAACATCCAGATAGTGATCATCAACGACAGCTCTTTCAACGCCTTCGTGGCCGACGGCCGACGTATTTTCGTGAATTACGGCGCGATCATGCAATCGGAGACGCCGAACCAGCTGATCGGCGTACTGTCCCACGAAACCGGCCATTTGGCCGGCGGCCATCTCGCCAAGATGCGTGAGCAAATGGCGCAGGCGCAGACCCAAATGATCATCGCCATGTTGCTCGGCGCCGGTGCGATGGTGGCGGGCGCGCGAGGCGGCAGCAACAACGGCCTGGCCAATGCCGGCGCCGCCGCGATCGCCGGACCGCAGGAAATGATCCGCCGAAACCTGATCTCCTATGTGCGCCAGCAGGAGGAAAATGCCGACCGCGCCGGGGTGAAGTTTTTGACCGCTACCGGCCAATCTCCACGGGGCATGTACGAAACCTTCAAGCGGTTTACCAATGACAGCCTGTTCGCTGCGCGCGGTGCCGATCCCTACCTGCAGTCGCACCCGATGCCTGCCGAGCGCGTCGCCGCGCTCGAGGAACTGGCGCGATCAAGTCCCTATTGGGACAAGAAGGACGATCCGGCCCTGCAATTGCGCCACGACATGATGCGGGCCAAGATCTCCGCGTTCATGGAGCGGCAGGACACCGTCTACCGACGCTATCCGCTGTCGAACGACAGCCTGCCCGCGCGCTATGCGCGCGCGATTACGACCTACCTGCACGGCGATCTGCGGAGCGCGCTTGCCCAGATCGACGGGCTGATCGTGCTGCAGCCGGCCAACCCGTATTTCTATGAGCTGCGCGGCCAGGCGCTCTTGGAGAGCGGCAAGCCCGCCGAGGCACTCACTCCGCTGCACAAGGCGGTGCAGCTCTCCAACGGATCGCCCCTGATCGAAATGATGCTTGGGCAGGCTCTCGTCGCCACCGACAACAAGACCTACACCGACGAAGCGATCAAAATCCTCCGCGCGGCAGTGGCACGGGAAAGCGAAGCGCCGCTCGGCTACACGCAGCTCGCCATGGCCTACGGCAAGAAGGGAGACTATGCGGAGGCCGATCTCGCATCCGCACAAGCCGCCTATTTGCGCGGCGACAACAAGACCGCACGCGATCTCGCCTCGCGGGCGAAAACCCGCTTCGCCGTGGGCACGCCCGGCTGGGTCAAAGCTGACGATATCGTGACCGCGAAACCGCCGCCGGGCCAAAAGAGCAACTAGAAATCAATGATAGCTAGGGTAGAGAACTAAGCGATTTCCAGACCCGGCTTCAGCCAGAGGATTTGCCAATGCCTTCGCTCCGAAAGCTCGTCCCCGCGCTGCTCGCGCTCGCCGTCTTTGGCGCGCCGGCTGCCTCGGCGCAAAGCTTCACCGATGCCCAGCGCGGCGATATCGAGACGATCGTCAAGAACTATTTGATCGCCCATCCGGAGGTGCTGGAAGAGGCGATGAGCGAGTTGAACAAGCGGCAGGCTGCCGCCGAAGCCGAGAAGCACGAAGCCAGCATCACCCAGAATGCGGATGCCATCTTCAATTCGCCGCGCGGCGTCACGCTCGGCAACAAGGACGGCGACGTCACCTTCGTCGAGTTCTTCGACTACAATTGCGGCTATTGCAAACGCGCGATGTCCGACATGCTCGACCTCCTCAAGAGCGATCCGAAGCTCAAGGTGGTGTTGAAGGAATTCCCGGTGCTGAGCCAGGGTTCAGTCGAAGCAGCGCAAGTCGCGGTTGCCGCGCGCATGCAGGACCCGACCGGCAAGAAATATCTCGACTTCCACCAGAAGCTGCTCGGCGGCCGTGGTCCGGCGGACAAGGCGCGCGCGATGGCCGCGGCCAAGGACGCGGGCTTCGATACCGCAAAGCTCGAGAAGGACATGGCAAGCCCGGAAGCGAAGGCGACGATCGAGGAAAACTTCAAGCTGGCCGAAGCGATGGGCATGAACGGTACGCCGAGCTACGTGATCGGCAAGCAGATCGTGGTCGGCGCGGTCGGGCTTGAGGGGCTGAAGGAGAAGATCAGCACGGCGCGTTGCGGCAAGGCGACGTGCTGATTGCCGCAATGCGCCGTGGCAAACACTAAGCGAAGGGCCGGCGGATCCGCCGGCCTTTTTGTTTGCCGAGTTTCCCCTGGTTTCGTATTCATCGCGCATTCAGAATCATCCAGAGATCAAACGCGGCGGAACCGCAAATCGCGAGGAACATCCGCCATCTCCTTTCGTTGTCGGCGCGTGAAGAGAAAACACGTGAGGAGACATTCTATGACTAATCGCTTTCTGATTTCGGCGGCCGCCATTGCTCTGATCGCCAGCGGCGGTTTCGCTAACGCACAAGGAACCGGAATGGGCCGCGAGTCAGGCGGCGCCGCTGCGCAGCAAAGCGCGCCATCCGGTGGTAATTCGGCGGCGCCTTCCAATCGACATGCTACGGAACCCTCCGGGTCCGGGTCCGGCATGAAAGGGGCACAGTCGGAAGAGAAATCGTCGACCGTTGGCCAGAGCCAGCGCGGCGAGGAAAAAAACGCCCCGGGTCAGAAGCCAAAGGGCATGAGCTCTGAGCATGAAGGCGCCAAGGCCGGCAAGGATATGAAGACCGAGGGCCGCGAGAAGTCGACGGTTGGCCAGAGCCAGCGCGGCGAGGAAAAGGCTCCGGGTCAGAAGTCGAAGGGCATGAGCTCTGAGAACGAAGGCGCCAAGGCCGGTAAGGACACGAAGGCGACCCAGTCGGAGCAGAAGCAGAAATCAACAGTTGGCCAGAGCCAACGCGGCGAGGAAAACGCCCCGGGTCAGAAGTCGAAGGGCATGAGCTCTGAGACCGAGACCAAGGGTGCTAAGGACATGGAGACCGAGGGCCGCGAGGGTCGCGACCGCGATCAGAACGCCCAGAGCCGCGAGCGCAACGGCAACATGAACGCGGAAACCAAGTCGCAGACCACGACGACGACGGGCCAGGCCGGCGCTGGCGCCAAGCTCTCGAGCGAGCAGCGCACCAAGATCACCTCGGTGATCCGCAATGAGCGCGTCGAGTCGGTCAACAACGTCGATTTCAATATCTCGGTTGGCACCCGCGTTCCGCGCGAACGCGTTCACCTGTACCCGCTTCCCCGGGAAGTCGTCGCCATCTATCCGGAGTGGCGCGGCTATGAGTTCATCCGCGTCCGCGACCAGATCTTGGTAGTGGACCCGCGGACGCTCGAGATCGTGGAGGTGATTGAGGGCTGACCTCGGGCGAAGAGTGAGCATTCAGGCGGGCAGCGATGCCCGCCTTTTTTCTGCGCCCACGGCCGCCGGGCCCGATCCCAACCTTGGTTAACGAAGTGGTTTCCGCTACTTCTGCACAGCTTTTTGCGAGACGGATGAAGTATTTGAAGGGCAGTCCGCAAGCCTAAAGGCTTCCCCTTGCCCCCGTTGTTACCTATAACCCCGCCACCGCGAGGGTCTCGAACCACCACACCAGCCGCATTACCGGGATTTGGATGGCCAGAACAGCTGCCGATACGATTTACGTGCTCAACGGCCCGAACCTCAATCTGTTGGGAACCCGTGAGCCCGAGACCTACGGCCATGCCAAGCTCGCCGACGTCGAGAAGCTTTGCGCTGACACCGCCACGCAGTTCGGCCTCAAGGCCGATTGCCGGCAGTCCAATCGCGAAGGCGAATTGATCGATTTCATCCACGAGGCCCATGCCAACAACGCGGCCGGAATCATCATCAATGCGGGAGGCTATTCGCACACCTCGATCGCGCTGCATGATGCGCTGGTCGCAGTGAAAATCCCCACCGTCGAAGTGCACATCAGCAACATTCACGCGCGCGAGAGTTTTCGTCATCACTCCTTCACCGCCATGGCCGCTTTTGCAACGCTTGCCGGCTTCGGCATTGACGGCTACCGGCTCGCGATATCTGGTCTTGCCGCCAGGATCGGCGTCAAGGCAAAAGCCTGACGCACCCGCCCGCCACCAGCCACGAGTTTTCGGATTCAAAGATCATGGCGCGCCAGCCTGACGACAAAGCAACCGCAAAATTCTCAAAAGACGACAGCGCGCTCATTCGCGAGCTCGCGCTCTTGCTCGATGAGACGAGCTTGACCGAGATCGAGATCGAACGCGCCGGCCTTCGCGTGCGGGTCGCGCGCAACGTCAGTATCGCTGCATCGATGCCCGCGAGCTTTGCGCCGGCACCGGCAATGGCGGCCGCAACGGCGGCGCCGTCAGCGGATCTCTCGCAGCATCCGGGCGTCGTGCCCTCGCCGATGGTCGGCACCGCCTATTGGGCTCCCGAGCCCGGCGCGAAGCCCTTCATCGAGGTCGGCGCGAAGGTTTCGGTCGGGCAGACGCTGTTGATCATCGAAGCCATGAAGACGATGAACCAGATTCCATCGCCGCGCGCCGGCACGGTGACGCAGATACTTGTGGAGGACGGCCAGCCGGTCGAATTCGGCGAGCCGCTGGTGATTATCGAGTAAGAGAGCGAATAGTGAGTAGCGAATAGCGAATAGTTCTCCCATTTCTATTCGGTACTCACTATTCGCTATTCACCGCTTAAGGGCACGATGTTCGACAAGATCCTGATAGCCAACCGCGGCGAGATTGCCTTACGCGTCTTGCGGGCGTGCAAGGAGCTCGGCATCGCGACGGTCGCGGTGCATTCCACCGCGGACGCCGATGCCATGCATGTGCGGCTGGCCGACGAGAGCGTCTGCGTCGGCCCGCCGCCATCGAAGGACAGCTATCTCAACGTACCCGCGCTGCTCGCAGCCTGCGAGATCACCGGCGCCGATGCCGTGCATCCCGGCTACGGCTTCCTCTCGGAGAACGCCCGCTTCGCCGAAATCCTCGCCGACCACAATCTGCAATTCATCGGACCCAAGGCCGAGCACATCCGCCTGATGGGCGACAAGATCGAGGCCAAGAAAACCGCAAAGAAACTCGGCATTCCCGTGGTGCCCGGCTCCGACGGCGCGGTCACTGCGGACGAGAACGCGATGGCGATTGCCCAGGCAATCGGCTTTCCCGTGCTGGTGAAGGCTGCCGCCGGCGGCGGCGGCCGCGGCATGAAGGTGGCGCGGAGCGCACAAGATCTGGTGCTGGCGCTCTCGACTGCCGCCAACGAGGCCAAATCCGCGTTCGGCGATGCCTCGGTCTACCTCGAGAAATATCTGCAGAAGCCGCGCCATATCGAAATCCAGGTGCTCGGCGATGGCCGCGGCGGCGCGATCCATCTCGGCGAACGCGATTGCTCGCTGCAGCGACGCCATCAAAAGGTCTGGGAAGAAGGCCCCTCGCCTGCGCTCGACGCCGCCGCGCGAAAAAAAATCGGCGCTACCTGCGCGAAGGCGATGCAGCAATTGAAATATCTCGGCGTCGGCACGGTGGAATTCCTCTACGAGGACGGCGAGTTCTATTTCATCGAGATGCACGGCCACGCCATCGAATGCCGCATCAATGCCGAGAACCCGATCTCGTTCCGACCGTCGCCCGGAAAGATACTGCATTATCATGCGCCCGGAGGTCCCGGTATCCGCATCGATTCTGCGGTCTACCAGGGTTACACCATCCCGCCGTTCTACGATTCGCTCGTCGGCAAGCTCATCGTCCACGGCAAGACACGCGGCGAATGCCTGATGCGGCTCAAGCGCGCGCTCGACGAGTTCGTCATCGACGGCATCGAGACGACGCTGCCTTTGTTCCGCGCGCTGGTGCGCGAGAAGGACATCATCGACGGCGACTATCACATCCACTGGCTCGAGCAGTACCTGGCAGGTTAGTTTCGCAAGTGAACCCGCGGGCCCCGCGCGGGATGCGAAATCTTGGCAACCTTCCACTCGGGTGCCAAAAATTGGTCGAGGTCCCGGAACCAATGGCACGTTCCGGCGTTCCGGTTGCCTTGCAGATTGTCTACTCGGGGGAGTCGAAATTCCTTTCCGTACGACGCGAGTTTGTCGTGTCGCCTGACGCCATGCGCAGGCGCGCCATCGGACAAATCCTGCTGCTCACGGCGGGATTTCTGGTGCTGGTCGCCGTCAGCACCGCGTCCGTCATCCTCGTCAACAAATCGCGGGAAGACAATGCCTGGGTCGTGCACACCGTCGAGGTGGAAAATCAGACCAACGCGTTGCTCTTGGAAATCCGCCGCGCCGAGAGTGCGGCGCGCGGTTATCTGGTCAGCTCAGGGCCAGAATTTTTGACCGACCATAAGGAGGCCGTCGCCGCCATTGTCCCGGAGCTCGACAAGCTTGCCCATCTGGTCGGCGATAATCCGGTTCAGAGCCAGAACGTCACGAAGCTGCGCTCGGCCGTCGAAGCGCGGCTCGCCCAGTTCGCACAGGAAATAAGCCTCATCGAGCGGGACGACCGCGCGGGCGCGGCCGCCCTGGTCAGCGAAGTCGCGGGAGGCAACATGCCGACCGCGATCCGCGATGTCGCGGACACGATGCGCGTAGAGGAAGACCGGCAGTTCGCGCTGCGGACGGCAAACGCCGATCGCAGCCAACAGCTCGCCTCGATCGTGACGCTGGCCGGTTCCGGCCTCGTCGTCGCGCTCGCCGGCCTCTCGGTCCTCTTGGTGCGGCGTTCGACGCGCGCTCGCGACGAGGCCGAAGTGAAATTGCGCGACGCCAATCTCAATCTCGAAAGCACCATCGACGAGCGCACCGCCGACCTGCGCGAAGCCAACAACGAAATCCAGCGCTTTGCCTATATCGTCAGCCATGATCTGCGCTCGCCGCTAGTCAACATCATGGGATTCACCAGCGAACTCGACGAGCTGCGTGGCGACATTTTCAAGCGCATCGCGGCGCTAAGCCGGGCCGCGGCATCGGCGCCATCTATCCCCGAGATTGCGGCCGACAGCGCCGAACCCGAGCTCGGAGCCACCGATCAGCAGCTTGCCCGCGATTTTGCCGAGGCGCTGGGGTTCATCAAATCCTCGATCGGCAAGATGGACCGGTTGATCTCGGCCATCCTCAACCTGAACCGCGAGGGCCGACGGCAATTCGAGCCGATGAAAATCGAAACCAACGAATTGATCGAAGGTATTGTTGCGACCATGGCGCATCAGGCGGCGGAAGCCGACGCCAAAATACGCATCGAGCCGCTGCCGCAAATCATCAGCGATCGCCTTGCGCTGGAACAGATTTTCTCAAACCTGATCGACAATGCGCTAAAATATCTCAGGCCCGGAGTCCCCGGCCACATCACCATACGGGGCCGGACCAAACTCGGTTTTGCGATATTCGAAGTCGCCGACAATGGCAGAGGCATCGACCCCAGGGATCATCAGCGCATCTTTGACCTCTTCCGCCGCGCCGGACCCCAGGATAAGCCGGGACAAGGCATAGGCCTCGCCCACGTCCGCGCCCTGGTGCGCCGGCTTGGTGGAACCATGTCGCTCTGGTCGGAACTGCACAACGGCAGTACATTCACGATAACCCTGCCGATCGCCTGGACCGTCAGCAATCGAAGCGAGAATTCATGAAGAAGCCGGTTACCATCGTCATGGTCGAGGATGACGACGGGCATGCCCGCCTGATTGAGCGCAATATTCGAAGGTCCGGTGTCGACAATGAGATCGTGCCGTTCACCAACGGTACAGCGGCGGTCAACTACCTGTTCGGCAAGGACGGCAAGGGTCAAGAACGCAAGGGCGAGGCGCTCGTGATTCTGCTCGATCTCAACCTGCCGGACATGACCGGCGCCGAGATCTTGCAGCAGATCAAAGCGCACAAATATTTGAAACGTGCGCCGGTGGTGGTGCTCACCACGACCGACGATTGCCAGGAAATCAAACGCTGCTACGAACTCGGCTGCAACCTCTACATCACCAAACCGGTCAACTACGAAAGCTTCGCCAACGCCATCCGCCAGCTCGGCCTGTTCTTCTCCGTCATCAAGGTACCGTCGGCTGCCACATGAAACCTGCGACGCCCACGCTGCTCTATATCGACGACGACGAGGCGCTGGCCCGCCTGGTCGATCGCGGTCTGAGCCGGTGCGGCTTCAGGGTCGTGCACGCGGCGAGCGGGTCAGAGGGGCTCGATCGCCTCAAGCAGGGCGGCATCGACGTGGTCGCGCTCGACCAATACATGCCCGGCCTCGATGGCCTCGAAACGCTCGAGCAAATCCTCGCCATTCCGGACGCACCACCCGTCGTGTTCGTCACGGGGTCGCAGGATTCAAGCATCGCCGTTACCGCGCTGAAGGCCGGGGCGGCCGATTATCTGGTCAAGGATGCGCAGGGCGATTTCATTCCGTTGCTGCAGGTTGCGGTCGACAGCGCGCTGCGCCAGGCCGAGCTTCAGAGGGCGCGCGACGAGGCCGAGGCCGAAATTCATGCCTCGCGCGACCGTTACGCCGCGCTCGCCGCCGAGCGCGAAGTGTTGCTGCGCGAGGTGAACCATCGCGTCGGCAACAGTCTGCAGATCATCGCCTCGCTGCTGCACCTGCAGGCCAATTCCGCAACCCAGGACGACGTCAAGGCCGCGCTGACCAACGCGATGGGACGGGTGGCCGCGGTGGCGCAGGTCCACCGCCGGCTTTACACGTCGCATGATCTGAAGAGCGTGATGCTCAACCAATATCTCGACGCGCTGCTCGAGGACCTCCGCCGCTCGGCTGAAGGCAACCGCATGTCGCGGCTGATATTGCGGGCCGAGCCGATCGAAATCGATCCCGACCGCGCGGTTGCGGTCGGGATCATCGTCAACGAGCTCGTGATGAACGCGGTGAAATACGCCTACCCTGATGGCGCCGGACCGATCCATGTCAACCTCTCAACGCAAGGCGATGATCTCGAGATTTCGATCGCCGATGACGGCGTTGGCCTCAACGCCAAATCCGATCCGCGTTCCACCGGCATGGGGCAGCGCATCGTTTCCACCATGGCGGCGAAGCTCGAGGCAAGCGTCGAGCGCGATCCGGACCACGCCGGCACCAGGGTCGTGCTGCGGTTTCGCCGCGCCAAGCCCGCGGCCGGGCCTGCCAACGCGGCCGCGGGTTGAGCACGCGGACCCATCGCGCGCGTCGCTCTATCCTGCTATCTTCTCCGTCGATGACCTCGCGCGACTCCGCCTCTTCCGAAATCACGCCCGAAGTGCTGCTGCGCGCCTATGCCTGCGGCATCTTCCCGATGGCCGAAAGCGCCGATGACCCGACGCTGTTCTGGGTCGAGCCGGAAATGCGCGGCGTCATACCGCTCGATCGCTTCCGGATTGCCTCGCGCCTCGCGCGCACCGTGCGCTCGGATGCATTCGCCGTCACGGTCAATACCGCGTTCAAGGCGGTGATATCGGGTTGTGCCGCGCCGCAGGCGGGCCGGGAGGACACCTGGATCAACAAGCGCATTCGCGATCTCTATTGCGGACTGCATGAACTCGGCCACTGTCATAGCGTCGAAGTTTGGAGCACGGACGACCTCGTCGGCGGGCTCTATGGGGTCAGCCTCGGCCGCGCCTTCTTCGGCGAGAGCATGTTTCACCACGCCCGTGACGCCTCGAAGGTGGCACTGGTGCATCTGGTGGCGCGGCTGATTGCGGGCGGCTTCGAATTGCTCGACACGCAATATGTCACCGAACATTTGAAGAGCTTTGGCGCGGTCGAAATCTCGCGGCGGCGCTACACCGCACTGCTCGACAAGGCGACCAAGGGCGAGCCGGGTGATTTCGGAAAGCGTGCGGTGTCGATCTCAGGCGCAGAAGCGCTTCGGATCATTGCCGAGCGCGCCTAGAGCAACACCTTCTCTAGTTCCCGAACAGGCCTCCGAACAGGCCTCCGGGGCGTTGCTGCTGCGGTGGTGGCGGCGGAGGCTGTTGTGCCTGCTGCTGCACTTGCTGCTGCACCTGCGACGGCGGACGCGGTGCCGCCTGCTTTTGCGGCGGACGCTTCTGCGCAGCAGGCGACGGTTGCGCCGGAGACTTTGGCGGATCGGGCGCAGCGGTCACGACTGTCTGGTCCGGGGCTTTGCAATCGGTCAGCCAGATATCGTAAATCGGATGCTCGACGCCGTGCAGGCCGGGGCTTGCCGCATACATCCAGCCGGAAAAAATCCGCTTCACCTCGCCCTGCAAGGTGATCTCGTCGACCTCGACAAAGGCGTCGGTGTTGGCGGCTTCCGTCGCGGGACGCGTGTAGCAGGCATCGGTCTTGACGCGCAGAGCGCCGAATTGCACGGTCTCGCCGATATCCTCATCGAAATTGATGATGCGGCCGGTGACCTTGTCGAGCCCCGAGAAGCTCGCCTTCTTGTTGATGATCTTCTGCGCCGGCGGCTCGGTGACGACCTCATCGCCCGGCTGCAACGTCGCCGGCGATTGCGGTACGCCCTTCGGCTGACGCTGCCCCGGCGGCAATCCCGGCAATGCCGGATTGGTGCCGGGTGCCGGCGGTTGGCTTGGCTCCGGCGGCGCGATCGCCACCGTCGGCGGCGCGTTTTGCGGAATGACCGTGGTGCCGGGCGGTGGGGGTAGCGGCTGGGACTGCACAGAGCCGGGGGGCGGTACGCCCTGCCCCGGCAGCGGCCGGTTCGGCGTCGGCAGCAAGCGGCCCTGCGGCAGCGCCGGCACCTCCTCTTCGTCGTCGGAAGGTAGCTGCTGCTGATTGCCGCGCGGAATGTTGCTGGGCGGCCGGGGCGCGGGCTCGGAAAAGATATTGCCGATCTGCGCCCGCGCCGGTAGCGGCGCAAGCAACACTGTTGTGGCCATCACAAGGGCCACGGGACCGGTCAGGGCAATGGCTCGAAACATTTCGTGCGGCTTCAATGGGCGAATCGGGAATGGGCGAATCGGGCCTTTGACCATTGTACAGGGGTACATTGTTTATCCGCCGCTCGCAGGCCAACCCGTTAACACGCCGAATACGGCGGGGAAAGGGCGGTTTCCGACCCCTTCCCGGCCCCAACGACAAATGGAATAGTCCACCCCCTCGAAACATTGCGGGCGACGCGCCAGCACAGCCTCCGGGACGTCAGGAGCAAAAGGGGGGACACCAGATGCCCGATCGCATTCGCCTGGACGGCAAAGTCGCCGTTGTCACCGGCGCTGCCGGCGTCATTGGAACCGCAACGATCCGGCTGTTGGCCGAACGCGGTGCGCGCATCGTCGCCGTCGACCGCAGGGAAGCCGACCTTAAATCCGCCATCAGGGATTTGCCGGCATCCGCCCAGCCATTGGCCGTCACCGCCGATGTCACGCTGGAAGATGAGGTGGCCGACTATGTCCGCGCCGCTACCGACAAGTTCGGCACCATCGATGTGTTCTACAACAATGCCGGCATTGAAGGTGAGATCAAGTCGATCCCCGATTATCCGCTCGAGACGTTTCGTAAGGTGCTCGATGTCAATGTCGTCGGTGTATTCCTGGGGATGAAACATGTGCTGCCTGTCATGCTGAAACAGAACAGGGGCAGCATCATCAACACGGCATCGATTGCGGGCTTGATGGGATCGCCGCAAATCGCGGTTTACAGCGCGAGCAAGCATGCGGTGATCGGGCTTACCAAGAGCGCCGCATGGGAATGCGCCAATACGGCCGTGCGCATCAACTGCGTCTGCCCCGGCCTGATCGACAGCCGGATGCTGAGCACAATCATTGCCGGCCGCAATCCCGGCAACGCCCCCGTGCCCAACGACAGGCTGGTCGAGCGGATTCCGGCGCGGCGGCTAGGCCACGCCTCCGAGGTCGCTTCCATCGTGGCGTTCCTTGCGTCCGACGAGGCGAGCTACGTCTCCGGCTCCGCCTACACCGTGGACGGCGGACGCACCGCCGCTTAAACCGTCAATCCAACTCCGAGGTTTCATAAGCATGCCCGTTGTTCTCGATGCCGATGCCGCCGCGGTTTACCGGGCGTTTCAGGAAGCCGGCCGTCCCGCCTATGAGACGCTGACCGCGGCGGAAGCCCGCGAGTTCTATCTGGCGGCGCGTGTCGTCAGCAACCCGGAGCCGCCGGAACTTCAATCGGTGCAGCCGCTCTCGATTCCGGCTGCGCAAGGCGCGATCCCGGCACGCCTCTACACGCCGAAAACGCTTCGAAAGACAAGCCGGCTTGCGCCATGCCTGGTGTTCTTTCACGGCGGCGGCTGGGTGATCGGCAATCTCGAAACCCACGACGTGGTGTGCCGCAAGCTCGCGCAGGAGGGCGAGCTGATCGTCATTTCCGTCGATTACCGGCTCGCGCCAGAACACAAATTTCCCGCCGCCGTCGATGACGCGATTACCTCAACCGAATGGATCGCCGCCAATGCCGGCAAGCTCGGTATCGATGCCTCACGATTGACGGTTGGCGGCGACAGCGCCGGCGGCAACCTGGCCGCGGTGGTTTCGCTTGCCGCGCGCGACGGCAACGGCCCAAAGATCGCAGGCCAAGTGCTGATCTATCCCGCAACCGATTTCTCGCGCAAGCACCCTTCGCACCGCGAACCCGAGACCTCCATCCTGCTCACGCATTCGGTGGTCGGCTGGTTCATGAACCACTATATGGGCGATGCCGACATCAACGATTGGCGGGCCTCGCCCGCACGCGTCAGTTCGCTCGCCGGATTGCCCCCGGCCTATGTCCTGACCGCGGGCGCCGACCCCTTGCGCGACGAAGGCGACGAATACGCAGAGCGCCTGAGAGGGGCAGGCGTGCCCGTGACCTACCGTCACTTCCCCGGTCAATTCCACGGCTTCTTCACGATGGGCAAGCTTTTGCAACAGGCCAACCTCGCGGCCAGCGCGATCGGCGTCTGGTTGAAGGCACTGAATTAGCCATGGAAACCTCCGCTTCGATTGAAGTCGCAAAACACACGCTGCTGTCATGCGGCCTGATTCTGGCGATCGGTACGCTGACGGGTTTGTTGGCGCAGAAGATCAGGATCCCCGACGTTGCGGTGTTTCTGGTGGCGGGGATGGCCATTGGCCCGGAGGCGCTGGGCCTGATCGATATCAAGGCGGATTCGGCGCTCAACCAGATCATCCTCTTGTTCGGCGCCAGCTACATCCTCTTTGATGGCGGCGCTTCCTTGCGTTTCAACGTCTTAAAGCAGGTCTGGATCACCATCCTGGTGATCTCTACGGTCGGCGTGGTCATCACGGCTTTCATCACCGGTCTCGCCGCGCATTACATCCTCGGCGTGCCCCTGATCGTGGCGCTGCTCTTGGGCGCCACGCTGGCCTCAACCGATCCTGCGACGCTGGTGCCGATTTTCCGCCAGGTTCGCATTCGCGACCGAGTAGCGCAGACAGTGATGAGCGAGTCCGCTTTCAACGACGCCATGGGCGCGATCGTTACGTTCAGCGTGCTCGCGGTGGCGACGGGAACCGGCGAGTTCTCGCTGGTGTCTTCGTTGTTCGATCTGATCAAGCAATCCGTCATCGGCATTGTCGCCGGCGTCGCGCTCGGATACCTGGCCGCGTTCCTGATCGCGCATGAACGGTGGGCCTTCCTCGCGGAATATGGGCCGGTCGTTACACTGGTCGCCGTGATCGGCGCCTATTTCGCAGCCTCCGGTCTCCAGGCGAGCGGGTTCATGGCGGTTTTCGTGTTCGGCATCGTGCTCGGCAACAAGGAGACGTTCGGCTTCCAGATGGAGCCCGGCGAAGCGCGCAAGCTCGACGAATTCGTCTCGACCACCGCGTTCATCATGCGTCTGTTCATCTTCATGCTGGTGGGAGCCCAGGTCGATTTCGGCCTGATGGGCCAATATCTGTGGGGCGGCGTTGCGGTCGTCACCGTGTTGATGCTCCTGGCCCGGCCGGTGACGGTTTTCGCCTGTGCGCTGCCGGACCAGCGCGCGCGCTGGAGCTTTGCGGAGATGCTGTTCATGTGCTGGACGCGCGAGACCGGCGTCATTCCCGGTGCGCTGGCTGGCCTATTGCTCGGCATGAATGCGCCCGGCGCCAAGATGATCGCCTCGGTCACCTTCATCGCCATCCTCATGACCATCCTGATCCAGGCGCCGACCACAGAGTGGTTGGGGCGCAAGCTGGGGCTGATGGAAAAGCGCTGAGTTGGGTCGGCATTGCTCCCGTCATTGCGAGGAGCCAACGGGTCGCGCGAATGCGCGCCCGATGACAGGCTCCGCGACGACGCAATCCAGCCTTTACTTGCGGCTCCCTGGATTGCTTCGCTTGCGCTCGCAATGACGAATTCAAAACTCGCTATGCCTGACCTACCCCATCCGCGCGGCGCGGCGCAGCGATTGTGGCGGCTGGCCGAAGGCGCGGATGAAGGCGCGGCGCATCCGCTCGGGGTCACGGAATCCGGTTGATTGCGCGACGTGCTCGATCGCCTCGCTCGAAGACTGCACGCGCGCACGTGCCACTTCGATCCGCAATCGCTCGATCGCCTTCGAGGGCGTGGTGCCGGTTTCCGCGATGAAGGCGCGTGCGAAGTGACGCGAGCTCATGGCCGCCCGCTCGGCGAGATCCTCAACCGTCAACGGCGTGTCGAGATGCTCGCGCGCCCAGGTCAAGAGCGGTCCGAACCGCCCGGTCGGCGCCTTCAGTTCCAGAAGCGATGAGAACTGCGATTGTCCACCGCTGCGCCTGTTATAAAGCACCAGCTGACGCGCGGTCTTCTGCGCGACCTCGTCGCCGTAATCCTCTGCCGCCATCGCGAGCGCGAGATCAATGCCCGCGGTGATGCCGGCCGAACTCCAGATGTTGCCGTCGCGGACGAAAATCTGGTCCGCCTCCAGCTTCACCTTGGGATAAGAGGCGAGAAAATGCCGGGTACGCGCCCAATGCGTGGTGGCGCGGCGGCCGTCGAGGAGCCCGGCTTCGGCGAGGACGTAGGCGCCGGAGCAGACGCTGGCGACGCGGATGCCGCGTTTTGCGATCCTTCGCACGAAAGCCAGTGTCTTCTCGCACGTCGCCGGCGCGCGCACCCCTCGGCCCCCCGCCACAACCAAGGTGCTGATCGCATGGGAAGGCTTGAGGCCGCGCGCGAGCATCTCGACGCCCGACGAGCTGCGAACCGGACCCGGCGTTGCCGCCAGCACCTGGATCGCGGGAGCGGCGGTGCCGGCATAACGGCCCGCAATCTCGAACACCGAAATCGGTCCGGAAGCGTCCAATATCTGGAAATCAGGAAATATCAGAATGCCGATCATGACCGAGCTATGTCCTGAAATGAGGGAAGAATGGCATTTCGGACATGAGGCCATCATGGCAGGATGGCTGGGTCAAGCTCAATTTGGAGATTACCTCATGTCGGCGCCCCTGCAGATCGGTCTTGTGATTTTCCCACGCGTAACCCAACTCGACCTCACCGGCCCGGTGCAGGTGTTTTCCAGCGTGCCCGGCGCCAAGGTGCACCTGATCTGGAAACGGATCGAGCCGGTCGCAAGCGACAGCGTGCTGACGCTGACGCCGACCACGACTTTCGCCGATTGCCCGCAGCTTGATGTCGTCTGCGTGCCCGGCGGGCTCGGCACCGACGACATGATCAACGATGACGAGATGCTCGCTTTCCTGCGCCAGCAGGCGTCCGGCGCGAAATACGTCACCTCGGTCTGCACCGGGTCGCTGGTGCTTGGCGCGGCCGGCCTGCTCAAAGGCTATCGCGCGGCGACGCACTGGACCGCGATGGATTTTCTTAGAGAGTTCGGCGCGACGCCGACCAACACCCGCGTCTGCATCGACCGTAACCGCGTCACCGGCGGCGGCGTCACCGCGGGGATTGATTTCGCGCTGACGCTGGTGTCGCTGCTCGTCGACCGCAGGACGGCCGAGGCGATCCAGCTTCGGATCGAGTATAACCCTGCGCCGCCGTTCAACGCCGGCTCGCCTGAGACCGCGCCGGCGGAAATCGTAGCCTTGATCAGGGAGCGGATCGCACCCTCGCAGGCGCGGCGCGGCGAGATGGTAAAGCGCGCAGCCGCGCGGCTCGCGTCATAGCAACCGGTGCACAGAAAAAGGCCGCCCGGTTTCCCAGACGGCCTTTCCTGTCTCACGGCAGCCACACAATTGACGGGCGATTTCAGAACGTCTGCACCGGGGGCCTATCTCCCGGCCGTATTCTGATCGGTAGCCGCTGCATATCGGGGCAGTCGCGATTCTGTTGCCCGATCCGACGCGATGGCGTCCCATCTCCGTAAGATGACCCTATTGAGCCCCGATCACGCGAGAAGCACAAGGACGCCGTTGCCGATGTCCCCGCTGTTCCCGTTGTCCACAGGCTCTCACTTGGTTTCCCCGCGCACGCGCCTAGCGCTGAGGGCGGCGGTGAAGCGGGCCTCAGATGTGCAATTTGCACATCAGGGAATCCAGAAGTTGTGGCGCGAGATTCCGGGTGCGCGCTAACGCGGGCGCCTGAATGACGACTGTTGCCGTCAGTTTCCGGGCGTCCAGGGCTGGTAGTCGCCGGTAGCTTTCGGCCTGCGACCGCTTGCGAGCGTCGAGCCGGAGGGCCGATAGGCTTGCGGCGTGCCGGTCATGTTCGGCACATGCGGCTTCTCCCACTCCCGCGGCGTGTAGCTCTCTTCGGTCGGCGGCACGTCGACGGTGTGATGCATCCAGCCGTGCCACGACGGCGGAATCCGGCTCGCCTCGGCGTAGCCGTTGTAGATCACCCAGCGCCGCTCAAAATGCAGCGTCGGATCGATCTTGCCGCCCCGGGTGCGGTAATAGCGATTGCCCTGCTCGTCGGTGCCGACCAGCTCGCCAAACCGCCAGGTCCACAATTGCGTGCCAAAGGTCTGACCGTTCCACCATGTGAATAGCTTGAGGAAGAACTGCTTCATGGGGGCAAGGATCTGGGCAAGGCCGGTTCGAGGAAACTTGTGGCCCTGATGCCACTGGCGAGCCGAATTGTCCAGTAACGTCAGCCGGCGGGACCAAATTCGAGCGCCCGCGAACTCGACGCCAAGTGCGGATTAATCACGGGCCTGGAACCCCTGCGGAGCCTGCGGGTTAGCCCCTATCCCCGCGAGATGGAGTTCATGACAATGACGAGCCTGAAGATTTTGAGTACCGCTACCGCGTTGGCCTTGCTGGTGGCAGCGCCGAGCGCGAGCTTTGCCCAGCAAGGACATAGGGGCGGCGGCCACGCAGCTGGCGGCGCCGCGATCGGTGGCGGCGGCGGTGCGCGTATGGGCGGCGCCGCGCCGGCAGCACGCTTCGGCGGTGGCGCTCCGCAAACGAATGCGCGGATCGGTGGTGGCGCTCCGCAAGCAAACGTCGCAGCCAATGCACAGTCGGGATCGTTTGCGGCTGGGCGTCCCGGCGGCGGCGCGACATGGAACGGCGGCCGCACCACCTGGAACGGCGGTGACCGTGGCTGGCGCGGCGGCGATCGCCGTCGTGGCGGCGGCTGGTGGCCCGGCGCAGTTGCCGCCGGAGCCGTGGTCGGCGGCGCGATAGCGGCCAACGATGCCTACGCTTGTTATGGCGGGCCCGGCTATTACGATGCGCCGGGATATTACGATGACCAGTATGCCGACCAAGGCGTGGTCGCCGAAGTTCCGGTGCCGGTCGGTGATGACAGCGCG
>VAZG01000247.1 GCA_005885285.1 Alphaproteobacteria bacterium | reverse complement strand
GACCAGACCACCAAGGTCAAGGGCATGTTCGTGCGGCCCGAACAAATCGGCGAGATCGGCAAACGATATCCTGCGCTCGACCGCTTGCGTCTCGTCGTCACGCGCGAAGGCGACGCCGATGTGATGACGCTGAAAGCGGCATGCGCGTCACCGAGCGAGGCGCTCAGGGGCGAGCTTTCGGCGACGCTGCGCGCGGTGACCAAGCTCGGCGGTAACGTTGAACTCGTTGCCCTCGGCTCACTGCCGAATGACGGCAAGGTCATCTCGGACGAACGCTAAATCGCGCCGTTTTCGACTCTTGCAAACTTCAGCGGACTTCCATTCGCTCCAGTCGCTCGCCTGGAACATATTTGAGAATATCCCGCGGACCGGGATGCCTGGTGAGTTCGGCACCATTTAGAACATAGATATCGCTGGTGTGCGTGCAGCGCCATTCTCCCTCGCCGAGCAACGGCAAGTCGATCTTCTCTCCGAACGCACTCACCCAACCGACCTGGCGGGCCGGCGTACCAACCATCATCGACCAATCTTTCGAGCTCTTGGTGAGGGTGGCGCCGGCGGCCAGAAATGTCCCGACGCCGCAGGTGACGTCGGGAACGACAGTTGAGTTTGCCCCAAGCGTCGTTCCTGTTTTCACGAGAGTCTTCTTGAAGACCGCATGTCGATTGACGGCGGCGCGAGGAAAGGAAATATGAGTAAAGACCATGTAGGGCGCACAGAAGACGAAATCTTCTAGCTCGACATGGGAATAGATCGATACGGAATTTCCCAACCTGCATCCGTTGCCCACAATAGCGTTCCACTCGACGTAGGTGTTTTGGCCGAGACTGCAATTTTCACCGATCACGGCGCCCGGCGCGACGTGAGAAAAGAACCATATTTTCGTATATTTCCCGACCTTCGCGCCCTCCTCTACAATCGCCGATGGATGGACAAACGGCGCCGAAGCATCTTTGTCGAGTTTCGTCAAAGTCGTTTCCTTTTCTTGGCGCCGCGCGCTAGAATTGCTGTTCGATAACACCCTTCTAGATCGAAGCCACCAGCGCCTCGAAGCGCTTCCATTGAACTTCCTTGGAATAGCGGGTCGATAGCATCTCGTGGCCCGCACGGGCAATGCCCGATAGCTGCTCGGGCGCCTCAAGCAGCATCTTGACCAGCGCTACCGCGTGCTTCGGCGAATGATAGGTAACCATGGTATTTCCGCTACTCATCCCTTCCGGATAGTTTCCCTCGTCCGTGAGCAGCAGCGAGCCGCTCGCCAATGCCTCGAAGCAGCGCATGTTTCCGCGATCGGCGCTTGGCATATCGATGGAGCCGTTCAGCACAATCTTGGCGGACGAGAGCACCCCGTAATAGTCCCGGCCGAAAACCGGCTCCCTTGTAACCGCCCTGATTGCGGAAGGTCTTCTGTGCTTCGCCAGCGGCAAAAGCCGTCCCAACGGCGATTCGGCCAGCCTGCATAAGCGCGAACGATCCAGATGAAATACAACGTTGTATTCGTGGGCCATGTTCGCCACGGCTTCCAGAACCGCCGCCCGCTGCTTGTGATGGCGCGAATAACCGCCGACGAACAACACGTCCAGCGGACGGTCCTGACGAAGGGCGAATGGCGCCAACTCGGGATCGTATGCGGGAAAGAAATAATCCGTCCGGTACCCTTGCGCCTTCAACCCCGCAAGGGTCGACGGAAAATTGCAGACGATAAGGTCGTAACCGGAGAACGATACGTTCTGAAACGGCAGCGCGTGCCAACCGATGACGCGCTTTACGCAACCGGGAAGGGTCCTGACAAAATCGCCCGGCCAGCCCGTCACGTCCAGATTGTAGAAGACGTCTGCACGGTGCGCCTCGATCTGTGCCCTCAAGATATCAGCCAGCGAAACACGCAAACTCATGCCTTGTTCGCGCGCCCAGATCCTTTGAATGTCCGCGTCGTCGCCGTTGGTGAAAAAGGCCCATTCTGCCTGCCGGTCGACAGGCAACAGGATGTGACACCCCGCTTCTCGAAAACGCACAAATGCATCGATCTTGCTTGTAAAGGTCGAGCAATCCCTGGTGAGTTCACGAATCTTCGGACGCAGCGCAGGATAGTATCTGGAGTTCTGGAACAGCCTCACAACCAAGCACCCGGGGTCTGTCAGCATCTTTCGAAAAGGACCAAACCGGCGAATTTCCCGGTGGTCAAGCCCAAGCCGAACCAAAACGTCGGGCTCGGCCGATAGCCGTTTTCAGCGAATTGCATGTTCGTGCGCTGGGGGCTACTGGAGTGCCGTCGTTACCGGTCGTCTTGACCGGAACGGCAGGCAGAAAGGCCTTTGAGGCGGTGAGCACTTCAAACTCATTTATAACAGTGAAATCCGAAGCCGGAGATCCCGTCCAGCTCTCCGATTTTCGTCCTGTTGCCTGCGAGTCCCTTGCACGTATCGGAAGCCCGAATGACGGCGGATATGTCGTGCCGCTCCGCGCGGTGAAAGCCGCCGATGCCCTGCTTTCATTCGGCCTTTCGCATGACTGGACGTTCGAGCGCGACTTCAAGAAGCACAATCCGCGCGCTGCCGTTCACTGCTACGACCACACCGTAACGAGCCTGACGGCGTTACGGTACTCGATCGGTCAGTTGCTGCGTTTCTCCGCGCGATTGAAGGCAAGCCACCTGCGCAAGGCTTTCACCTGGATCGACTATCCCTGGTTCTTTCGTGGAGACAACATCCATTTCAGGCAAAGGATTTGGAATGACCGCGAGGACAACAGCGCCACCGTTGACGATGCATTCGCTCGACTACCGGGCGGATGCCAGATCTTTGTGAAAGTGGACATCGAAGGAGGCGAATATCGCATCCTCGATGACCTGCTCCGACGTTCGACAAGCATTGTCGCGTTGGCGATCGAATTCCACGAGATCGACGACCGCCCCGAGCTATTCAATTCGCTGATCGATAAAATCAAGCGCGATTTCTATATCGTGCATATCCACGGCAACAATCTGGGCGGCTTGGCGCCGTTCCATTTTCCGATCTCGCCGGAGATTACTTTTCTCAATAGGCGCTTCTTCGAACAGCCCCCGTCGCCGTCCGCCTTGAAATACCCGGTTCCGGAACTCGACAGCCCGAACCATCCCGGATTTCCAGAATTCAAATTCGAGTTCTAGCCGGAGATTGCCGCGTCGCCACGCAAATCACTCAGCAAGCCTTCAACTCGCTCAGCAAGGCTTGCAATTGATTGCCGTAGTGCTGCGGCGTCATTGCCAACATCTTGTCGCGGCCGCGCTTTGCGCGCAGCGCAGCGGCCTCGGGATTCCTGACGACGTTCAGAATGGCGTCCTTGATCGACGTCACAGAGGTTGGATCGAACAATAGCGCGGCGTCACCGACTTGTTCGGGGATCGCCAGGATCGCGGACGCGACAACGGGGGTCCCGAGCTGAAACGCTTCATAGATCGGAATGCTGACGCTCTCGAACAGCGACGGCATCACCAATGCGCTCGCCAGCCGATAAACCGCCTGAAGGTCGCCCTGCTCGATATAGCCGAGATGACGAACCTGTTCGTTCAAGCCGAACTTTTCGATCGCGTTCATAACCGTCCGGTAGTCGTCGCGTTTTTTCCCGGTAAGAACCAGCTGCAGGTCCGGCACTTCGCCTACGACACCGCGAAACGCTTCAATCAACCGCAGATGATTCTTGTGCGCCCAGAACTGGGCCGGATAAAACAGGAATCTTGGCGGCAGCCGCAGCCGGAGGCGAGCGGCCTGGAGATATTCGTCGCTTTGCTCCGACCGGAATTGCCGCTGCGGCGGAGCCGGCATCACGACGATGCGCTGTTCGGGCAAGGAAAAGGAAGATACGATATCAGCCTTCACATATTGAGATTCGCAGATGACGCGCCGGGCCCGCTTCAGCAGGCAGGAGTGGATCTGATGGCGCCATATTCTCTGCCATAGCGAAAAATTTTCGGGATAATGGCT
>VAZG01000130.1 GCA_005885285.1 Alphaproteobacteria bacterium | reverse complement strand
GCCGCTCCGAGGATTAATCGAAACGGCCGTAGTGAAGGGCGACCGGACAACCCGGCGAAATAGGGAAGACATCGCTCCTGAGGCGTAGTGCAAACTCGCATGACGTCGCAATTTAGCGGGTTGGAGCGCTAAACGGACTCCAGCATCATAGCGCCAAGGCGAACGAGTACTGCCGTCTTCATCGGCGCACCAGGATGTCAATTGCCGCCCTGTTTTGCTCAGCCAACTGCCAAAGAAACGCGTTGTTCGTGTGTTCGTTCTGCCAGAGCCATTTATCGACTCCGGCAGCCTGCTCCACATTTGTCCACTCACCCATGCCAATGCCGTACTGTTCATCGAACCCCGTAGGTCCGAGTTCGCGCAGCGCCTCAAGCATGTTCTGCTGTCGCGTGGCCGGTGTGGCTTCGAAATAGGTCCAAACGCCCGAACGAGAGCTTTGAGCAAACCAAAAAAGGCTTTCAACGAACAGAAACAATGATCGAGAGAGGCCGTAACTTGGGTGTTGAAGATCAAACCCAGAAGAACCACAAATCATGGAAGAGAGCCAGACGAGCCCCTCGTAATCTCGGTTCGCGAACAGGCCGTCGAGGTAGGAGCGTGTCACCGATGGTTTCATGCCCGCACGGTCACTCTCCGGCGTTCAATCGTCAAGATCATGGCCTCTGCCTAGCGATGGCGGACAACTATTTCGGCGATTGCAGCACCACACCGTAGCGCGCGTATATTCGCTCCACCGTGCCGTCGGCGCGTAACCGCTCCAGCGCCGCCTCAATGGCATCGCGCAGTCCCTCGTCGGGGCGCACCATGCCCACGGCGACGTTCCAGTTGAGGTTCGCTTCACCCTCGTCGAGGCCCAATATGCGGACCGCCTTATCCGGATGGGTCAGGTTGAAATAGCCGGCGAACGTCGGGGTGACCGCCGCCGCGTCGATCTCGTGATTGGCCAGGGCTTCGAGGCTGTCGACCTCGAAACCGAAGGTCGATGTCGGCACGTGACGCTGACCGATGATCATCGCCGCCATCGATCCGACCTGGACCCCCACCTTGGTATGCTCGTCAAGGCTCTTGAACGACGAGAGCTTGCTGTCCGAAGGCACGGCGAGCGCGACCCCGGTTCGATAATACGGCTTCGAAATCCTCAAATTGGTTTCGCCTTGCGCCTCGCGATCGGCAATGACATCCATCATGATGTCGCAGTCGGCGCTGCGAATCTGGTACTGGGTAATGATCCAGTCCAGCTTCAGCGAGACGCCGAGTTCGCGCGCCAGCGCCTGCCCCAGCTCGACCTGAAACCCGGGAGGGTCGCCTGATTTGCTGGCGAACGGAAGTGAGTTGGGGTGGGCGCACAGCCCGAGCGCGCCGAGCGAGCGGATCGTGGCGAGCGATCGCGCCTGCGCCGCGTCCATTGGGCCCAAGCTCATCAACCCCGAGCTCATGCCCATGACGGCGCCGACCAAGAGTGGGAGAATGGCTTTCATGTCGCGTTCCCGGTTTTTTCGTATTCCAGGCGGATCGGTCGGATCGCGCTGGTTTATCCCTGTTGCGGCTTCAGCGACCGGATGTACTTGATGATCGCGTCGATTTGCGCGTCGCTCAGGGCTCCGTCGAACGCCGGCATCGCGCCCGGCTTGCCGTTCTTGATACGCTCGCGAATAAAGTCGTCGCTTTTGCTCGTGCCCATGAGCTGCGGTCCCTTGCCGGCGGCGCGCCCGCCATCGGAATGACACCAGCCGCAGGTCGACGCGAACAGCTGTTCGGCATCGAATGGTGCGTTGTCCGGCGCACTGGGGGCAGGTTGCTGCGCCCAAGCCGGCGTGGCGCATGTCAACGCGGCCGCGAGCACAGCCGGCGGCAAAAAATCCAATTTCATGACGTGCAACGTTTTCATGAGATTTAAATCCGGTTTCGTAAGCCGCATGGGCTCACTGGTCCGCCGGGGAGCGGTTTGCACCGGCTCCCCGGCAGCCATGCCACGGCCTATTTCAGGCTGTAGACGATGAGCGCGCCGTCATCGCGCGGCATGCTCTTGTAGACGCCGCCGAAGGTCGGCGCGTAGTCATCCGACGCCATGCCGCCAAAGCCCGCGACCACGGCGACATATTGCTTGCCGCCGGCCGAGTAGCTGATGATGCCGCCCTGGTGGCCGGTGCCGTCGGAATGATTCCACAGCTCGGTCCCGGAGTCTGCATCGTAGGCGTGGACGGTGCCGCGCGAGTCCGGCACGAAGACGAGATTGCCTCCGGTCGACAGCACGCTGGCGAGCGGCGGCTCTGGGAAGCGGACCTCCCACTTCTTGGCCCCGGTCACGGGGTCGCGCGCGTCGAGATGACCATAGATTTCGCCACCCGGAGGAGGCGCGATCTTGAAGTTGGCGCCGATGTTCAGTTGGGCTTGTGGCGCGACGATCGGCGTCGTCTTCATGACGTCGAGGGTCATGCACCATTCCTGGCCAAGCTTGTAGTAGAGGCCGGTCTTGGGATTGTAGGACCCCGAGTTCCAGCTGACGCCGCCCGAGATGTGCGGACACAGCGGCTCTTCGACTTTCCCCGCGGCGAAGTCGCGGCGGCCGATCAGTTCACCCGTCTTGGGATCGATGTTCTTGACGAAATTGGAGTTCTGGGTGATCCGCCAGACGTTCTTCACGGCGAGATTGCGGTCGTAGACGAAGATGTAGCCGCTCTTGTTAGGGTGCACCACGAGCTTCTGGCCGTCGCGATCCAGCATCAGGAATTCGCCGACCGCGCTGTCGAAATCCCAGGCGTCGTGCGGCAGCTCCTGATGAAAGGACTTGAGCTTGCCGGTGTCGACGTCCAGCGCAATCACCGAGGAGGTGTAGAGGTTGTCGCCGGGGCGCGCGCCTTGCGTCTTGAAATCGGCGCCCGACCAGTCGTAGAGCGGTGCCGGATTGGCGGTGCCCCACAGAACCGTGTTGGTGTCGGTATCGTAGGTGCCCGGCATCCAGCCGCCGCCGCCGCCGGTGCGCCAGGAGTCGCTGCCCCATGTCTTCATGGCATCGTCAGTGCCCGCGACAGTCAGGAATTCCCATTTCTTCTTGCCCGTTGCGGCGTCCACGCCGAAGATCGGGCCGCGGCCCGGCCATTCCCCGCCCTGCGCGCCGATCACCACGGTGCCCTTGGCAAAAAGGGGCGCGCCGGTGAAGCCGACCGTCAGCTTCTGGGAATCGATCAGCTTGGTGTCCCAGGCGACCTTGCCGGTCTTCATGTCCAGCGCGATCAGTCGACCGTCCATCGTGCCGACATAGACCTTGCCGTCACCGATCGCGACGCCGCGATTGTAGGGTGAGTGGGTCTGCCGCGCGATCAGGCCTTCGTCCAATTCCGGAAAATAGGACCAGATGACCTCGCCGGTGGCGCCGTTCAGCGCGAAGACCCGGCTGTAGGAGCCGGTGTAATAGAGCACGCCATCGGCCACCAGCGGCATTGACTGCAGGCCGCGGGTGGATCGTCCCGGAATATGGATCCAGGCCACACTCAGATTGGCGACATTGCCGGTGTTGATCTGGGCGAGCGGACTATAGTGATAAGACTTGTAGGAGCCATGGTAGGTCAGCCAGTCGTTCTGGCCGCCGGCTTCGATGCGCGCAGTGTCCACCGACTGCGCAAAGGCTGGCGACGCGGCGAGCGTCGCACCAATGGCAACGGCGGCAGATATAGCAACGGATACAGCAAGATAACTCGGCTGCTTCTTCATGGGCTCTTCCTCCGGTTTGTTTTTTGACACATGATCACGTGTTGCCGGGCCGCCGCATCCGATCATCTCGACGCGACCGTCCTGCTGCATGCGGGACAATTTCTGATTTCGTTTTCATCAAGACGCCCCACCCCCCGCCACATCAAGACGCGCCATCCCCCGTTCGGGTTCCATCCCGAACGCAAGCCACAGCCATTTCTTGTGCCGAGGCGGGATCGCAGCTCGGCAGCTACTTCGCCAGACAAGTGTCCGACATGATCGGTGTTTCTTTGTGGCAACGTCAATGCTGGCCGCGGCATTTCCGCTACCCGCACGTGGTGCATCGCACCATTGATTCCCCGCCGACCCTCGGCGTCCGGGGCTCGAGACGGCTACGGCGCCTGGGCGCATACACGTACCGCTGCTCAGTGGTGCCTACCGGCTCCCTGCGATTGTTCAGGCGTAGTCAGAGCCCTTCGACGAACTCGACCATGCGGCGGCGTTGATCGGCATCGGGCAACGGGCCGCGCATTGCGCCGGCATTGTCCGTCATGTGGGCCGGATCGGCGGTCCCCGGGATCACCGCCGTCACACGCGGGTCGGCCAGCAAATATTTCAGGAAAAACTGTCCCCAGGAGTTCGCGAACACCCGCGCCCAGTCCGGCAACTCCTTGCCGCGCACGGCGCGGAATAATGTGCCGTTGCCGTAAGGTATGGCGGTCAGCACGCCGGCTTTCATTTCGGCGGCGAGCGGCAGGATGGTTTTCTCGGCGCCGCGATTATCGAGCGAATAGTCGATCTGGACGAAATCAGGTTTTTCCCGCTCAAGCACGGCCTCGACCGCCGGATAGTCGCGGCGGGTTGTGCACGTGATGCCGATGTAGCGGCACACGCCTTGCGCCTTCCAGTCCTTGAACCGCGCGAGCGATTGCTGCTTGCGACTGACATTGTGGAGCTGCAGCAGATCGACCTTTGCGGTCTTGAGGCGGGCCAGTGATCGCTTGAGTTCCTGGGCATCAGGCGCCTCGAGCTTGGTCGCGATGAAAAGCTTGTCGCGCAAGCCGCCGGTTGCCGTGACTTCGCCGAGCACGCTTTCGGCATCGCCGTAGGTCGAGGCCGTGTCGACCAGCCGCCCGCCATTCTTCAGCAGGGCTTGTACGACCGCGTCGGCCTTGCTCCGTGTCGTTTCGTTATCCTCGTCGAACACATAGGCGGTGCCGAGGCCAACGGCGGCAATGCTCTCGCCGCTACTGGGAATTGCGCGGGTGAGAAGAGGTGTCTCGGTCTGAGCATAAGCCGTGATCGACATGGCTTCAGTCGATACCAGAAGTCCGCCGGCCAGTGCAGCGAAGTCGCGGCGGGTTATTTGACGCGTCATCCGGATTGCCATCTCGGCGCTCCTTCTTCTTCTGTTTTTGCTTCCTCTGTTTTCGTTGCAAGACGCTCCTGGGCTCCGCCCAGCGCGGTTGAAAGAATGAGCCAGCCCACAGCGACCGGAAGCGCGCAAAGCGCGATCGCGCCAAGCTTCAACCCCAGCGCCTGCAAGCTGTCGTACACCCAGCCATACAACGCATCCGAGCCGCGATAGATCACGACGTCGATCAAATTCTTGGCTTTGTACTTTTCCTCCCGTCCCACCACGGTGAAGAATACCTGGCGCGCCGGATTTGCGATCGCAAAGTTCATCCACCGTTGCGCGACCTGGAGCGCCACCACCACCGACAGGTAAGGAGCGATTGCCACCGCCGCGAAGCCGACAACGTAAACGGCGGGAAGAGCCGCAGCCGAGATGCCGGTGCCGAAGCGCTTGAGGAACCTGGCCGTAGCAAACACCTGTGTCGCCAGGCTCAACAGCCCCACCGCGAGATCGATGCTCGCAAACAGGCGCGTTTGGCTTGCGGCGCCATGCAGTGTTGCCGAGACGATGTTGGCCTGCGCGAAATAGGCGATCGTCGCGCCGAACGAGAGCAGGCTGACCCAAATCGCCACTCCCAGGAGATAAGGCGAGCGGATCAGTTCGGGTAGCGCCGCGAAGGCGCTGCCTCCAACGCGCTGGCCCCGGGGGTCCACTTGCGTCGGCACATCCGCCGCGCGTTCGATGCGATGGACACAATACACGGCTACTTCAAGGAAGAGGGCGGCCACGATCAACAGGTTGACCGGGCCGAGCGGCGCTGACAGCCAGATCGTGACGAGGGGGCCAAGCAGCGCTCCAGCGGTTCCTCCGGCGCCAATGAACCCGAACAGCCGCTTGCCTTGCTCGGCGGTGAACAGGTCGGCCATGAACGACCAGAACACCGCCACCGCAAACAGGTTGAACACGCTGACCCAGACAAAGAATACCCGCGCGACGATCACCTTCTCGACGTCGAAGGTCAGCATCACCCAGAACAGGACCAGGTTGGCGACGAAGAAATGATAGACCACGGGAATGAACCTGACCCGCGGCAACCTCGCCACCAGCTCGCCATAGAGCGGCTGGGCGACCAGCAAACTGAGGAAGGTGGCGGTGAACAACCAGGGCAGGTTTTTGACGCCGCCGGCGATGCCCATCTGGTCGCGCAGGGGACGCAACACGTAGTAGCCGGCAAGCAGCGTGAAGAAATAGGCAAACGACCACAGTGCGGCCGACCGCTCCCGCGGCGTCGCAGGCACCGCGCGCTGTAACCAGCTCATGAGAGCTGTCGTGGGGGCCGTCATGGCGCCAGCGACAGCTTCTGCTTGAGCTCGCTTGCGCTCACGTTCTGGCCATATCCCGGTGCGCCGCGCTGGAAGCGCCTCGCATCCGTGAGCTTGCCGACCTCCACGGGATCGAAGCCGGCATCGCGCACCAGTCCCGCCGCAACCTGCACGGCTTCCGGATCGTCGCCGGCAATCGGCACCGCTAATCTGGGAGCAGGGCGGTTCGCTTCGCTCGCAAAGATCTTATAGTTGAGCGTGTTGAAGGCGCGCACCAGCCGTGTGCCCGGCAGATATTTTTGCGACGTGACACCGATGCCGTCGCGCTCGACCTCGTCGGCGATCGCGCCATCGCGACCGGCCACCGCATTGTCCGCGTCGAGCACGATCTTGCCGGCGAGCGATTTGCCGTAATCTTTCCCGATCTGCGGCAGGGCGCCGTAAGGCACGGCCAGGAAGGCCACGTTGCCAAACCCAATCGCCTGATCGACGGTGCCGGCTTGTGCAAGAGGCGCAAGCCGATCGACCAACTCTTTCAATTCCTCGGGATGGCGTGACGAGAAGAACACCGGATGGCCAGCCTTGATCCAGAGCTCGCCGATCGTGCCGCCGATATGGCCGGCGCCGATGATGCCGATTTTCATCTTGCCGGAGGCCGTCTGACCGGCTGCCTGACCTACTGCAGCCGTCGATCGGAATATGCCTTGCAGCGCGAGAGCTCCCGTGGCGCCGAGCAACGCGCGGCGACCGCGATCGATAGTGACATGCTTGACCATCTGCACACCAATTGACGAATTGCGGAACGAATCCTTGAGACGCCTGCCAACCATTCATAACGCGAAAAGTGCCAATAAATGGCTGCCAGGAATTGGCGCTCGCACAGAGTTGATCCGGTTGCTATCGCCGTCGCGTCGAGGCTGGCTCGTCCCTGGAAACCTCCAGATGCGGATGACGCCGATCGCCCCGCACGTTGTGCTTGCGCACGTAGGTGATCGCTGCTGCGGGATTCATCTGTTTGGCCTTCAAGGCTGCGATCAGCGCGTCCTCCGCGTCGACCGTCACGCTTGAGGTCTTGCCGTTGGTCTTGATGCCGACCATGTAACGCGCCGTCATGGCATTTCTTTCTGCGATATTCCGCAAATCAGCAAAGGCACCCGACCGGTCCACCGAGCGCGGTCGAAACGCGCTCGGGCAACGATAGCAGAGAATCCGTTGCCGCAAATCACGCGTGAGAGGGAAGAGTTCCCGAAAGGCGGGCCATCGGCGGCCCTATACTTTCCATCGTATCGCCTTGCTTTGGTCAAACCGGGCTGGAGTGTGGCCGAGGGGCAGAACTTAGCCGGCCTTGCGCCGGCCGCCCTCACGCGGGCGACATTGGACTTGAGTTACGGGACTTGAGTTACGGAGCGCCAATGCAGTCGACGCTGAAGCCGAAGCAACCCGACGATCCACACGATGTCCTTGAGGTCGCGCCCGGTGTCGTTCTGGTCGCGCCCGCGGATCCCGCGGAGGAAGAGCTTTCCAATCTGCTGCGCGCGGCCGCGCGCCAGCATTCCGATCCGCAAAAGGGCCCGGGATCGGAGTTCGCTGCTGGCCCACCGATCCCGCCGGTTGATACGACATTTCGCCCTGCGGCCGTCGGCAATGCAAAGGTCCCGGGCAACCGGCCCTCGACCGGCGGGCGGGTGCTACGCGGCCTCACGGGCTTCCTGCTCGCCGTGTGCATCGGTGTCGGTGCCGCCGCCTGGCAGGCTTACGGCGATACGGCTAGAGCTGTGGTCGCAAGGTGGGCGCCGCAATTTGTCGCGACTTCATCATCGCAACCGAGCCCCGCTGCCGTTCAGACATCCGTGGCAAATGCCGCGTCTCCGCCGCCGGCGCCTCCGGCTCGGGTTGCGGAAGGCGTCGCGCCGAGCGCCGCCGCTCCGTCTTCCGGAGAGACGCAATCGCTGCAGTCCATGGCGAGCGATCTCGCAGCCGCGGAGCAGGAGATCGAGCAGCTCAAGGCCAGCATCGCGCAGCTCAAGGCTAATCAGGAGCAAGCGTCCCGCGACATTGCCAGGGTTTCCGATGCCAAAGCTGCCGAGACCAAAGCTTCGGAGCCAAACCCGCGGCCCAGAATATCAGCACCTCCACCCCGTTCGGCCGCGCCGGCGCGCCGGCCGATGGCGACATATCGGCCCGCGCAAGCCGCGGTAGCTCCGATGATGCCGCCGCCAGCTCCCGCACCTTACGTGCAGCGACAGCCTGATCCGCTGCCGCCGCCCGCGGCGCAAGTGCCGCTCGATCCAGAGCTGGCGTCGGTGCCGCGGCCGCCGATGCCCGTGCGCTAGGCATGTTGGGTTAAAGGGTTTGGTGGAGCTCCGTTCACCTCTCCCAGGTCCCGTGATATTGCGGTCGTCACCCGTCGACCATTTCGACCGCGCCGCCCAATAGCTTGATGTTGAGCTTGCCGCCAGTGAACAGCATGTCGTCAAGCGCCTCGCTGACGTCGCCGCTCTCCACTGTTGCGCCGCCATCGCGGGCGATGCTTGCCTGCGCGACGCGCCGCATCAGTTCCTTGATGAAGGCGGCGCTGACGCCCTTGGTGCGCTGCGCGGCCTCGACCACGATCGTCTCGCCGAGCGGCAGGCCCCGGCCATAGAGTTGGACAAGCTTCTCGCGGCCGATCTCGTCTGGGACCGGCACCTCGATCGCCTGATCGATACGACCGGGGCGGCTTGCCAGTGCACTCTCAAGCTCCTCTGGCCGGTTGGTGGTGAGGATGAACAGGATATCCGCATCCTGCTTCAGTCCATCCATCTCGTTGAGGAGCGCATTGAGCAGCGATTCCTCGCACGGCCCCATGTCGCCGCGGTCGCGCGCGATAAGGTCGACGTCCTCGATCACCACCATGGCCGGCTGCAGCAGCCGCGCCAGATTCATGTAGTGGGAAAGCAATTCGACCTGCGCCGCCGTGATGATCAAGGTGGTATGACCGGGCAGGTTGCTCGCAAGATAGCGGATCGTGTGGGTCTTGCCGGTGCCGGGCGGCCCGTAGAGCAGGATCCCCTTGCGGGTCGATTGTCCGAGCCGGCGCAGCTGCTCCCGGGTACCGACAAAATTCAGCACGTTGCGGTCAAGCAATTTCAAGGTGGCTTCGGGCAGGATCACCTCCTCGCGCCGCACGGTCCGCAATTGGTGGACCGTGATGCCGCGCGAGCGGCCGCCATATTCGGCAGCGGCATCGAGCGACAGCACCTTGCCGCGATACGAACGCGCGGCGTTCACCGCGTTCTCCAGTTCCGAGAAGCTGCGTTGCACCAGCTCCGCGCCTTCGCTTCCTGCAGGCACGAGCATCTCGATGCGGGTCCCCGCCTCGCGATTATACTCTCTATCCGGGGAGAGCAGCACCGCGTAGCGCAGGCCGCCGGTGGTGCAGAGCCACAAACCGTTATCGAGGCATTTTACCGGCGCGCTCTCGCCGACATCCACTTCGTGATACTGGGCCGGCGCGATGCCGGGCGCATTGCGGTCTTGTCTGCCTAGCGCCGCGATCGTCAAGGTCTCATAGCGGTGCTGGTCGTGGATGCCAAAAAACCGCAATGGCGACGTCGAGAACAGCCTGTCGATCGCAACCTGAACGTCGGCGCGCATATGGCCGGGGAATTGCCGCGAGGTAGCGACCAGCTGATCCCGCGGAATACCGGCGAAATGCCAGGCCAGCGCTTCGTGGGCATAATCGAACCGCTTCGCGCGGACCACGTCGGGCAGGCCCCGCGTGATTTCGAGCATGCAGTCATCGCAAAGGGGCGTCGCCGTGCTTCTGAACGAAAGCACGTTTTCGCAGTCAAGCCCGCCGCAGAGTTTGCAGCGGCCATCGAATATCTCAGCGTCGCTGGTAACCGCCGCGCTGGTGATGCGGAGCGGATGACCTGCAACACGGACGCGTTGTCGCGCGGCCTCAAGCAGGTCGGCGGCGACCTCGCGCGGATAGCTCCCGCAACTTGCTTGTCCGTCCTTGTCGACTGCTTCGGTCAATCTGACCGCGTCGATGAACTGCTTGTTGAACACGGAATGCAGAAGTTCAACGACGAATTGCAGCGGCGTTTCATTGTCGTTGTGAAAGATGATTTGGAGATGACTGGCCTCGGCAAGGGCATCGGACATGGGATCGTCTTCCTTGATGAACTGTTATTTCGGGAGATCGCTCTGGATGGCAGCGCGTTGGACAAAATGGACGCTAGAACATAACAAGAACAAAGTCCATTGGCGCCTATGTGCAATAATCAGGCGCTGATGAGCTGATAGCGGGACGATTAGAAATGGCCGTTTGCTGTCGCTGCTGCGAAAGTGCGTGAAACGCGTCGGTCGGCGCAGATAGCGCATTTTGAGAGGTGGCGCGCCACGGCCGATCGCGAATGGGAGAACATGTCCGCACCCGATGAATGCCAACCTTCCAAATCATCAAATCTTGACGGGTGACCCATAGAGTGGTACATCGGCTCACATTGGAGAGCGTGAATGATCTCCAGTTTCCGGGACGATTGGCTGCGCGCGTTCTTTGTGGATGACGTTCATTCGCGAAACATCCCGCCGGACTTGGCGAGCCGACTTTTTCGTAAGCTGCAGATGCTCGACGACGCGACCACCGATCAGGACTTGCGCGTGCCGCCGAGCAACCACTTCGAGAAGCCGCGCGGTAAACTGGAGGGATTGCACTCGATTCGCGTCAATAGCCAATGGCGGCTCATCTTTCGATGGGACGGCCGCCGCGGTGAAGCGTCAGGCGTCTATATCGATGATCACAGTTATCGCTGAGGTGTTCCATGTTGATGACGAAGCGCAAGCCTGCGACTGTCGGAGAAATTCTGGCTCAGGAATTCATGGAGCCGATGGGTCTTACCCAGAGCGCGTTGGCAAAGGCCATGGGTGTGCAGCGCAAGCACGTCAACGAATTGTGCAACGACCGCAGGGCTGTGACAGCCCCAACGGCTCTCATCCTTGCCCGCGTGTTCGGCAACAGTCCCGACTTCTGGCTCAACGTGCAACGCCGAAGCGACATCTGGGAGGCGATGCACTCGCCGCGTGAGCGCGAACGCATCAAGCGCGCGCGCCCCATTGGAGCGGCTGCGTGATGCCCACGCACTTCGGATCAAGTATTACGGTGACAGTGCACTCAACTCGACAACTTGACTTGGTCAATCGAAGAACCGGCCGATTTGGCGGCGATAGCGTATTCCGAAATGGCGCGCCACGGCCGATGAAGATGGGCACTACTGCTTCGCCTTAGCGCTATGATGCCGCAGGCTAGCACACGCTAGAACCCGAGAATATGCGGCCGCCTGCGATTTGGCGCTGCGCCCATAGCCGGCAGTTTCCGATGCCGCGGGCGTCTCTTTGCGCTCAATCCCGGGGGTCGCTGCGATGTCCGTAATTTGAGGTGGACCGGAAGTGGCGGGCAGGGCGTCAAAGTGGCGCGATTGAGCCGTACGGTTTCCGGGAGATTCAGCTAACCTGCCAGCCATTCAAAGCGAAAAACCGGCCCCGTCCAACGCTCCGTTTGCGCATCGACTTCTTGCACATTTCTGGCTTCGGGCGAGGAGTGGATGACCCTGTTCCAAAACCTTTTTGCTGCTTGGTTGCGGCTCGCAACTGCGACTTCCCACGAGCCTGGCCACGAACTGAACATCGCCCGAGCCGCCGATTTCCCGACGCCTTGACCTCTGAACTTCCGCAGAACAAAGAATTCCGCGACATTTGCGCCTACGGCTTCGCTGATACGAGACGAGTCATTTACCAGAGAGAACCCTGCAATCGTGCTCCCGATCAGAATGAGGTTGGCGCTCGAACCCGGCCGCTCCAAAAAATCTGACAGCGGATAGTCCGCAAACCGACCATTCGTTTGCACATCGCCCTTCGGAGTATCAGCCCAAAACTCGGAGAAGTCGTGCGTATAAAGCTGAATGAGGTTCTGGAAAGTGGCCTCGTGCTCGCGTCCGAGCGAGATGAGCGAGACCCTGGGTGTTTGATCTATGGTCATTACCCGACGAGCCTTATGGTAGTCTAACGGATTTCGCAATCCCGCAAGAGGAGGGATTTCCTCGCGCATTCGACGGTCAAAAAGCGCACGCTCCTCTCACGTCTTCGGAGATTTCGCGAAGTCCGCATCAGAATTTGAATTACCGTGACAGTGCACTTAACTCGTCAGCGCGATCTATTGAGATTTCGAGCCGCGCGGCTGGCGGATGCGACGCGACGGCTTGCATCGGGAGAACGGCGAGTTTCGGCGTCAATAGCGTATCGCGAAATGGCGCGCCCGAAGAGATTCGAACTCCTGACCCCCAGATTCGTAGTTCGAAAATATCTCTTCGCTGCATTTCCCAAATGCACGCCAAGGTATGACGAGAGTTGAAGTAACCCTTTATTCTTGGGTCTTTCTCGCATATCTTCGCACTCTCTCGTGTGCAAGCCTCCGAACTCCCCGTCTCGCCAAAACTGTTTGAAAACCGTTTTCGTCCCTGGATCTTCCCCATGGCTGATGTCCGGATTCTGCTGACCGACAAGGCCATCGCTCGATTACCCAGTCCGAAAGAGGGCTGGTATCTGGCTCGGGATACCGAACTAAAAGGCTTCTTCGTTGTCGTTGGAAAACGGAAACGGACGTTCACTGTTCAGGGCGATCTGCGACAGGGAGGAAAGCGCGCGTCTTCGATCCGCGTGGCGATAGGCGACGCCAGCGAAATATCGACACGTACTGCTCGCGCAACCGCGAAGGATTATCTGGCTCAAATCAGCCGAGGAAAGCATCCGAAAGCCGAAAAGCGGGGCACGGGAGGCGGTGAAGCTGCAACCACCGAAGGTGAAGCGGCTGTCTCCGCGGGAGGGACCACGCTTAGACAGGCTTGGGAGCGATACCGATACGCCCACTTGGTTCGGAAGAATCGGAGCGAGCGCACCATCGAAAGCTATCGCGATCACGTTGAGCGCATTTTCATCGATTGGCTCGATTCACCACTGCAGGAGCTCGGTTCAGATCCAGCCAAAGTGGTGACGAAGCATGATGACATTACGAAGGAGAACGGCCCCTATATCGCGAACGGAAGCATGCGAACGTTGCGCGCCATTTATAATCACGCTCGAAAGGTCAACAAGTCATTGCCTGCCGACAACCCAGTCAATGCGATCGATTGGAATGGAGAGAAGCGTCGCGACACGGGGATGGGAACTAGCGATCTGAAAGGATGGTTTGCCGAATTGGCGGCTCTCAACAACCCCGTCCGTCGTGAGTTCCATCTGTTTACGTTACTGTCCGGGTCTCGGCCTACCGCTCTTCAAGAGATCAAACCCAGCCACATCAATTTTGGGCGGCGCATGATGCATATCCCGAAGCCCAAGGGCGGCGCCAAGAGGGCCTTCGATATTCCCCTCTCTCGCGAAATGGTCTTATGCCTCGTTCGAGCGATGCGTTTCGGTCGGCAGATGTACCCGTCGCAGGCTGCAGAATGGATATTCGCCGCCGACAGCGCATCAGGGCACCTCGTTGAGCAAAAGGAGGACCGAGCCACGCTGTCGAAGTGGGGCAACGATCTTCGTCAGAGCTTCCGAACAATTTGCGACCGCCGCCGGCGTGTCGGAGTTCGATGCAAAACTGCTCATGAGCCACGCCATTCCCGGCGTGAACGCTGGTTACATCACCCGGCACAAGCTTCTTGAGGATCATCTCCGCAGGCAACAACAAGCTATCAGCAGCGCCGCGTTTGCAGCCTTGGGCAATTTTCTGACCGAACACTCAGGCATCCGAGATTGGCTTGGCCGTGGCGGTTCCAAACGATTAGCTTTGGTGGCAAGTGTCGATCAATATGATGGGCACCGACTGATCGTCGAGCCGACAGACCACGAGGCCGCTTAGCCCGGTGGTGCATCCCTCCGGTTTCCGCAAGAATTCGGTTGAAGATACCCGCAAGTCCCTTTGCCGGTCTTGAATTAAACAACTGAACCGCTACGAACTGCGCGGTGTTGTTTTTCTGCCCGGCAAAATGGTGACATCAGTTGCAAAGCGTTTCTAACCGTCCAACGTTTCACTTCAATGGGCTTGGCTGTTCATGGTGTCGGCGGCCTTCTTTATTTTCAACCGCTTAGGGCGGGGCGACACTCGGCTATTTCAGAATATGCTTCGTGAATATGCGAACCACTGAGCCCCGGACAGCTCCGGTGCCATCGAAAAGATCGGACGCGAGGCCTTCTATCGTTTCGCGGTGCGCCAGAAACTGAGCCTCTCTAACTGTGCGAGGCGAGCCTTTCGTCCCTATAAGTTCGTCCATCGCGGCGTCGCTGATCTGACAATCGATCGTCTCGACCGCGTTCAGCATTGTAAATTTGAACGCCAACCGTTTGTCGTCATAACCAATTATTTGGCCCGCGTTAGCGGCATCCAGTAAGTCCCCCGGGTGATCGGATCTCCATCGTCGACGCGCCCTCTGGGACTGGACCAGAGCAAGGGGTTGAGCGCTCAGCGTAGTTCAAAGGTACCTAAGCGATATTCTTCTGCAGGAGAGTCCTCTTCAGCTTGAACGCTTACAAGGGTAAACACTGCATTCGGATATTTCTCCCAGATAGAAAGATCCTCGGTCGCAACGGCAAGCCATCCAAATTTGTACTAATATCGGCCCGGCTTTGTGGACCTGGTACCAGTTGACCTTATTAATACCAGGCAACTGCGCCTCGTTGTATTTCTCGCTACAAGGACATCCCGTCGGTCTACCGCGCTGCGCGTTCCAGCGCCGCGATCGGTGATCCTGTAGTACAGGCCCATTCTTATCTCGGCGGCGTTCGATCCAGTCCTTGCTGACTGGGTTCTGGACGAGCTTTGGCCTTTGTATCTTTGCTCGCATCAATTGATTGTACTGCACAAAATCCCGAAAACATACGGGGTGGTGCAAATCTTGGAGGTCATCCCTTTGCGGGTCGGCAGGCCTGATCGTTACTCGATCAGTCGCCACGAACGTCGAAGGGGCTCAATCTCGCATCTACCCGATGCCTGCAGCAACCTTAGGCGGTTGCGGACCAATTGCTCCGCACGTTTGTAGCATTGTCGCTCGTAATCGAGCTTCAGGCGCGCCAACTGGTCTGGATCCACAGGCTTGGAGTTTTCGGGTTCCCTCAGCTCGCAATCGGGCGCTGGTTGCGGTGCGAGCAGCGCCCGGTCGGGCCGGCGAATTCGCAGTTCGGAGTGTCGATGGGGATCCGCGGCCGCGCGAATCGGGTCTGCCCCAGACTCACGCTGAGCCGAATTGGAGGCACAGCCGGCAAGCGCCAGCGCGCATAATATGGCGGAGAGGGTCAACAGCTTCGGGGCGAGCGCGGGCAAGGAACGGCCAGCACGGGTCGCTCGACCCGCGGTCACGGTATTCGTGTTACCTATTCCAACGCGGGGCAAGTTGGCCACCTGTCACTCGGGCAGCGCTCATCGCGATTCAACTATGTGTGTCCGCCTGGCCAAGCATGGCGATCATGGACCGATAATTTGAATCTCCTTTTAAGAATTACGATGAATTGGATGTAAACAGACCTGTGAACTAAAGGTTTTTTCAGGCAGCTGCGGTCTCAAGAACGCCGCGAAACAAAGCAAATCGAAATGCCTGAAGGCCTTATGTCGTGCCAAGACGCGCCGATCGTGCGCCCGCCCAAGGCGCCTTCATCGATCTCGCGCCAGCTTGCGACGCTCCCAAACACTCGCTTGGCGGGGCGGGTTAGTGCCCTCATGACGCGGATGCGCCAATACTTAGCAACCGAGCAAGTTCCAAATCAGCGCCAGAGCTTCGATAAGCAGCGGCGGCGGCCGATGCGGTTAATCAACATCAGCTCCGGATCATCGATCTTCCAACCATTCGATTGAGTCAAAGACCATTCCCCGTCCGAGCATTTCTGCCTCTAGATCGGCTGCATGTTTCTTCCACGCGGGCGTCTCTCGCACAGCGCCGCGGCCGCATATGTTAATGAAACTAATATTTTGAGGGCAATTGCCCGGGAAACTTGCGGGATCACCAGTGCGAACGATCCCGTAGTTGTACGGCTGATCGAAAAGGAAATTATTAATCGTTGGGGTCAAACATACGGGCATGAAGCCGGGGTTTCGATCATTGAACTTTGAGAATGGAACGGTTCACAGCATCCGGTCGATTAGCCAGCGCGGTTTAGCGGCATCTTGGGCACGGCTCGCCAGACAAGGCTTGCCTCCGTTCGATCAGTTCGATCCCGGCCGACGCGTTCATGATCCGAAACAGCTTGTCATCTGGAAAGTCGAAGCTAACAACGGACAAAACGTTTTTCGCGCGCTGTATCGCGGAAGTCTGCTTGATCAGGCGTTCAAAGATGGTTGGATTGGAAAGACGCTCGCTGAGGTAACCCCGCGATCATTGCTATCCGCAATTATCAGCGCGTCTGATCACTGCGCCAGTACCGGATGTGCAGTTTACACGGTTCTTAGAACATACGATGGCGCAGGCTTCCCAATCGACTTCGAGCGCCTGCTGCTGCCCTTCGGCAAAGACGGTCGCGTTCAACTAATCCTTGCATCGCTGCAACTGATCAGTCTGGAAGGCACAGTCGAACGTGGCACGGTCGTTGGGAGTTTCGAAGCCCAAGCGGAATGCGTGCTGTCGATTAGAGTACCAGCGGCCAGTTTCCCAAAATCTCGTTCGAAATCCGCCGTTAAAGACGGTATCTCTTGGTGACGCCGTTCTCAGCGGCGCGACCAAAGATGAAGGCCCCAGCCGTGGATGCACGGCCGGGGCTTTCCTTCGAACGCTATCGCGACAACCTCTTTGCGCACATTTGGCCCGGGACGCTTCCGCCTTGCGGTTTGTAGTTGGGCAGTTGAGTCGGGAATTCAGAGGCCGCAATGGCCGATCTCTACCTTGGCATCGCCGTGAGAGGCTTAATGGTGCTGATCGCGGCGGTCGTGGTCGTCGTCTTTATATGAAGCGTGGCCTCAATAGCTGCCTCTTTCGTCAAATCGCGTTTTCCGTAGAATTAGGGTGTTCGCATTTTCGCAATTGAACCGTTGGCATAGGTCGTGCTGAGATTTCGACTGCTGGGGGATTTGAGGGCCCGGTACATAGGCCAGCGCCGTCGAGCGATCATATTCCGCTTAGGCGGCGCTGTGCGTTTTGGGCCGCCCCTTTGTTTCGCGACCTCTTCATTCAGACGCCGGAATGATTGTGATTGGCCTGTGCCACTCACGGCAGGTTAGCCCGGCCGTCGCAAGCTTCTGCAAATTCAAGCGCGAAGCCACGCGCTCACTCGCGAAGAGCCTAAAGCGCCGACGGGACGCCGGTTGTCAGACCGCCTTGTGCCTTCTGTGAAATAAGATCCGTCTCATCGCTCAGTAAACGCGACATCCAAGGAGTTGAAGACCGGCTTAAACATATATCGAATGATTGATTTTGAGCCGGTCTGAATGTGGGCTTGCAGAACCATTCCCGGCGTAATGGGATAGTTGGTGGTGCCAGAGCGAACATGGTCCTGGAGAAGTCGTACGGTAGCTTTATAATAGGGCTCAGTAGTATTCTGGCCCGGCGGATTCTGTTGGCCCGCCGGAGGTGAAAATGTCGTAGCCGACAAATATTCGACCTTGCCCTGGACGGGACCGAAAATTGCGCTGTCATAGGTCAGAAGTCGAATCTCCGCATCCGCATCCGCACGTATGTGTCCGGAATCCTTTGGATCGATGTGCACCTCGGCAACTAGCTCACGTTCTGTCGGTACTATCCTGGCCACGAGGTCGCCCGGTCGAACTACTTCTCCGATCGATTTCGGAGCGAGCTCTTGGACGATCCCATCGGACGGTGCCCGAACCAACAGACGATCGGAGCGATCGGCAAGCTTAACCAACTGCTGTTCGGTTTCCGCCAGATCGGTTGCCGCCTTAACCCTCTCCTCGCTTAACTTTTGCTGCGCCTTCGCATCGGCTTCCGCCAAGCTGCTTTCAGCTTCCGTCAGAGCCTCTTTCGCCGTATCGAGCTTACCCTGGAGGTTGAGCCGGTCGCCTTCGCTGCGCTGAAGTGCAGCTTTGGCTTCGAGCCAGCTCTTTCGCGATCCAGTCCCTAAGCTTTTCAGGCTATCTTGCATCTCGACCAATTCACGCTGGACGTCCACCTGCGCACTCGCAGATTCCAGACCATATGTCAGTGTAGCTATCTCGCCGCGTTTCTGTGCAACTTTGGCGGCCAGGGTTGCCTGTTCCTGTCGCCTCTGAATAATTGCGCTGACATAGAGCTTTTCTTGTTCAGTAGCCAAATCCGGGAATTTCTTGGCTAACTCATCAAAGTCGGGTGCCTCACCTCTACTCTGTGCTTCGAGACGGATGAGTTGAAGTTTCAAAGCTACGCGTCGGGCTTCATATTGGTTCCGTTCACCGACTGATGATTCCGGGCGCAGCCGAATGAGTGGCTGCTGGGCCGCGACCCTCGAACCTTCCTTGACAAAAATCTCAGCGACGATTCCGCCTTCAAGATGCTGAACCGTTTGAACTTGACCGCGTGGTACGATTTGACCCTGAGCGATGGTAACTTCCCGCACTCGCGTCACGGACGCCCAAACGACGGTGGCAATGACGAAGCCAGAAATGGTAATCAGGGTCGCCACCAACACACGAGGCGGCCGACCATCTTCCAACACGAGTGGTTGGGTGAGACGTCGCGCGATTTCAGTCCGCCGGGCAAGGTTTGGCAACAAGGTGTTCGAGTCTCAAAATGGGCGTCTATAAGGCTCGCAAACTATAGACACTTCGCATTAATAAAATGTGCCGCTGAGTCTAAGGATGACATTAAGCAACTGCGGATATGCGCTCCAGGACCCTATCCGGCGCGCCGTCCAAAACTACTTGCCCGTCCTTCAGCATGATCACCCGATCTGCTAGTCGCATATGGCTCGGGCGGAATGTCGTAAATAAAACCGTCGCACGGCCCTTCAGCGCCGTGAGCTTCTTAAGCAAATACAATTCTGACGTCGTGTCGAGAGAAGCTGCGGGGTTGTCCAGCAGGTAGATGGGCGCGTCCTTAATGAAGCAGCGTGCGAGTGCCAACCGTTGCTTCAACGCGTCCGAGAAATTCTCAAGATCTGCGGCCGTTAGTCGACGATCTATGCCCTCGCACATCAACTGTTCTTCGCCATCCAGTCCCATTTCTTTCAGGACCCGCACTACTTCTGCGTCACTCGCATCTGGTCGGGAAAGACGGATATTTTGCGCCAAAGTGCCGTAAAAGAAATTCGCGGTCTCCGGCAAAAATGCCATCTGAGAGCGCCATTCGGTTGGATCAATTTGCCGCAAATCCATGTCATCGACCAGAACAGAGCCAAGGGTAGGCGGATAAAGCCCCGCGATAAGTCTAAGCAGAGTCGTTTTGCCAACGCCGCTCGCTCCAGTGATGGCGATCATCTCGCCTGGCTTGATCTCGAGTTGCACCCCGCGGAGCACTGCCTCCTGGCGTTGCGCGTAACGAAAGGCCAGGCGATTCAGGGATACCTTTCCACTAAATTGGCGGAAAAAGGCTCGGGGCGTCCGCACGTCTCGTTCGCTCCGTATCTTCATGAGCCTGTCAATTTGCTTGAAGGTCTGCAGTGCCTGTTCTATCCGAGGCAGTGAAAGATAGGTCGATTGAAGCGGCGACAATACTCGCCACACCAGAGCCATGGTGCCAATCAACGCGCCCGAGGTCATCGAACCCTTGCTCACGCTTAGCGCGCCAAGACCAAGCGTCGCGATGCCAGCAATGCTGACCAGCATCTCGCCCATGTTTTGTACAATATTGTTAAACCTATGTGCCCGATGGCTCTGGTCTGAAATCAGCTCGGCTAGATCTCGATGGCGCGCGATCCAAACGTGTTCGGCGCTGAGCGAACGGATCGCACGGCGCTTGGTGAAGATCTCGTGAAGCAGGATGTTACGACGTTGCTTGGCGAAACTGATCGCGCGAACATAATTGCGGGTCACCGGAATTGTTATCGCTGAGAGCGCAATATAAACGGCGATGAGCGACACCGGCACCCAAACAAGATTTCCTCCCCACAGCGCGATCGCAATGAGAAAAATGAACATGAATGGAATATCGACAATTGACGACGCCAACGTTCCGGTGAAGAACTCACGCATACTCTCGAATTGCTTTAGTCGCGAGATTTGAGTGCCGACGGGAGCAGCCTCGACCATCGAAACCGGCATGTTGAGGATCACCTCGAATGCCTTCATGCTGATGAGCGCGTCGATCCGCGAGCCAAAATAGGCCATCGCTCGCGCGCGAACGCTCCGTAAGGCCATGTTTGTTGCGATTACGATGCCGGCGCCTATTGCCAGCATAATCACGGTATTTATTGACTTGGTGCCGATTCCCAGATCATACACGCAAATTACGAAGATCGGCAGCGCAAGCGCTGCGAGGTTTCCCAATAGACTAAGCCCGAGGGTCGACACGATTGTCGGCTTGAATCGTCTAATCGCAGAAAATAGCCAGGACGCTCCCTGTTCAACGGCTTCAGTCTTAGTTGACTGGTCCCGCACGGAGTAGACCCAGCCACCTTGGTTCGCTGGTTCAATTGCTTTCCAGGAAGCGGACTTGCCGTCAAATGCAAGAAGGGTTCCGTTCGGTTCACGGTCTACGATCAGTGTGACGTCTGTACCGTCACGCGTAAACAAACAGGGTATGGAGTGGGACTTTATCTTTGATAGCTTCAGGAATTTTCGGGTTGTCCCGTAACCCAACAAAGAAAGAACTCGACGCAGAGCCTCAACATTATCGATGCGATCGAAATGCGGCAGGGCTTCCTGAATCAGACGTCCTTCGCCGGCCCAGCCGAACAAGGCGAGCGTCGGAGCGAGGCAGGCTTCCGCGGCGGTCTCGGGGTGAACGATGCTGTTAATTGTAGAGATCAGAGTTTCTTCTGCGGGGCACGACAAATCATCTGAAGCATTGGCAAATTCGGCAGCAAGTCGCGCCAGGTTTGCGTGCACCGGATTTTCGATTGTCTCAGACGCGGGCGCTTGGTTTGCGTCAACGAGGCACGATCCTGGGCTGCTGTGGGTCGTCACGTCGCCACTTTCCGCGTATCGCTGACAGAGGACAGAGACCAATCAGCATAACCGTCCTCAAGAACAATTTGATGGTCGCACAACGCCAACAGGGACGGACGGTGCGTTACAACAATTACGGTTAAGCTGCCGCGGAGAACGTTCAGTGCCTTGATCAATGCAGGCTCGGCGATAGCGTCCAGCAGCATGTTGGCCTCATCCAAAGCAAGCACGCGCGGACGATTCGTCAGCGCGCGGACGATGTTCATCTGTTGCGCGATCGACATCGGCAGGTCATCACCAATGCCTTCTCCGAGCTTCGTCTCGTAACCATCTGGCAGGAGATTGATGGTTGCTTCGAGCCCGAAGAGTTGCGCCATCTTGCGGGCGAAATCACGCTTCTCCGGACCAAACATGGTGAGATTTTCCATGATCGTTCCGGAAAATATCGCGGGTACAGCGCCGACGTAGGCGACGTGTCGGCGTATCGACGCAAATTGCGGGAACAATGTCGATACGTCGTCGACCGTAATGCGGCCGGCAGTTGGTTCAATCTCCCCCTGCATTAACTTCAGCAGCGTGGTCCGCCCCGAACTTTCCTTGCCCTTTACGCCTATCATTGCGCCGGCTTTGATCGAGATGTCGCCAACCGCCAAAGTGTGATTGAGATCGTTTGGATGTCTATAAACGACGTTTTCAAATCGAATATTGCCTTTGACAGACGTATTGATTTCCACAGCAGGCTCGGCTGAAGGTAACTCGAGGAGCGATTTAACTTCGGCTCGGCGATGATCGACGGTTTCCCTTTCGGTCCAAAGAGAAATCGCCCGCAACAGGGGTTGCAGGATTTGACCGGACAGCATCGTGCAAGCCGCGAGAGCCCCCATGGTGAGCTGGTCGTTGATGACTTGGGAGCCTCCGATCGCAACCACGACCAGTTGCGAGACGCTGCCGAAAAGCAACGCGGCGGTTTGGTTCGCTTGCCCAGTCGAGATGGAGGACATCGTCGTTTTGGCCACGGCTTCCTGAAGCCGTTCAAAGCGCCGCTGCATCTGCGGCTCCATCGCCATAACCTTGACCGTGTGAATCCCGGTCAATACCTCAGCGATAAAGTCATATTTCCGATTGTCCTGTATCGTGCGCGCGTCGAGTATTCTGCGGAATTCACGAGCGCGACCTATGGCAAGCGCAGCGAACCCGAAAAATAGACCTGCGGGTACGAGCACCATTGCGCCGCCAACGATCGCCATCACTATCAGGGCGATACCTACAAATGGCAGATCGATTAAGACCACCCGCGCCTGCCCGCTGTGATAATCAGCCAATGCTGCTGCTGCCGCATAGCGGTTGACATGCACAGCGGCGGGCTCGCGCTCGAATACTCCATTTGGCGCTCGAAGAAAGCGAGCAACTCCTTCGTTTTCCACATTTCGGGCAAGGCGCGCCGCCTGCCAGGACAACAGAACTGATCGTAACGTTTTCAAGACGAAGTCTATGACCAGTGCTATCGCGAGACCAAAGAATAGCCATGCAAGCGTTGAAAACGATCGGTTTGGAATAACTCGATCGTATACCTGCATGATCGAAAGCGGGAGCGACAAGGCCAACAGATTTATGACAAACGACGCCAAATAAACCGCCGCCGGAACCGTTGGCTCGTGAACGAGGCCTCCGCCTAAGGAGGCAAAACTAACCGGGCTCCTACGCCCCGCGCCATCCGGCCGGCGGCTCGAAGGCCGCGGTTTTGCTTCCGGCTTAAAGGCGGCGATGAAATGCTTAAGGGACACAACGGATACGCCATCACATAAAACAGCCTAACCATTGACTGAATTTGCTTAGCGTCTCGTTAAGGTAAACTTGGATTCGCGAGCACGTACCGAGCGAAAAACTCTTCCCAAATCATTAAAGCCAGCCCCCCAGCCGCTACCGGATCGATTGCCACTGATTTAATCAATTGCAAGTAGGTTAGCTGGGAGCGTTCCTTCGATTTTTTTGGACGGACTGCATTTAGCAGGTGATACATGGCGGACGGTGATATTTTAAATGATTTGCTTGGCCGTCCGGACAAGGCCGTCCGGAAAGCAGAGGGTGTCGTCGAGCCCACGCACAACAACCAAGGGGATGAAAGCGGATACGATCTAACGAATCCGAACCTTCATCACGGTGCAGAAGCTAAGTATGCACCGACCATACAAATCGTAAGCAATTCTGGATCCATCGTAACTCCTGCCGAAGAAGTGTTCCATGAGGGACGGGCAACCGGCGAGCGCTCCCATCTTGCCATTGGCGACAGCGGTCCGGTCGCCACCGCCATCGCAGATCAGAGCGCCTTTGAAGGCCAGGCCTTCTCGCTCAATGTCTCAAGCAACTTCAAAGCTGCCGCCGCCGGCGAAGCCCTGCCCTTCTCGGCTAAGCTGCCAGCGGGCCTCGGCATCGATGCCCATACCAGTACCACGACCGGCAGCTACTCCGGCAACAACACGGTCACGGTCACGGCGACCGATGCCCATAGCACGGCGATCAGCGAGAGCTTCTATCTTGCCGCCGGCGACAGCGGCCCGACCGCCACCGCTATCGCAGACCAAAGCGCCTTTGAAGGCCAGAGCTTCTCGCTTAATGTTTCCAGCCATTTCGCCGCCCCCGCCGCCGGCGATGCGCTAACCTTCTCGGCAAAGCTGCCGACGGGCCTTGGCATCGATGCCCACACCGGCATCATCTCTGGCACCCCGACTGACAGCGACTTCGGCAACAACCAAGTCACGGTGACGGCGACCGACGCGCATGGAAAAGCGATCAGCGAGAGCTTCCACCTCCAGGTCGGCGACAGCGGCCCGACGGCAACCGCCATCGCAAACCAGAGCGCTAATGAAGGCCAGGCCTTCTCGCTCAATGTCTCCAGCCACTTCAAAGCCCCCGCCGCCGGCGATGCGCTGACCTTCTCGGCCAAGCTGCCGACGGGCCTTAGCATCGATGCCCAAACCGGCGTCATCTCGGGCACCCCGACCGACGACGATTTCGGCAACAACACGGTCATGGTCACCGCGACCGATGCCCATGGCAAGGCGATCAGCGAAAGCTTCCATCTTGCCGTCGGCGACAGCGGCCCGACCGCAACCGCCATCGCAAACCAAAGCGCTTATGAGGGCCAGGCTTTCTCGCTTAATGTCTCCAGCCACTTCGCGGCTCCCGCTGTCGGCGATGCCCTGACCTTCTCGGCCAAACTGCCGGCCGGCCTTAGCATCAATGCACACACCGGCGTCATTTCGGGCACCCCGACCGACAGCGACTTCGGCAATAACACGGCCACGGTGACGGCCACGGATGCCCACGGCAAAGCGATTAGCG
>VAZG01000129.1 GCA_005885285.1 Alphaproteobacteria bacterium | reverse complement strand
CCTTCTCGGCCAAGCTGCCAGCGGGCCTCAGCATCGATGCCCACACCGGCGTCATCTCCGGCACCCCAACGGACGGCGACTTCGGCAATAATACAGTCACGGTGACGGCGACCGACGCCCACGGCAAGGCCATCAGCGAGAGCTTCCACCTCCAGGTCGGCGACAGCGGCCCGACCGCTACCGCGATTGCAAACCAAAGCGCCTTTGAAGGCCACAGCTTCTCGCTTGATGTCTCAAGCCATTTCGCGGCCCCTGCGGCCGGCGATGCCCTGAACTTCTCGGCCAAGCTGCCGACCGGCCTCAGCATCGATGCCCACACGGGCGTCATATCGGGCACCCCGACTGACAGCGACTTCGGCAATAACACGGTCACGGTCACGGCCACCGATGCCCACGGCAAGGCGATCAGCGAGAGCTTTCATCTTGCTGTCGGCGACAGCGGCCCGACCGCCACCGCCATCGCAGACCAGAGCGCTAACGAAGGCCAGGCCTTCTCGCTCAATGTCTCCAGCCACTTCGCCGCTCCCGCCGCAGGCGATGCCCTGACCTTCTCAGCCTCCTTACCGGCCGGCCTCAGCATCAACGCACATACTGGCGTCATCTCGGGAACTCCGACCGACAGCGACTACACCAGCAATGCGCATGCATTCAATTTCAATTTCACGTCGTTCGACGGCAGCTTTACGGTTACAGGACAGCTCAGCACCGCCAGCCCGCTTGATGCGGTCGGAGGATATGACGTCACTGGGATCGCAGGGTCTGTCGTCGGGCCGAACGGCGGGGTGATAAGCAGTCTGATAAATAATCCCAGTCCGTCAGCCGAATCAATAAGTCCAGACGGCGTATTCATTTACGATAACGTATTGCTTGCGAACAGCAGCCCCTCACTCGACTACGGCGGCATCCTGTTCACGTCCAACAACCTTGAATACAATATATTTTACCAAAACGGCGGCTATCAACTCATCGAGACTCTCAGTCCTCACGGTACTGCGTATTCCGGACAGGGCGGTTCGTTCACAATCTCCGCCATTCCCGCAAGCGACCCGATCACCGTGACGGCGACCGATGCCCATGGCAAGGCGATCAGCGAAAGCTTCCATCTTGCCGTCGGCGACAGCGGCCCGACCGCCACGACTATCGCAGACCAGAGCATCCACGAAGGCCAGAGCTTCTCGCTTGACGTCTCCAGCCACTTCGCGGCTCCCGCCGCCCGTGATACTCTGACCTTCTCAGCTGCGCTGCCGACCGGCCTCAGCATCGATGCCCACACCGGCATCATCTCGGGCACTCCCGGCGTCAGCGATGTAGGAAACAACCCAATCACGGTGACGGCGATCGACGCCCATGGTCAGGCAATCAGCGAGCACCTCAATTTAGCGGTAGCCGACCATAACGACACATTTTTCATCGCTTCCCACAGCGGAAATATTGCGATCGCAGGCAGCCCCAATTGGACCGATGCCGTCGATCTACACTATATAGGGCAGAATGCGAGTTTCAATCTTACGGAATTCGCCGCGGACGGCCACGTCGTCCAAAGCTGGACGGGCCTAGTGGTCGATGGATCGGCGCAGTCCGATCACAACATGACACTCGCTCAGGGCGACCATGCCCTGATCACCATTAATCATGTCGATGGCAGCGCGAGCGACCATGTTGCGCTCCAACATATTGATCACATCAAATACTGACATTGAAACAGGCACGCTACGCAAACTTGCTTCGACAAAGACGTCGCCGTCAATTTCATTGATTGTGTAGTTGCGGCAGACGACGTTCGCCAGAATCAGCCGCTACTGCCAGCTTGCGTGACTGGTAGGTCTTCAGAACACTCCTGGACGTTTCGACGTTGAGATCAGCAAATTCCCGTCTCATACCATCCAGATCTTGCGAGAGGATGCGATGGTCCGGCGCGCCCAGAAATAGCAGCGACATCGTGGTTTCCCACGAGAAGCCGAGAGCCTTGGCCAAAATCAGCAGCGCTTCTCTGCTCTTATCAATAAGCGCCCGTTCAACTACATCGACTGGCAACGTACACAACAATGAAAGTCCGGCCGTGACTTCCTCGAACTTGTGGGATTGAGCATATTCGAAGATCTTGTTCTCATTCAAACCGCCGAATTGCTTCTGTCTTGCCACCGCCCTCTTTGCATCGAAGTAGCTTCTCGACGCGGGTCCAAACTTGGAATGCAGCGTTCCCGTGACGTCTGTCACCAAAGTCTGCATTTGACTGGTCACATCCGTGTGCTCGCCCTCGAGCTTCTTCTTCACGTTGTCAGCCGCCTTTGCGATCAGCTGTTGGAAGAGATGCCTGGGGATGTCCTTACGACGACCGAGTTGCTCGACGAGAATCGAATCGCTCTCGGAGCGTTTGATCATGTGCAAAATACCAAACTCCGAAAAGCGCGCGCCGTCGTTTGTTGCGACCGAGTGAATCACCTCCCGATTCCCTCGAGTCACAAGCACGTCCGTTACGTCCGCGCTAACGGACTTTCGCCTAGATATTGCGAGCAGATGCAGCTGGCTTTTGGACCTGGCATTAGCAACCAAGGTTCGAGCATCGAGCCGCTCGGAATGACGAAGTACGGGGCCTGCAACATCGATCGCATCATCGAAGGCTAGTTTGTTGATGATGCTGGTAGGCGCATGGTCGACCCGAGCCAGTCGCTTTGCGAGTTGGGTGCGGGCCGCCACGGCGATATCTTGCTCCAGCAGCCCTATTACCTCTCCAAACATCCAGATCTCGTCATCGGTATACCGGCCAGCTATCAATAGGTCGGTCGCGTACCACAACGCCCGCTGGCGGCTTTCTGCCGATCCCTGGGACACCGCAACTTCTAGTTCCTGCAGAAATGACATTGCTTAAACCGTTTGCAAAAATTTTAGACGCTGCTTCCGCCCCCGTCGTCCAAGGCCAGCGCACCAGGAGAATAGGTTACAATACAAGCAATCAATGACAGGCGCTTTGGGCGCAACGATCGGTTTGGCCGCACTGGAAATCTTGCCTATTGGTCGAACGCGAGCCAACCGCTGGGCTTGCATCAATTGCGCCTTCTCTGCCTAACGACAGATACCCAGATTATCTTCAATTTCTTAACGGACTTGGCCGTGCTTCAAGACCGACTACAAAACGCCCGATCGAAGCGGAGGCACGGGACGTGCCAGCCTTGACCGGCCGCCAACGGTCCGGCCCAATCGCCGAGAGCAGCGCGGCGGCGCACTGCCGGATTCGTTGCGCATTCTACAGCGCTTGACCTTCTGACTGGTTAGTTGCGGGCGCCTCTCGAACCCAGTCGCTTGCGAACCTCAACTCGCCTCGGCCTCAGAGGCTCAGCCCCCTGTTCCTTCCCAGCGTCCACTCGATGCCTCCGACAGGGGTGCCACCTGCGCATTGGAGCGCGCCCTTCGTGATTTGTTGTGGCGACGTATTGACGGCGGCCTCTCGCCGCCGGTGCCGCTGCCGCGGACGGGTCAGAGGCCTCTGTTCGCGTATCCTGCCAAGCTTGCAAGCATGACTGCCAATGCGCTGGCGGATTGCCAGGGTGTCATTATTCTGATCGACCCGGACGACGCGTCGCGACCGCCGCAAGCGGCGCTACAGTTAGCCTTTGAATTGAGCGAGGCCGAGGCTCGCCTCGCAGCGCGATTGGCTTCGGGCGAGCTGCTCGAATTGGCCACGGAGCAACTCGGCATCGCCAAGGAAACCGGCCGAAGCCAACTCAAGAGCATTTTCGCAAAGACCGGCGTGCATCGGCAAGCCGAACTCGTGGCCCTGCTTGCGCCGCTGTTGGGACGGACCAAATAGGATCGCCGCTCGCGCTAACCGCAGCCATCGCTTCCGAGTGGCTCAGATTGCTTCTCTCATTGTGAATTGTTCAGCTCGTACGGCAGAATAGCGATCGCGCATTCCGCCAAATTCAGTTGGATCCTAACGGGCATTTTGATTTGCCCGGGACGGGCTAATCCGCGGGTCGGGCGCGGTTTGCACTGTGAGAGCAAGAAGCGATCCCCCTTGATCTCGGCCGCCGTAACAACGCTGGAAGAGATTTCCGATAGGTCCGTTGCGCAATTACGACACGAGCTCGTTGGGCTATCCGATATTTCTCGCTAAACAAAACCGTTTGAAAAACCGTTTTAATTTCGTCGTCTCAAACGGTGATTTTTAGTAAGTACTTGATTTTGCTGGCGCGCCCGAAGAGATTCGAACTCCTGACCCCCAGATTCGTAGTCTGGTGCTCTATCCAGCTGAGCTACGGGCGCGTTTTTCGCTTTTGATGCGGGCCAAACAGCCTGTGCATCCGGAATGTCGGAAGGTCCGCGAAAGAGCGCTTTAGCTACCCGCTCCGACCTTGATTGGCAAGGTCCGGATCACGGGCATCCGACCATCGATTTCGCGTTGGCAACGCCGCTCTCGGCCAACCTCCCGCAAAAGTGGAGACCGGAAAGTCCGGTTATGCCCGCTGCCGTTCGTTGCGAATGGTCAGGAGTTCCACCGGCCGGTCGGGGATCACGATCCTAAACGTGGCGCCGATGGTGCCTTCGACCAGATGGATGTCGCCGCCATGGGCGCGGACCAGTTCGGCGGCGATCGCCAAGCCCAGACCGCTGCCGCCGGGACGGCTCGAGGTCTGGAACGCCTCGAACAGATGCTCGCGGGCCTTGGCCGGCACGCCCGGACCGGTGTCGGAAACCTCCAGGATCGCAACCGCGCCCTCGCGGCGCCCGGTGATGCGGATCTGCATGCTTGCGGCGTCGCTGCGCGGCCGACCCTCCAGCGCCTGCGCCGCGTTGCGCACGAGATTGAGCAGCACGCGAAACAGCTGATCGGGATCGGCATCGACGGTGAGCCCGCGTTCGATCGCGTTGATCCAGCCGATCGACGCGTCGCTCGCCAGCCCCGCGGTTTCGCGGACCTCCGATACCACCGGCTCGATCGGGATCATGCGGCGGTCGGGGGCTGCTTCCTGCGCGCGGCCATAGGACAGCGTCGACTGGCAGAAGGCGATGGCGCGCTCCAGCGAGCGCATCAGCTTTGGCGCAAAGCGCTGCACCCGCGGATCGGGCACGCTGGCAAGCTGGTCGGACAATAGCTGGGAGGACGCGAGAAGATTGCGCAGATCGTGGTTGATCTTGGAAACCGCAAGGCCGAGTGCTGCGAGCCGGCTCTTTTGATGCAGCATCGACACCAGGTCGCGCTGCATGTCGGACAATTCGCGCTCGGCAACCCCGATCTCATCGCCGCGCTGGCTCGGCACGATGATCCGCGCCGAATTTTCCGGGTCTTCGTGGAAGCCGGCCAGATTCGCGGTCAGCCGCCGCATTGGCCGCACGAACAGGAAATGCAGCGCGAGATAGACCAGCGCCGCGGTGAGCACCGCAATCCCCAGCGAGATCAAGAGCAGGTTGCGGGAAAACCGGTACATCGCCTGGCGCAGCGGCAATTCGTCGATCACGGTCTCGATGAACTGGGCACCGCCGGGCGCAGGCCCGATCACCCGGATCGCCTGGTTGCCGCTCTCCAGCATCATCTCGAAGGAGCCGGTGATCGCCGACCACACCGTCATGTTCCTGATGTCGATATCGTGGTCGATCGCGGGTGGCAGGTCGGCGCTTGCGAGCAGCCGTCGTTGCTGTCCCATCTTGATGGCAACGGCACGCGCACCGATGCTGGTCAGGATCTGCCGCGACAACGAATCCGGCACCATGCCCAACGGCGCCGCGTCCAGCACCAGGGCGGCCGTGTTCGCCGCAGCCAGGCGATCATTCAACCTATTCATCCAGAAATTGGCGATCGCAGGCACGTAGATCAGGATTCCTGCAATCATCACCAGCGGAATGGTGAGCAGCAGCAACTTGCCGGACAAGCCTAGCCGGCGCGGCGCTTTCGGCCGCGGCCGTTCGCTGGTCGGCTGTGCGTCAGTCGCTGCCACGGTATCTGCGCCCCTTACGCCTTGGAGGTCAGAATGCGGTTCGCTGCGGGACCGGTCAAATTACGGATCGCTAATGTCTGCTGATTCGCGATTTAACAATGGACCGGCCATCACGCCATCCTCGCCCTGAAAAACCCCGAAAATCTCAGTATATTCGTTCCAATTACGACGTTTCGAAGAACGCCGTCGGGAACCCCTCGCAAGATTGACGGAAACGGGTCGCTCCCGTATAAGCCGCGCCAATTGTCCGCGATGGCCCGGTTTGACCGGTGGCGGCTCATTGGGGCCGGAAACGGCCCTGTTTTGGGCCGGCCAGCATCACCGGACGCCCTCTCAATTCGAAGCACTCTCAATTCAACGGCAAATTGCCCGGTCAGCGGAGAACTACCCGTGAAGCGGACTTATCAACCCAGCAAACTGGTGCGCAAGCGCCGTCACGGCTTCCGCGCCCGCCTGGCGACCGCCGGCGGCCGCAAGGTTCTCGCCGCGCGCCGCGCGCGGGGCCGCAAACGTCTGAGCGCCTGAGCCGGGCGTTCCGGAGATCAATCATGGACCGGCTAAGGCAGCGGGCGGACTTCCTCGCCGTTGCCAATGGCGCGCGGGTCAACAGCGCCGCCTTTGTCGTGCAGAGCCGCCGCCGTGAGGATTTGGGCCCGATCCGGATCGGCTTCACCGTTACCCGGAAGAACGGCACCGCCACCGAGCGCAACCGCATCCGGCGCCGGCTTCGCGAATTGGTGAAACGGCTCGACGTCATATCAATGCGACCGCACCATGATTATGTGTTAGTCGCCCGCCGGGCGGCACTGGACCGCGACTTCGCGGCCATGCTCGACGACCTCCGTTCGGCGCTGCACCGGCTCGAACGGCAAGGACCGGGCAGCACAGAGACGGCGCGGCAAAAGCCCAAGAAACCGGATCGAATGACGAGACCCTTACGATGATCGAAAATCGCAATACCATCCTCGCCATCGTTCTGTCCGGCGTCGTGCTGCTTGCCTGGCAATATTTCTACAACGTGCCGCAAATGGAACGGCAGCGCGCGCAGAGCCAGACCCAGGTAGAACTCACCAAGCAGCCGCCTGCGAACACCACGACGCCCGCGAACGCGCCGCAGACCAATGCTCCTAATGCCCCACCCGCGCCCTCCAATGCGCCGGCAGCAACGCCTGCGGCCGCCGCGGCGCCCGTCGTCAACCGCGAGACCGCGATTGCGGGGACGCCGCGCGTCAAGATCGAGACCCCAAGCTTGCAAGGAAGCATCTCGCTGAAGGGCGCGCGTATCGATGACCTGTCGCTGGTGAAGTTCCGCGACACCGTCGATCCAACCTCGCCGGCGATCGTGCTGTACTCGCCATCGAACACCGCAGCGCCTTATTACGCCGAGTTCGGCTGGGTGCCGGCCACCGGCTCGACGGTGCGGATCCCGGATCAGAACACGATGTGGGAGCAGGAAGGCTCCGGCAACCTGACGCCGTCGACGCCGGTTAAATTGAAATATGACAACGGCGAGGGCCTCACCTTCCACCGCACCATTTCGATCGACGAGCGCTACCTCTTCACCGTCAAGGACGAGGTCAGCAATGTCGGCAACGCGCCGGTCACGCTTTATCCATTCGCGCTGATCTCGCGCCACGGCACCCCGCAGGTGTCGGGCTATTACATTCTGCACGAAGGCCTGATCGGCTATCTCGGCGATCAGGGCTTGCAGGAATACGCCTACAAGAAGATCGACGACGCCAAGACGGTGAGCTTCAAGGTCACCGACGGCTGGCTCGGCATCACCGACAAATACTGGGCCTCGGCGCTGCTTCCCGATACCAACGCGCAGTTGCAGGCGCGCTACTCGTCCAATCTCGTCGGCACAGTGCGAACCTACCAGACCGACTACCTGGAGGACGCGCAAACCATTCCGATCGGCGGAACCGGCAGCGCCAATGCGCGGCTGTTTGCTGGCGCCAAGGAAGCCAGTGTGGTCGGCATCAATTTCCCGATCGGCGGGCTCAGCGGGTACAACGGGCAGCTTTCGCTCAACCATTTCGATCTGTTGATCGACTGGGGCTGGTTCTATTTCATCACCAAGCCGATGTTCCTGGCGCTCGACTTCTTCTATCACCTGGTCGGCAATTTCGGCATCTCGATCCTGCTGGTGACGGTGATCGTGAAACTGCTGTTCTTCCCGCTCGCCAACAAGTCGTACGCGTCGATGGCGAAAATGAAATCGGTGCAGCCGCAACTCGCCGCGCTGAAGGAACGCTATCCCGACGACAAGGTGAAGCAGCAGCAGGAGATGATGGAGATCTACAAGAAGGAGAAGATCAACCCGATCGCCGGTTGTCTTCCCGTCGCCTTGCAGATTCCGGTGTTCTTCTCGCTCTACAAGGTGCTGTTCGTCACCATCGAAATGCGCCACGCGCCGTTCTACGGCTGGATCAAGGACCTCTCGGCGCCCGATCCGACCAACCTGTTCACATTGTTCGGGCTGTTGCATTACGACCCAACGCAACTGCCGCTGTTCGGGCATTACCTTGCGCTCGGCGTCTGGCCGATCATCATGGGCATCACGATGTGGTTCCAGATGAAGCTCAATCCGACGCCGCCGGACCCGACGCAGAAGATGATCTTCGACTGGATGCCGCTGATCTTCACCTTCATGCTGGCCGGCTTCCCGGCCGGGCTCGTGATCTACTGGGCCTGGAACAATACGCTATCGGTGATGCAGCAGAGCTTCATCATGCGCCGCAACGGCGTGAAAGTTGAGCTGTTCGACAATCTGAAGGCTACGTTTATCCCGAAGAAGGCCGAGTCGAAGACCTGACGAACAGGTCCTCATCCTGAGGAACGCGCCCTTGCGCGCATCTCGAAGGATGAGCCACGGGCCTCATGGTTCGAGACGGCGCGTAAGAAGCGCCTCCTCACCATGAGGAGGACACAGGATCCTGTGCAATGACCGTCGCCATCGACGCTGACGTGATCGAGCAGGGGCGAAAGCTGTTCGCCGGCGATTGGCAATTCTTCTGGGCTTCGCCTTCGATTGAAACGCTGCCGCCGATGGCGGGCATGGAGGTCGCGTTCGCCGGCCGCTCCAATGTCGGCAAATCGAGCCTCATCAACGCACTGACCGGCCGCAACAATCTGGCGCGGACCTCGCACACGCCCGGCCGCACCCAGGAACTGATCTTCTTCGAGGGCCCCGACAGAGCGCGCCTTCGGCTGGTCGACATGCCAGGCTACGGCTACGCCTCGGCGCCAAAGAGCAAGGTCGCGTCGTGGACTGAACTGATCCACATGTTCCTGGCTGGGCGCGCCAGCCTGGCGCGGGTGTATGTGCTGATCGATGCCCGCCACGGCTTCAAGGACGCCGATCTCGACGTGCTGAGGACGCTCGACAAATCGGCGGTGAGCTATCAGGTCATCCTCACCAAGGCCGATCAGGTGAAGCCTGCGGAGTTGGAGGCGCAAATCACTGCGACCACCGCAGCACTGGCAAAACATCCCGCCGCGTTTCCAGACGTGCTGGCGACGTCCTCGCGTTCGGGCGCCGGGATGCCGGAGGTGCGCGCCGCGATGGTGCGCCTGCTTCGAGAGCGCGGCTGATGCGCTCCTTCCGCATCCTGATCGGGCTGGCCGCCATCATGGGTGCCGACGGCGTCATCCTGGCTGCGCTATCGGCGCATCAGGCCGACGCGGCGCGGCTGGCGGCGGCCTCCTCGATGCTGCTGTTTCATGCGACCGCCGTGCTCGCGAGCGCTGCCCTGGCCGAGCGCGGCATGGTTCACATCCGGATCGGTATCGCGGCCAGCTTCGGGTTCGTGGTGGCTTCCGCGCTGTTTGCCGGCGATTTGACGTTGCGGCAATTTGCCGGTCACAGCCTTTTTTCGATGGCTGCGCCGACCGGCGGCACGCTTTTGATCGCAAGCTGGTTATTGCTGGCGGTCGGGGCAGCCTGGCCGAAGCGGGGCTAGGTGGCGCAGACTCTTCCTTCCTTCTCCCGTTGTGGAGAAGGTGGCGCGGACTCAGTCCGCGACGGATGAGGGGTCTCTATCCGTGGAGGCAACCCCTCACCCGCCTTCGATGCTTCGCATCTCACGCACCCTCTCCCACAAGGCGAGGGGGAAAAAACAGGCGGCACTTTGCGCCGTGGCCGCCAATCAGATAGAACCCGGGCCGAGTTTTTGACAACAGAGAGCGCTTCATGACCGACGCGTCCCATATCAGCCCGCTCGATCAAGCCCGCATCCTGTCCGAAGCGCTGCCGCATATGCAGCAATATGACGAGGAGACCATCGTCATTAAATATGGCGGCCATGCCATGGGCGCGGAGAACACCGCGAAAGCATTCGCGCGCGACATCGTGCTGCTCGAGCAGACCGCGATCAATCCGGTCGTGGTACATGGCGGCGGACCGCAGATTGCAACCATGCTCAAGCGCCTCGGCATCCAGTCTGAATTT
>VAZG01000246.1 GCA_005885285.1 Alphaproteobacteria bacterium | reverse complement strand
ATCTTGAGCGAGCGCGCCTCTTCCGAGGATACCGCGCGCGCGCTGGTTGCGGCCGCACTCGATGCCGGCAGCACCGACAACTGCACCGCGTTGGTGCTCGATGTCGTTGGCCTGGAGACGGCGGTGACGGCTGATATCGGCGCCAACATCGTGCAACTGCCGATGACCCCGCTGCCGCAGGGCGGCGAGAGCATCGATGGATTCGTGCTCAAGGTGCTGTTGTCGGAGGGACGATACACCCGTCTGTTCGGGGCAGAGGACGAGATCGAGGGCGGCGAAGTGGCGCTGAAATTCCCAAAGCCGCAGGTCGGCAGCGTCGCTACCTACCGCGCGGCCTTCATGCGCGAGGCGTGGGTCGGCGCGCGCGTGACGAGCCCCTGGCTCGGCCACGTCATCGAGTTGCCGCCGGGGCGGCAGACCTGCCTCTACACCGTCATGCCGCTTTATCAGGGCGAACTCTTGGAGACCAGGCTGGCGCGCCGCCCCGCGCTTGGCCTCGAGGAGGGACGCAATATCGCGATCAAGCTTTCGCGGGCGGCGGCGGCGTTGCACCGCGCCGGTATCATCCATCGCGACATCAAGCCGGACAATGTGATCCTCGAGCGTGAGGGATCGCTGAAGCTGATCGATCTCGGCGTGGTGCGTATATCCGGAATGGAAGATTTCCCGCCCGAGGACATCCCGGGCACGACCGCCTACATGGCGCCCGAAATGTTTGACGGCGAAGCAGGCAACGAGGCCACCGACATCTACGCGCTCGGCGTCACCATGTTCCGCGCCTTCACCGGTGAATTCCCTTACGGTAACGCCGATGCCACCGGCCTGCCGCGCCGCGACCGGCCGACGCCGCTCTCGTCGCTGCGCCCGGACCTCCCGGCCTGGCTGCAGGCTGCGCTTGGTCGGGCGGTCGCAACTGACGCAGCCGAGCGCTACCGCGACATGGCCGAATTTGCCGTGGAAATGGAGGCAGGACCAGCGAGCGCCCCGCCTGCGATGCAACGGCCGCGGACGCTCTATGAGCGTAACCCAACTCGGTTCTGGCAGGGAGTGGCCGCGCTGCTCGCGCTGGCGCTGCTTGTGACGCTGCTGCGGCGCTGAGGTGTTAAAAGCGGATTTGGATTTGCGGGCGCACGCAAATCGTTGGCGAAAATAAAACCGCCCGGGTTTTTGCCGGGCGGTTTCTCATCTCACCAATCTGATTTGTTATTCGCCGCCGCCGAAGCGCCGCGACCACCATCCGGCGCGGCGGGGCTGGTTGTCGCCCGTTGGTTCCTGCGCGGGCTCAGCCGGGGCAGGGGCCCGCGATGGCTGGCTCGGGCTGGCGGGCGGCGCCTCGGGGGCTTGCGCCTCGGCCAGGAAGCTTACCTTCTCGCGCACGGTTGAACGTCGCCGCGCGGCTCGCTCAGCCTCTTGCGCGCTTTCGGTCTCGGCGGAAGCGCGAGCCGCTTCCGACTGACCGTGATCCGCCGGTTGCTGTTCGGGCTGCGATGCGATCGGTTCGTGCTGAACCATCGGCAAAGGTTGATCGGATGGAGCGCTGTCAAAATCGGCCACCGCGCCTGATGCTTCCGGATCCGACCGCGGCCCGAGTTCGTCGGTGATCGATGCGGCGAGGCCGTCGTCCGGTCCGGTGCCGCGCCGGCGGCGTCCACCGCGGCGTCCGCGGCGACGAGGCCGGCGTTCACCGCCCCCCGGCTGATCGCCGCGTGCGAAACTCGGCTGCTCCTCGCCCTCATCCTCCTCGGCATCGCCCTCATCGGCTTGCGCGTCCGCAACCGGTTCGGCATCGCCGCTGTGCACGGCATCGCCGGCATGCATGGCGTCGCCATCCTCGCGCAGCGGGCCGCTTTCGCGCGCCTCGCCGCCGCGGCCGCGCCGGCGCCGCCTGCGCTTGCGGCGATGGCCATCGGGACCGACTTCGCCTTCGCTCGCTTCGCTGGCCGCCTGCTCGCCGGCCAGTCCCTCGGTTTCGTCCGTCTCGACTTCGGATTCGTCCTCCAAGTCGAGCGCGTCGTCGTCGAAGGCTTCCTCCGACGGTGGCGGCGCGGCTGCGGCCTGGGCCGCCAGCAGCGCTTTGGCCGCTTCCAGCGTATGCACCTGCTCGCCGCGATCGATGACGAACGACTGCTGGCCGCTGACCGAGGGGTCGGCCACCACCGAGAGCGTCACCTTGAAGCTGTTCTCGAGATCGCGCAAATGGCCGCGCTTGTGGTTGAGCACGTAAAGCGCAACGTCGGTCCGGGTCCGCACCACGAGATTATGGGTGGCGCCCTTCATCAGGATTTCCTCGATGCCGCGCAGCAATTGCAGTGCGACCGAGGAAACCGACCGCACGTGGCCGGTGCCGCCGCATTGCGAGCAGGGCTCGGTCGAACTCTCCAGCACGCTGGCGCGGATGCGCTGGCGCGACATTTCCAGCAGCCCGAAATGTGAGATGCGCCCGACCTGGATGCGCGCCCGATCCTGCCTCAGGCAATCGGAGAGCTTGCGCTCCACCGAGCGGTTGTTGCGCTTCTCGTCCATGTCGATGAAGTCGATGACGATCAGCCCCGCGAGGTCGCGCAGCCGCAGCTGGCGGGCGACCTCTTCGGCCGCCTCGAGATTGGTCTTGAGCGCAGTGTCCTCGATATGGTGCTCCCGCGTCGAGCGGCCGGAGTTGACGTCGATCGACACCAACGCTTCGGTCTGGTTGATCACGACGTAGCCGCCGGAACGCAACTGCACGGTGGGCGAGAACATCGCATCGAGCTGGCTTTCGACCCCCATCCGCGAGAACAGCGGCTGGCCGTCGCGATATTGCTTCACCGCCCGCACATTGGAGGGCATCAGCATTTTCATGAAATCGCGCGCTTCATGGTAGCCGGCTTCGCCCGCAACCAGGATATCGTCGATTTCCTTGTTGTAGAGGTCGCGCAGCGATCGCTTGATCAGCGAGCCTTCCTCGTAGACGAGGGTAGGGGCCTGCGACTTCAACGTCATGTCGCGCACGGTTTCCCACATCCGGATCAGGTACTCGAAGTCGCGCTTGATCTCGGGCTTGGTGCGCGAGGCGCCGGCGGTGCGCAGGATGATCCCCATGCCCTCGGGCACGTCGAGATCCTGCACCACTTCCTTTAAGCGAGAACGATCCTGCGCGGAGGTGATCTTGCGGCTGATACCGCCGCCGCGCGCGGTGTTGGGCATCAAGACCGCGTAGCGGCCCGCCAGCGACAGATAGGTCGTCAGCGCGGCGCCCTTGTTGCCACGCTCTTCCTTCACGACCTGCACCAGCATCACCTGGCGGCGCTTGATGACCTCCTGAATCTTGTACTGGCGGCGCGGGCGGAACGGACGTTCGGGCACCTCTTCCAGCACGTCGTCGCCGCCAACGGATTCGACGACTTCTTCCTCGGCATCCTCGCCTTCATCGTCATCATCGTGAGGCTCGTCGCCGATCGGCGAAGCAACCTGCTCGGCCTCAGACGCGACGGAGTGCTCCGAGCCCGCATGTTCGGCATCGACTGCGTCATCCGCGTGCGCGGCGTTTTCGCGCGCCTGCTCTGCGTGTGCCCGCGCGTCATGAAGTTCCCCTGCCTGGCCAGGCCCTTCATTGAACTCGGGTGCGGCCGGTTCGTCGATGGCGGCGGCAGCGGATTCCTCGACCGCGGCCGTAACCGGCGTCTCGGCCTGCAATCCCGCGACCGGCAGGTCGTGGTCACGGCTGCCTTGATCATGATCGGCGCCGGCGTGCGAATCATGGGCGTCATGCTCATGCGCTTCGTGGTCATGCGCTTCGCGGTCATGGGCTTCGTGGTCGTGGGCCTCGTGGTCTTGAGCCTCGTGATTCTGAGGCTCGTGATCTTGGGCTTCCGCATCGGCGTGGTAATCGGCCTCGTGCTCCCCATAAGGTTGAGGAGCCTGCGACGGATCGGCGCTGGCGCCCTCGACGATTTCGCTGCGGACGCGGTCGCCATGACCGCGGCGGCGGGAGTTGCGATGGCGCGGACGCCTTCGGTTGGAACGGTTTTCGCTCTCTTCCTCGGCCTCGCGATGGGCGCGTTCGTCGGCCTCGATCAGGGCCTGACGGTCGGCGACCGGAATTTGATAATAGTCGGGATGGATTTCGCTGAAGGCGAGGAAGCCGTGACGATTGCCACCATATTCGATGAAGGCGGCCTGCAGCGACGGCTCTACGCGCGTGACTTTGGCGAGATAGATGTTGCCGCGCAGTTGCTTGCGCTGGGCGGTCTCGAAATCAAACTCTTCGACGCGATTGCCTTTGACCACGACAACCCGGGTCTCTTCCGGGTGGGTGGCATCGATCAGCATTTTGTTGGGCATTTTGTAACTCTTGGCGGCGGCGGTCGCGGTTTACCTTGAGCGCGTGTCGCGCCGCCGGGTGACGCGACGGTCCACCTGATTCGGGGGTGAGGGGAAGGCCAAAACGCAACCCGGGGCGCCGCGCCGAACCGAATCCCGCTGGCGCAAGGCGGCGCGCGGAGCTTAGGCTCCGCAGTGTCGCGAATTGGCCTTGGGTCTTGGTCGGCAACACAGTCTGGCGCATCAAGCGTCGGCCCGTCTGGAACACGTTGGCGGCAGAAAGGCCGCCTTGTCTATCGCTGAAGGCCAGGTCTGGCGCCTTTTAGGCGCCCGCCTCGGATCGCATACCGGGCCCCGTTGAGGGCCTGATATCGGGTCATGTCGCCTCTTAAAACCGGCCCTTCAACGAGATGGGCCGGATACCGCTCGGGCTCGAAACCGCCTCTCCCTGGTAGCCGTGCACCGCGCTGGCTTTGTGGAGGGGACGGAAAGACGCTGGAATCCTCTTGAAATCGAAGGTTCCGGCGCTGACCGGGAGGCTGAACGCGACACAACCGGGAGTATTAGCCGTCAGCCCCCTCTACATACGTTGAATGGCCCTGCCGTGCAAGGGAAGCGTCGCCGTGCTGCAACAGTCACCGTTATTCACCGGGCCGTCTTTAAGCTGCAATTAACCCTACGGTTCTATTGCGGTAAGAGGATCGCTGGTGGTCCGGTTTTCAACATTTGCTCCACCGCTTCGGGGGTGCCCGTTGCGAATGTGAGAATCAAAGGATTGCCTGCAAATATAAGTTTCTAGTGGAGTTTTGGATTTGACCAGTCCGTCGCCAAACGGGTAGCGAAGGTCAATTCCATTCCGCTCGGAGGCTAGGATTCGTTGGCGAGCCGCGCAACTCACCGTGCTCTGGGATTCGCGCTCGTGTGCGCCGCAGCATTGCCATGTTCGCTCAGTGGCTTCTTCGGCACCGCGCAAGCACAATCCCCAGCCGCGGTTGCCGCCTCGGTCCCCGCGATTGCCACGGACGCCCGGCTGGCCGGCGACGCCAAACAAACCCGCTTCGTTCTCGATCTCGACAAGGCCATCCAGTTTCGTGCCTTTACCCTGGCCGATCCCTACCGGGTGGTGGTCGATATTCCCCAGATCGATTTCCGGTTGCCGGCCGGAGCCGGCACTGCGAGCCGTGGACTGGTCAAGGCTTTCCGCTATGGCATGGTGATGCCGGGCGGCTCGCGGATCGTGTTCGATTTGACTGGCCCCGCCAAAATCGCCGGTTCCTACGTGCTCGATGCAGCCAACGGCCAGCCATCGCGGCTGGTGCTGGAAATGGAGGAGGTCGACCGTGCGGCCTTCAATCAGGCGACCGCAACGGAAAGCACGCCCGGGCTTAGGCCCGCCATCGCGGCTGCCAATGCCGCTGCAGCAACGGAAATACTGATTCCACCGAAACCGGCGATGCCACCGGATTTACGGCCCGTGGTCGTCATCGATCCCGGCCATGGCGGCATCGACAATGGCACGCAGTCGAATGGTGAGATGGAGAAGAACCTGGTGCTCGGGTTCGCACTGGCGCTGCGCGATCGGATCGAGAAGGCCGGCAAGTACCGCGTCGTCATGACCCGTACCGACGATACCTTCATCCCGCTTGCCGACCGGGTGAAGGTC
>VAZG01000245.1 GCA_005885285.1 Alphaproteobacteria bacterium | reverse complement strand
CCCAAGATTTTCGATGTTGCCGACCACGCCGATCGCCGAAATCACCCGATCGAACTCGACGCTCTGCGGTTTCTTGCCATCGTCGATTGTGGCGACGACGCTGTCGCTCTTCTTCTCGAGCTTTGTCACTTTGGTACTGGTGAGAATTTTGATCCCCTGCTTCTCGAAGCGTTTTCGCGCAAGGCCTGCGATCTCGGCATCCTCGACGGGAAGAATCTGCGGCAGCACCTCCACGACGGTGACGTCCGAGCCCATGGTGTGGAAGAACGAGGCGAATTCAATGCCGATCGCGCCTGAGCCGACCACCAGCAGCGATTTCGGCATTTTGTCCGGGACCATCGCCTCGAAATAGGTCCAGACCAGCTTCTTGTCGGGCTCCAGTCCCGGCAGCACGCGCGGGCGCGCACCCGTCGCAAGAATGATGTGTTTTGCCTGATAGGTCCCCTCGCCCGCCGCGCCCTTTGGCGCCTCGACCGAAGACTTCTTCACCGTAATCTTGCCGGGCGCATCGATTGCGGCTTCGCCCCAGATCACCGTGACCTTGTTCTTCTTCATCAGAAAACCGACGCCGTCGTTGAGGCGTTTTGACACGCCGCGCGAGCGCTGCACGACAGCCTTGGGATCGTAGGAGACTTTTTCGGCCAAGAGCCCATAGTCCTTGGCGTGCTGCATATAGTGGAAAATTTCTGCGGTGCGCAGCAGCGCCTTGGTGGGAATGCAACCCCAGTTCAAACAGATGCCGCCGAGATAGGACTTTTCGACAATCGCAGTCTTGAAGCCGAGCTGGCGACGAAGCAATCCAGCCTGCCGGTGGTGTGAGATGGATTGCTTCGCTGCGCTCGCAATGACGGCGGTCCCTGTCACACCATCATCATGACCGGATTTTCGATCAGCATCTTGAATGCGCCGATCAGCTCGGCGCCAAGCGCGCCGTCGATCGCGCGATGATCGCAGGACAAGGTCACGCTCATCATGTGCGCGATCTCGATCTTGCCCGAGTGCACCACCGGCCGCTCCTCGCTGGTCCCGACCGCAAGGATCGTCGCGTGCGGCGGATTGATCACGGCGGTGAAATCCTTGATGCCGTACATGCCGAGGTTGGAGACCGCGGTGGTGCCGCCCTGATATTCCTCCGGCTTGAGTTTGCGCGCCCGAGCTCGCGCAGCGAAATCCTTCATCTCGCTCGAAATCCCCGACAGCGTTTTGGTCTCGGCCTTGCGGATGATCGGCGTGATCAATCCGCCCGGCATCGCCACGGCGACGCCGATGTCGGAATGCTTGTGTTTCACCATGCCGCCTTCGGTCCAGCTCACATTGCAATTCGGTATCCGCTGCAAGGCAATTGCCATCGCCTTGATGACAAAATCGTTGACCGAAAGCTTGTAGAGCGGCTTTTTCTCTCTGTCGGTCGGTGCGGCCGCATTGATCTCCTCGCGGGCGGCGAGCAGCTTGCCGATATCGCAATCGATGGTCAGATAGTAATGCGGCACGGTCTGCACCGACGCGGTCAGCCTTTGGGCAATGGTCCGCCGCATGCCGTCATGCGGCACGACCTCGTAAGAGCCGGGTTCGAACAGCGCGAGGATTTGCTTGTCCGACATCGAGGGCGCGATGCTCGGCGCGCCGGGCACGGCTGGTGGCGCCTTCAACCCCTTGCCAGACTTCGCCTGTTCCACATCGCGCGCGATCACCCTGCTATGCGGGCCTGAGCCGACGATGCGCCCGAGCTCGATCCCGGCTTGCTTGGCCAGGCGTCGGGCTAGCGGCGAGGAGAAGATGCGACCGTGGCCGTTGGTTTGCGGCGCAGGGGATGCCGCCTGAGGCGGGGGCGCAGCTACTGGCGCTGGGGCGGGTTTTGGCGCAGGCGCTTGCGCAGGCGCCGGAGCAGTCCGGGGAGGCGCCGCTTCTTGAGGCTTCGGCGCCGGTTTGGCAGCGCCTGCGCCGGCCGCCTTCACATCCTCGCCGTCGCCGGCCATCACCGCGATCACGTCATTGACGGCGACATCCTGCGTGCCTTCGGGCACCAAAATCTTCGCGATGGTGCCTTCGTCGACCGCCTCGACTTCCATGGTCGCCTTGTCGGTCTCGATTTCGGCGATCACGTCGCCGGACCTGACCTTGTCGCCCTCCTTCTTGAGCCACTTGGCAAGGTTGCCCTTTTCCATCGTCGGCGACAGCGCGGGCATCAGAATGTTGATCGGCATACTGACCTCAATTGCCTATGTCGCCCTGCCACAGGCGCTCGTTAGCGGGGTTCGACCGCCATGACTTCATCATGTCGATCGAGCGATCGTCCGCAAGATCGATGTAGGGAATGCCGAATTGATCCGGGATGTCCTTGCTTCCCGGAAACGTCACGGACTCCCCGATCAGCAGAAGCGAAAGCGGCAAGCCGCTTTGCGCGATGCTGGTCTCGGCCTCGCGAATGGCTTCGGCCATAAAGTCGAAATGATGGGGTTCAATTGCCACGGTCAGTGACCTTGCTGCCGGCGAGGCATGGTGAGGCCCGTGTCTGTCGGCCGGGCGATTTCCGCATCGAACATATCGACGATGCGCGTCAGCGCCTCCTCCTCGGTAAACCCGCCCTCGCGCGCATAGGCCCGCGCGGCATGGCGCGCGATATCGACGAGCAGCAGACCCCACATATCCGGCTCCTCGAACGCGCGGGTGAAAGCGATGGAAAGTCCACCATCGACGACGAAGGCGCGCAACACCTCGGTGGCATCATCACGGCCGATGACATCCGGAGGCAAGGGCTGCTCTTTGGGACCGGCCATGATCTACCTGTAACAAACGGCTTTGGCGGCTTCGACCACCTCGGCCGCCGACGGCAATGCGAGCTTTTCGAGGTTCGCCGCATAGGGCATCGGCACGTCCTTGCCGGAGACGCGCAACACCGGCGCATCCAGATAATCGAAGGCGTGTTCCATGATGCGCGCCGCGATCTCGGCGCCGACACCATTTTGTTGCCAGCCCTCCTCCACCGTCACCGCTCGTCCGGTTTTCTTGACCGACGCGACGACGGTGTCAGTGTCGAGCGGACGCAGCGTGCGCAGATCAATCAATTCGGCCTCGATGCCTTCCTTGGCGAGCTCCTCGGCGGCCTTCAGGGCATAGGTCATGCCATTCGACCACGAGACGATGGTGACGTGACCGCCCGAGCGCACCACCCGCGCTTTGCCGATCGGGATCACGTAATCATCGAGTTTTGGCACGGGACCGGTGTGGCCGTACAACACCTCGTTTTCGAGGAAGATCACTGGATTGGGATCGCGGATCGCGGCCTTCAACAGGCCCTTGTAGTCGGCCGCCGAGAACGGCGCGATCACCTTCAGGCCGGGAATCTGTGAGTACCAGGCCGAGTAATCCTGGCTATGCTGGGCGGCGACGCGCGCGGCCGCACCGTTAGGCCCGCGGAACACGATCGAGCAGCCCATTTGTCCGCCCGACATGTACAGTGTCTTCGCAGCGGAGTTGATGATCTGGTCCATCGCCTGCATGGCGAAGTTAAACGTCATGAACTCGACGATCGGCTTTAGCCCTGCCATCGCCGCACCGATGCCGACCCCGGCAAAGCCGTGCTCGGTGATCGGCGTATCGATCACGCGCCTGGCACCGAATTCCTGCAATAGCCCCTGCGTGACCTTGTAGGCGCCTTGGTATTCCGCGACTTCCTCGCCCATGATGAAGACGTCGGCGTCGCGCCGCATCTCTTCCGCCATGGCGTCGCGCAAAGCCTCTCTAATCGTCATCGTCACCATCTCGGTGCCTTCGGGCACTTCCGGATCGGGCTCGGCGACGATTTGGGGAGCGGCAGGCGCCTTCTTTTCTTTTCCACCGCCCGACTTGGATGCAGGTGCCTCCGCTCGGGTCTCGGCGGGCGGCGCGTACTCGGCTGCTTTCTCCTGTTTTGCGGGAGCTGTTGCCTTGGCAAGATCGGCGGCGTTTTCGCCGTCAGCCAGAATGGTCGCGATCGGCGTGTTGACGGCGACGTCAGCCGTGCCTTCCGGAATCAGGATCTTGCCGAGCGTGCCCTCATCGGTCGCCTCGACTTCCATCGTCGCCTTGTCGGTCTCGATTTCGGCGATCACATCGCCCGACTTGATGGTCTCGCCTTCCTTTTTCAGCCACTTGGCAAGGTTGCCTTTCTCCATGGTGGGCGAAAGCGCAGGCATCAGGACTTGAATGGGCATATCAGCTCCGGAAATCACTCTTTAATTTGGATCTGCGCTTGGTTTGACGCTTGCACTTTGTTCGATGCGCATTCCGTTCGCAAAACCGGTGTCCGCCTTCGGATCAGGTCGGCGGGCGTGCTTTTGCGAACGTCAACGATAGACATCGGTATAGAGTTCGGACGGATCGGGCTCGGCATCGTGCTGCGCGAAATCCGCTGCGGCATTGACGATCTGGCGCACCTCGGCATCGATGGCCTTCAACTCCTGCTCGTCCATCTTGGCCGCCAACAGCCGATTGCGGACCTGCTCGATCGGGTCCTGATCGTGCCGTACCTTATCGACTTCCTCGCGGGTACGATATTTCGCCGGGTCCGACATTGAATGGCCGCGGTAGCGGTAGGTCTGCATTTCCAGAATATAGGGGCCCTTGCCGGCGCGGCACCATGCGATCGCCTTGTCGCCCGCAGCCTTCACCGCACGGATGTCCATCCCATCGACCTGCTCGCCCGGAATGTTGAAGGAAATGCCACGTTTGGAAAAGTCGGTTTGCGCCGAGGAACGGCTTACGGACGTGCCCATCGCGTAGCGATTGTTTTCGATGACGTAGATCACCGGGAGCTTCCACAGCTCCGCCATATTGAAGCTTTCGTAGACCTGGCCTTGGTTCGCCGCACCGTCGCCGAAATAGGTCAGGCTGACAAAATCGTTGCCGCGATAGCTGTTGGCGAAGGCAAGGCCGGTACCAAGCGGCACTTGGGCGCCGACAATGCCGTGGCCGCCGAAGAAATTCTTCTCCTTGCTGAACATGTGCATGGAGCCGCCCTTGCCCTTGGAATAGCCGCCATGACGTCCGGTCAATTCAGCCAGGACGCCCTTAGGGTCCATTTCCGTGCCCAGCATGTGCCCGTGATCACGGTATCCCGTTATGACCTGATCGCCCATTTTCAGGGCCATCTGCATGCCGACGACCACGGCTTCCTGGCCGATATAGAGATGGCAAAAGCCGCCGATGGCGCCCATGCCGTAGAGCTGGCCGGCCTTTTCCTCAAACCGCCGGATCAAGAGCATGGCGCGCAGTGCGACCAGTTCCTGCTCCTTGGTGAATTCCGGAGGGGCGCCGTTCCCCCTGTCCTGACCTTTTTCTTTCACATCGCTTTTCTTGGCTACGGCCATGACAATTTCCGGAAACGAGAGAATGGGTAAGCCCTGTCTATCCCAACTCAAACGCGTACGAAAGGATTGCGTGGCGGCGCCAAAATTTCGGCCATACCGCAGTGCAACGCAGCGCGACATTTTTGAGATCGATGTGGCGGGTTTTTGAAATTTGAGCACGATACCGAGAGTGGGCGCGCCGGCTTTTTCGGATAAGACCGTGCTCTGATCTACAAAGTCAGTTCGGATTGTTCATCCGAACCAGATCATGCGGGTTGGCATAATCGAGCTGATAGCGCGCGCGCTCGTCCAGCATGTCGGGGTCGACCCGGTCGGACCGCAACAGCGATACGCGCTGCTCGCTTTCCGCCCGCTCGCGCCGTAGCCGCGCGAGCTCGCTTGTCAAGGCAACGATCTCCTGATCGAGCTCCTGCCGGGCGTTCAAGCCGTACTTTCCGGTATAGGCATTGACGCCGAAATAGCCGACCAGCAATGCCGCCATCGTGTAGAGGGCAAGCCCGGTCAGGATCGATTTGAGGCGGGAACGCGTGACCATGGCCGCGAAGATGCATAGCCCCGGGTTAACGTCCTGTTAACGACGCAATCCCTCATCGCGATCGCCGGACCGTGATGTCAGAACCAGCATCGCCGCAGGGGGCCGAATTCGGTCGTCAGGTTCGGTTGCGGATCTCGTTGAGCAGGAAATTGCCCAAGCGCTTGCCGCGGTTGCGCAACACCTTGAACGGTCCCGCATCGACGAAATAGGTCAAGAGGATGCTGTCGCGCGTCTTGACCCCATCATGCACCCGATCCGCGGAATGCCAGGTATCGGTGCCGACGGCAAAAGCATAGCCCGAATTGCGCGAGAACTTCATCTGCGCGACTTTGGGCTTGGTGCCATCGGGCAGCACGTCGTGGAAGATGGTTCCGATATCGGTGTTGGCGTCGTCGCTCGGCAGATAGAGCTGAACGGTAATCCCCTTCCAGCGGGTATCGGTGTGAGGCGCAATGCTGTAGCCCGGAATATCGCGGGTCAGGATCGGGATCGGGTACATGCCGACCGAGGTAAACTCGCTGCCGAAGCGTTTTTCGAGTCCGGGCGCGAGCTTGCGCCGAAACGCATTCTTGACCGGCTCCGAGCACAAGGCGGCACCGACAATGCGCCAGATCGCAAGCTTCTCGGGCGGAAGATGACGGATATATTCCGGGAACAGATCGATTTTCACCCGGGTGTGCGTGCCGTCGTCGA
>VAZG01000128.1 GCA_005885285.1 Alphaproteobacteria bacterium | reverse complement strand
CCGACAACAGCGCTAAACCGGACAAGTCAGCGTTCCGGCCATTGATCGCCGCGCTCATCGTGATCGCCGCGATGACGCTGTTGCGGGTGACCTACGCAAGCCTGACGGAACTGCGCACCGACGAGGCCTATTACTGGACCTGGTCAAAGGAGCGCGCGCTCTGCTTCCTCGATCATCCGCCCATGATCGCGTGGTTCATCCGCTTCGGCACCGCGATGTTCGGCGACACGAATTTCGGCGTCCGCTTTGCCGGCGTGCTGGCGATGCTGGTCACGCAAGTGCTGCTCGCCGATATCGTCCGCCGCGTCACCCATGATGTGCGGGCGATCGTGTTCGCGGTGCTGATGCCGGAAGCCGCCCTCTACTACGGCCTGCTGATGGCCAAGGTTTCGCCCGACACCGCGCTGATCCCGTTTGCGGTTGCGATGGTGTGGGCACTGGTCCGGCTCGTCGAAGATAACGATGCGCGCTGGTGGCTCGCTGCCGGCGCGTTCGCGGGGCTTGCGCTGCTCTCGAAATTCACCGCCATCATGCTGCTTCCGGCGGTGGCCGCGTTCATGCTGGTGCCGAAGTGGCGGGCCCGCTGGCTGGTTTCCCCCTATCCGTGGCTCGCAGCGCTGATCGCAACGGTGTTGTTTCTCCCGGTGCTGGTCTGGAACGCCGAGCACGACTGGGCGTCGTTCCGTTTCCAGTTCGTGCGGGCGGCCGCCACCCGCGAGATGTCGCTGCGCACGCTAGGCGAATTCATCAGCCTGCAATTGGGCCTGGTCGGCTTTATCCTGTTGCCGGTGGTATTGACCGGCGTCAGCTTGACCGCATGGCGCGGCTACCGCGAACGCGAGCCGGTCGCGATCCTGCTATCGACCTCGGTGCTCGTTCCCTTCTGCTATTTCCTCTGGAAATCGCTGACGCTGCGGGTCGGCGATACCTGGCCGATGTTTTTGTGGCCGATGGGATTTGCCGCCACCGCGATCAACATCGCGATGCTGCCACGCGAAAACTGGTCGGCGCGGATGGTCGGATCGACGCTTGCCTGGGCAAAGGCCGCTATTGTCTCGGGCATCGCCTTTGTTGTTGTCGTGTTCTTGTACTACGTCGCGGCGCCCTGGAATCTCATCGGCCGCACCGATCCGGTCGGCGGCGAGGCGGGATATGAACGCCTGGTCGAGCGGACGCAGAACGAACTGCAAAAGATCGGCGCCACCTGGATCGCGACCACCGACTACCGCACCTATGCGATGCTGCGCTGGTATTTCAACGGCCGCGTGCCGGTGGTCCAGATCAACGAGCGCGGCCGGTTTCAGGGTTTTGGCGATCCCGGCATGAATGAGATCGCAGGTCATACCGGGCTTTATGTCGCGCGCGAGCCGGATCAGTTGAGCGCAATCTGGTCCGCCACAACAGCAGTGCGCCAGCCGCTGGAGCGGGTCGAGCGAAGCTGGCGGGGGATTGTGATGGATACTTACGCGCTGGAAAAACTGACGGGCTGGACGCCGGAGCTGTCGCCGCCACCGGACTCGCCGCTGTTCCGCTGGCGCGTGCTGGCCGGCGATGTGCACAACGGCACCCTTGCTTGAAGTCTAAACCCGGGGTGACTTTTCTTTGAATCATCATCCCGCTTTATATTTTTAATTTGCGAGCGGACTCCCGGAATCAGCGTTCTTACTCTTCGGCATCCCACTTGTTCGGGATGCCGACGTAGTCGCAGAGAGCCTCAATGGCCCGGTGCAAGCGCGTTTTCAGTGCCCCTTCCTGAACGAGATGTTCGTTCTCGGCCTCATTGAGTTCTTGCAAAACCGGTGTCCACTTTTCCGGATCATGCTCTAGAACTTACTCTTCAGCTTCGCGCTTGCGCAGCAGGTCCCTGGCGAGGTCGGCGAGCACCGGCCGGGGCAGCGCAGTAAACGGTAGCGGCCGGGTCACCTCGATCGCGGCGAGCCCGAGCCGCGCCGTCAACAAGCCGTTCAAGATGCCTTCGCCGAGCCGCTGCGACAGTTTTGCCGCGATGCCGTGACCGAGCATTTGCTGCACCAGACTGTCGCTCGCCGCCATGCCGCCGGTGATCGCGAGATGCGCGATCACATGACGCATGAGGCGGATCATGCCGAGCGCTCCCGGCCGTCCGCCGTAAAGCCGCGCCAATTGCCGGATCAATCGCAATGAGGCCACGAACACGAACAGCACATCGATCGCGGCGCGCGGGCTGACGGCGGTGACCACCGAGACACGCTGGGCTGCTGACGAGACCAGCCGCCGCGCCTCCTGGTCGAGCGGCGTCATCAGCTCGCGCTCGGCGAGCTTGATCATGTCGGCGCCATCGATGATGTCGTCGGCATGGCCCCTAAGGATAGCGCGGGCACGCGCCAGTTGCGGGTTCTGATGCGCGAGCTTGAGGAGATCCTCGACGATGGTCCGGCTGGCAGCGCGATCGTCGCTCGCGAGCACCTTGGCGGCGCGCAGATGCAGTTTCTCGATGGCTGCGAGCCGCGCCAGGCCGAACGCCTCGCGCGCGATCACGACGATCAAAGCCAGTGCTGCGGCAATCACAAAGCAAAGCCCGAGCAAACCAAGGCTTTCGCTGCGCGTAAACAGGTCTTCGATCAGATTGACGACACCGAGCCCGAGGCCAAGCAGCACGAGCCCAGCGGTCGCAGCCCAGAACAACGTGCCCCAGCGGAAACCGCGCCGCACCGGCATCAGCGGCGTCTCAACGACGACCGGCAGCAGCGCCGGATCGGCTTCAGGCGTGATGCGAACCGTGCCGTGGACGGGGCGGGTGGAATCCTCCGCATCCATCACGACCACTGCGGGATCATCCAGCCTGAAGGTCGCCGGCCGCCGGTGCGGCGTTTTCTCGCTCATTGCAGCTTGTCTCCGATCAGGAACTGCAGCGCCCGGTCGAGGCGGATGTGAGGCAGGCTGGGCTCTTCGGCGTCGTTGCGTTCGACTAGCGGCGGACGAAAGCGAAGAAAGCGGAAATCGGTCTTTTCGGCCGCCGCGCTGGCAAGGCCGCGAAACGCGTCATCGCCCTTGAACAGCGCGTCCGCGTCGGCAGGCAGGTCGCCGGGGAAGGTTGCGACTTCGGTGTTGCCATCAAACGCCTCGCCATTGGCGATTTCGCCCGGCGCAGGCGTCCCGAGGATAGAGGGCAATTTGTCGCGGCCGCGCGCGACCATCGCCTCGCGGGTGGCGCGCACCGCTGCGAGCGCCACGACATCGATTTCAGCGCCGGTGCCTTCGGCTCTTGCAACGGCCCGGCCGACGGCCCGCCGCAGCACTGCTTCAAGCCGGTCGTGGCTCTGGTGATGTAAATGATCGGCCTTGGTGGCGGCGAACAGGATGCGGTCGATCCGCGGCCGGAAAAGGCTCGAGATGAACGTGGCTCGCCCGATCCGGAAACAGTCCAAGATTCCTTCCAACGCGGCCTCGAGGTCGTGCAGTGCCTCGGGGCCGGAGTTGAATGCCGCCAGCGCATCGACCAGCACGATCTGGCGATCGAGCCGAGCGAAATGATCCCGAAAAAACGGCCGCACCACGACATCCTTGTAGGCCTCGTAACGCCGCGCCATCATCGCCCATAGCGACCGCTCCGGCGCTTGGCCGTCAAGGGCCACCTCGAGCGGCGCAAAGGTCAAGGCCGGCGAGCCCGCGAGATTGCCCGGCATCAGGAAGCGGCCCGGCGGCAACAAGCTCATGGCAAAGCGTTCGTCGCGGCAGGCGCCCAAATAATCGGTGAACAATTTCGCCGCCGTTAGCGTTGCCTGTTCGTCCTCGCGGCCCCCGGCGTTCAATGCGTTGAGATGCGCGTGCCAGGCGGCTGCAAGCTGCGCGCGCGGTGGCTGGCGCGATTGGGCCAGGCTCTCGGCCGACCATTGCTCGTAGCTCTTGTTGAGGAGCGGCAGGTCGAGCAGCCATTCGCCGGGATAGTCGACGATGTCGAGCGTCAGCGTACTGTCGGCGCCGTTCTGGCGCTGGTAGTCGATGACCAAGCGTAATTCGCTGATGTCGACCGTCGAGTTCGGCCAGCGGCGCTCTTCGATCAGGGTGCGGACATGGCTTTCGTAATCAAAGCGCGGCACCGCATCGTCCGGCTGCGGCTCGAGGTGGGCGCGCGCGATCCGCCCGGTGGCGAAAGACTCGAACACCGGGAAGCGGCCGCCGCGGCTGAGGCCGTGGATCAGCGCGGTGATGAACACGGTCTTGCCGGCCCGTGATAATCCGGTGACGCCAAGCCGCACCGTCGGATTGAAGAACTGCCCGCCATAATCCAGTAGCGCCCGTGCCGACAGGCGCGCTTCCTCGACGATATCCTGGAAATTGGGGGCCATGCGGACCGGCAAGCTCGAAGGTGGTGGGAAGAATCGGCGGACTGCCCAAAAAGTGGCAATCCGTGGGCCAAAATCAAGCTTCACGTATCGGACGCGATTTTTCAGTAGAGCGGATTGGCAACGAGACTTGAACGCTTAATTGACCTGTTGCGACGTATGATTTATCGCACAACCGAAGATCGCCGGACCAACATGACCATCTTTCGATTGAAGCAGCTCGCCTCGACCTCCGTTCATGCGGCGGCGGACGCGATCGGCTGGAATTACGATCGGGTCGAACTGATCGCCGACGGCATCGTGCACATCGTCGGTGTGTGCCTGGGATTGATCGCCGCCAGCGTGCTGGTCGTGCTCACCGCGATCTACGCCACCGCGCTCGAGATCGCCGTGGTTTCGGTCTATGTCGCGGGCCTGCTGTCGATGCTGGTGCTGTCGGCGACCTATAATCTCTGGCCGGTGTCGCGTACCAAATGGGTGCTGCGCCGTTTCGATCATTCGGCGATCTATGTGCTGATCGCGGCGACCTACACGCCGTTCATCGTGGAACTGAAGGACAGTATTTTTGCCATCGCGTTATTGATCGGCGTGTGGTGCATGGCGATTTTCGGCATCGTGCTCAAGCTCAAGTGGCCGGGTCGCTTCTACCGGCTCTCGGTCGGGCTTTATCTGGCGCTGGGCTGGAGCGGCCTGATGCTGTACGATTCCGTGGTGACGGCGCTGCCGCGGATGGCGCTATGGTTCGTCGTTGCCGGCGGCGCGCTATATAGTCTCGGCGTGGTCTTTCATGCCTGGCGGCGCTTGCGTTTCCAGAACGCGATCTGGCATTGCTTCGTGCTGCTGGGCGCGGCCTGCCACTACACCGCCGTGCTCGATCTGGTTTTGCCGTAACACCCAAACAAGAGAGAGGCGTGACGATGCAGGTGGCCGGCAAGGTCGTGGTTGTCACCGGCGGCGCCAACGGCATCGGCAAGGCGTTGTGTGAAGCCTTTCACAGGGCTGGCGCGGCCAAAGTGATCGTCGCCGATATCGATCCGGCAGCGGCACGCGCCGTCGCCACCCCGATTGGCGGGGCGGCCTTCAAATGCGACGTCGGAAAGGAGAAGGATGTCCTTCATGTTATCGAGGAAACCGAGCGCCAGTTCGGCCCGATCGCACTGTTCTGCTCCAATGCCGGCGTCGGCGGCGGCTTCGATCCGTTGTCGGAGAACGCCGGCGGAGATTCGGACGAGCCGTGGTCGAGAAGCTGGGCTGTTCATGTCATGGCGCATGTCTATGCGGCGCGGCATCTGGTGCCGCGCTTCAAGGCGCGCGGCGGTGGCTATTTCCTCAACACGATCTCCGCAGCTGGGCTGCTATCGCAGGTCGGAAGCCCCGCCTATTCGACCACGAAACATGCTGCGGTGGGTTTTGCGAAAAATCTCGCGATTTCGCATAAGGCCGACGGCATCAAGGTTTCGATCCTCTGCCCGCAGGGCGTCGTGACCGATATGCTGCGCTCGATCCCGAAGGGGCCGCAATCCGGCGACGGCGATCTTTCGCCCGAGCAGGTGGCGCAAGATGCATTGGCCGGAATCGAGCAGGAGACCTTTGTCATTCTGCCGCATCCGCAGGTGCTCGGTTACATGCGCAAGAAGACGGAAAATTACGATCGCTGGATTGCGGGCATGGCCAAGATCCAGGCCAAGATGCGGGAAGCTTACGGGAAGTGACGGAGTTCTACTCCGTCATTCCGGGGCGATGCGAAGCATCGAACCCGGAATCTCGAGATTCCGGGTCTGGTGCTAACGCACCATCCCGGAATGACGGAAAGTCAGTCCTTCTGCGCATGATCGACATATTCCACGATCAGTCCGTCGGCGTGCCGGAAGCGCGTCTTGCGGCCGACCGGTGTCGGCTGGATCGGCTCCAGCTGCTCGGCGCCCGCCCTCTCAAGCATGCTTAGAACTGGTTCCAGGGTCTCGACCTTGATGGTCAGACGGGTCGCCTCAAACGGCCGGCGCTTCTCCGGTGCTCCCGCGATGATCAGGACGGACAGCTTTGGCGAGGAGATCGCGGCAAGCTCGAGGCCCATCTCCGGATAGGCAAAGCGCATGGTTTCTTGGCCGCCAAGCAGGTCCCGATAGAATGCGCACGTTGGCTCAAGCGCATGTGCGTCCACAAACACCCTCGTAAATGTTTCCAGGATCATCGCCAACTCCGAAAGTCCCGGACCCATTTATGCGTTCGATTTCATTGCACCAGGTCTTCTTCATTGCACCAGGTCTTCGCCGTGGCGTCAGGCGTTCGCTGATCAATATTTCGCGGCGTAAAAACAGCAGCCCGACGAATTCGTCATGGCTTAGGCCGGGCTGTCACCTCAACTCGTGGCGGCGAAGACATGAGCCCTGATACGACCCTCGATGGGGCCATTGCCAAATCGATTGGCCAGCGCGTTGGCTGCGGCTTTTGTCGCGTCCTCGAGGCGCGCCGCGTCGCGGGCCTCGATCTCACTTCTCAGTGGCGTTCCCTGGCAATACGCGACGGCTGCATCTCTCGGCGTCGAGGTTCGGCTCGTGTGATCGATTGTTTCGACCGAAATACCTGCAAAACCCGCGGCGATCAGTTCCTCGCGAATTTTTGCGACATCGTGATAGCCGTGCGGGGTGCGGGCCATGAACAATGGTGGATCGTGCGGGAAGATCGCGGCCAGCGCTTGGGTCACCGTATCGGCAAATTCGTTTTTGTCGATTTCGGCCCATACGTTGAAGAAAAAACGACCACGCGGCTTGAGCACGCGGCGGGCCTCCCTATAGCCCTTGATCTTGTCCGGGAAGAACATGACGCCGAACTGGCACGCAACGACGTCGAATTTCTGATCCTCGAACGGCAGGGCGAGCGCGTCGGCCTGCCGCCATGTGACGCGACCCTCAAGAGCTTTCGCCGCAGCAGCTCGGTCAAGCATTGGTTGATTGAGATCGGTAGCGATCATCCGGCTACGTCCCGGAAGATGCGATGCGATGGCGCGGGTAAGAACACCGGTGCCCGCGGCCGTCTCCAGCAAATCCTCAGGCCTGGTGCGGGCAATCCGCTCGGCCAGATCCCGCGCATAGGGTTCAAAGATCAGCGGAACCATGAGCCGATCGTAGATCTCCGGGATTGACCCAAGGAACAGTTTGTCAACCGCCGCCATCGTCTGCTCCGCTGAGCGCTACCAGTCCGGGACTGGATAACACGGCGAACTCCTCTGGAAGCCAAATTGTTGGAGGCTGGCTCGGGTCATCTTGACGCATCGCGCCATGTCGTCGCGTTGCAATAGTCGACTCGCTGCTGGCTGGAGACTAGCTCTTCTGCGCGTAAAGCTGCGGCACCGATGAATCCACCATGACCTCGATGAGGCTGACGCCCTTGTGCGAGAGCCCGCGCGCCAGTGCAGGCTTGAGCTCGGATGATTTCGCAACGCGCACGGCGTCGCAGCCGAGGCCTTGCGCGATCTTGACGAAATCGATGCCGGGCAGGTCGAGGCCGGGGACATTGCGGACCTGCATCACCTGGCTGAACGAGCGCATCGCGCCATAGCCGGCGTTGTTGATGACAACGATCGTCAGCGGCAGCTTGCGCTGCGCCGCCGTCCATAGCGCCTGAATCGAATACATCGCAGATCCATCGCCGATCAGGCAGACCGTCCTGATGCCTCCCTTGCCGAGCGCCATGCCGACCGCGGCCGGCAGGCCAAAGCCGAGCCCGCCGCTTGTCATGGTGTAGAAACTGTCCTGTCCGCGCATCGGCATGAATTTTTGCATCGCCGGCCGGTGCGACGGCGCTTCCTCGACCAGCACGGCATCGTCCGGCATCGCCGTCGAAAGCGTGTGCAGCAGGAACTCAACGGGGACAGGATCGCCGGCCCCCGGCGCCGGCGCCGGAACACGACCTTCCGGCGCCGCGCGTTTCGTTTCGGGCAACAGATCGAGCAGCATGTTGAGCGCCGGTTTCATGGTGGCGACGACGCTGCTGCCGACGGGTGATACCGCGGCCGCATCGGGATCGTCGATGATCTGGAAGATCGTGGTTGCGCCGTCGAATATCGGGGCGTGGCCTTCGACGTGAAACGTGAACACCGGCGCGCCGATCACGACCACCAGATCATAGCCGCGCAGCGCGTCCGAAACCTGCGCCGGCGAAGCATGCAGGAAACCAGTGAATTGCGGATGCCGCTCCGGGAAGGAACAGCGCGCCGAAAACGGGCTGACCCATACCGCGGCCTTGGTTTTCTCCGCCAGCCGCACCATCAGACCGACGGCCTGGGCGCGATCGACGCCGGGACCGACGACGAGCGCCGGGCGTTTGCTGGTGGCGAGCGCCGCGGCCAGCGACCTGATCGCCTCCGGGTCGGGGCCGATCTCGCGGCTGACGCTGCGGGCCTCCAGCGGCTCTGTTGGATGGGTCCAGTCGTCGATCGGCACCGAGACGAAGGCGGGTCCGGAAGGTGGCTGCATCGCGACGTAATAGGCGCGCGCGATCGCCGCCGGCACGTCTTCAGGCCGTGCGGGCTCGACCGAGAATTTGACATAAGGCCGCGGGAATTCCGAGGCGCGCTCGGCATAGAGAAACGGCTGCCAGGGGAGGATCGAGCGCGCCTGCTGGCCTGCCGTGATCACGAGCGGCGTCTGGTTGCGGTGGGCGGTATAGATATTACCAAGCGCGTTGCCGAGCCCGGCCGCGGAATGCAGATTGACAAAGCCGGCATTGCGGGTCGCCTGGGCGTAGCCGTCGGCCATGCCGACCACGGATGCTTCCTGCAACCCCAGCACATAGTCGATATCGTCGGGCCAGTCGCTCAGGAACGGCAGTTCGGTCGACCCGGGATTGCCGAACACCTTCTTGATGCCGAACGCGCGCAACAGATCGAGCGTCGCCTGTTTGACGGTGATGGAGGCGCCGGCGGTTTTGGCTTGCTTGCGTGACAAGGCTGCTCAGCCTCCGTCATTCCGGGATGGTGCGTTAGCACCAGACCCGGAATCTCGAGATTCTCCGATGTGCAATTGCACATCGTAGTTCGATGCTTCCGCATCGTCGGGGAATGACAGTCCAAAAAACCTCACCACGACGCGGTGCCGCGCATGGTCGGCTCGCCCCTGGTATTGGCGGTCCACAGGTCAAGCCCGGATGAAATCTCGGAAGCGTTGACGGAGAACTCACTGCCGTCGAACAGTGGCTGCAGCCCGCGATATACAAATTTCGCGGGCGCCTTGCCGCCGTGCAGCTTCGCCGCCAGCTCAATCAAGAGCGCCGCCTGCAGCGGACCGTGGACGATCAGGCCGGGATAGCCTTCGATCCTGGTGACGTAGTCGCGGTCGTAGTGGATGCGGTGGCCGTTGAAGGTCAGCGCCGAATAGCGGAACAGCAGCACCGGATCGGCCATGTGGCTTTCACTGTGCTGCGCCAATCGAGGCGAGGGCTGTGCTTTGGCCGCTGCGGCCGCCGGAGCGCTCGCGATATCACGATAAACGATATCGTGCCGCTCGCGGATCGCGGTGCCGCGCGGTGTGGTGACGAGATGCTCGACGGAGACGAAGCACAGCACGCCGGTGGAGCCGGTTTTCACGGCCACATCGGAAATGACTGATGCGCGTTTCGTTTCGTCGCCGACGCGCAAGGTGTCGAAGAATTCGAGCTCACCGCCGGCCCACATCCGGCGCGGCAGCGGCACCGGCGGCAGGAAGCCGCCGCGGGTCGGGTGGCCGTCGGGACCGATCTCCGACATTGGTGCAACCGGAAGCGCCAGGCACCAATGCGCGGTGAACGGCGCCGCATCCCCTGCTTTTGGTTCGCCGATCTCCTGGAACAGGGTCGCGCGCAGGCCCTTCACCAGATGCGCGGTGACGATGTCGGTCTTTTCCTCGGTGCGGCCGATCCATTGGCGCAAATGGTTTGTGTCGATTTTCTCGTTCATAACGATTTCCGGACGCGGGTTTTGGACCTATCGGCGCGCTCGCCGATCGCGGGCACGGCGCCGTATCGGCGCGGCTCTCCGACGAAAATTGCGGCAGGCGCCGGATGGCTCACGACGCCGTTCGGCGTCTCGACCTCGATGCGGCGCAGATGCGGGTGGACCGCGAGGTCCGCCATGGTGTTGACCTCGGCGAACGCGATATCGGCCTCCGCCAATCGCTTCAGCAGTTCGTCGCGGCTAAGCGTCGCAAAGATATCGCCGACCGCCTGGTCGGTGAGCTTTCGGTTGCGCACGCGCTCGATCATGCTGGCAAAACGAGGGTCGCTCGGCAAATCAGGCTGACCGAGCACCTCGGCGCAGAGCTTTTTCCATTCGCGTTCGCTCTGGATCGAAATCAGGATTTCCTTGCCGTCCTTCGAGCGAAACGCGCCGTAGGGCGCAATCGAGGGATGGGCAAGTGCCATCCGCTGCGGCGGATTGCCGGCTTCCGCGTTGAGCAGTGGCACCGACAACCAGTCGGCCATGACGTCGAACATCGAGATTCGGATGTCGGCGCCCTTGCCGGTGCGGCCGCGTACGATGAGCGCCTCCAGGATGGAAGCATGCGCGGTGGCACCGGTCGCGATATCGACGACGGAAAGTCCGACGCGCGAAGGTCCTTCAGGACCACCCGTGATGGATGCAAGCCCGCTCTCCGCCTGGATCAGCATGTCATAGGCCTTGCGCTGGGCGTAGGGACCTTCGTCGCCATACCCTGAGATGCTGCAGCAGATCAGCTTTGGATGGTCCCGCCGCAAACGCTCCAGCGAAAAGCCGAGCTTATCCATCGAGCCGGGCTTGAGGTTTTGCAGCAAGATATCCGCGCCCGCGATCAGCTCTTCAAGGCCGGCGCGGCCTTCGGTGGTGGCGAGGTCGATCACCAGCGAATGCTTGCCGCGATTGAGCCAGACGAAATAACTGCTCTGTCCTTTCGCCGCCGCATCGTAGGCCCGTGCGAAATCGCCTTCCGGCCGTTCCACCTTGATCACGTCCGCGCCGGCATCCGCCAGGCGCGAAGAGCAGAATGGTGCTGCAACCGCCTGTTCGACGGCGACGACTTTGATTCCCTCAAGCGGCAACATCTTCCAACTTCTCAGTAGGAGCGGGGCATGCCCAGCACGTGCTCGGCCACGAACGACAAAATCAGATTGGTCGAGATCGGCGCGACCTGATAGAGCCGGGTCTCGCGAAACTTGCGCTCGACGTCATATTCTTCCGCGAAACCGAAGCCGCCATGGGTCTGCACGCAGGCATTGGCCGCTTCCCACGAGGCATCGGCGGCCAGCATCTTGGCCATATTGGCTTCGGCGCCGCAATCGAGCCCGGCCTCGTATTTCCGCGTGGCTTCCCTCACCATCAGTTCGGCGGCGCGCATCGAGGCATAGGCCTTGGCGATCGGGAACTGGACGCCTTGATTCTGGCCGATCGGCCGGCCGAACACATTACGTTCCTTGGCGTAGTCGGTGGCCTTGGTGATGAACCATTTGGCGTCGCCGATGCATTCGGCTGATATCAGGATGCGCTCAGCGTTCATGCCGGAGAGGATGTAGCGAAAACCCTTGCCTTCCTCGCCGATCAGGTTTTCCGCCGGCACCTTCATGTCGGTGAAGAACACTTCGGTCGTGGAGTGGTTCATCATGGTGCGGATCGGGCTGATCGAAAGCCCGTTCCCCTTCGCCGCCTTCATGTCGACGATAAACACCGACAATCCATCGGTGCGCTTTTTCGCTTTTTCCTTCGGCGTGGTGCGCGCAAGCAGGATCATCAGGTCGGAATATTCGGCGCGGCTGGTCCAGATTTTCTGGCCGTTGACCACGAAGGTGTCGTTGCCCTCCCGCCTGGCAAAGGTCTTCAGCGAGGAGGTGTCGGTGCCGCTGGACGGCTCGGTGACGCCGAACGCCTGCAAGCGCAACTCGCCGCTGGCGATCTTGGGCAGCCATTTCGCTTTCTGCGCCTCGCTGCCGTGCCGCAGCAACGTACCCATGGTGTACATCTGGGCGTGGCAGCCGCCGCCGTTGCACCCCGCGCGCTGGATTTCCTCCAGGATCGCGGCCGCGGCCGAGAGTTTCAAGCCAGCCCCGCCAAATTCCTCGGGGATCAGCACCGAAAGATAGCCGGCCTCTGTCAGCGCATCAACGAAGGCGGAAGGATAGGCCATCTCGCGGTCGAGCTTGCGCCAATACTCGCCGGGGAACTGCGCGCAGAGTTTTGCAACCGCATCGCGGATATCGGAATGTTCGTCGTGTTGGTCTGGTGTCGTCATCTGAACTCGGGCGGCAGATCGAGGGCGCGCATGGTGGCGGTGCAGAATGCGCAGAGGCGTTCGGACTTGTCGTCCCTGCTGAAGATTTCGACGGTGGCGACACCGATCGAGCCCGACATTTGCAGGGTTTTGGCGCGCGCCACAAGCTCGTTGCCATCGGCGGGGCCGAGAAAATTCACCTTCAGTTCCACGGTAACCCCGATCCGTCCCTTGGAAAGACCCGAAGTGACGGCGATGCCGGCTGCCTGATCGGCAAGCGCGGTGATCACCCCGCCATGGAAATGGCCGAAGAACTGCAGGAGATCGTCGCGGCGCGCGAGCGCGAGCTCCGCTCGCCCTGGCTCGATCGCGAGGATGCGGAAGCCGGCGGCGCCGGAAAAACCCTTGGCGTTGACGGCTTCGGCAAGGCCCGGTGGATTGAAGGCGTCGTCCATGTCAGTATCCGTTGCATGATGGGCACGGCGCGAGATGCGCCTTTGCCCACCTCACGATCTCAGCATGTATCTGGGGTAGGCAAAGCGCAAGCGTGCCCGCCATCACGCAGGGATGCGCACCGGTAATGACTCGATGCCGCGCACGAAGCTGGAATAGACCCGCTTCGCCGGGCCTACCACTTCGATGCGGTCGAAGCGCTTGAGCATCTCCTGCCAGACGATCTTCAGTTGCAGCTCGGCGAGCCGCATGCCGACGCAGCGATGGATGCCGAAACCGAACGACAGATGCGTGCGCGGGCGGGCACGATCGATGATGAATTCGTTCGGATTCTCTATCGCCTCTTCATCGCGGTTGCCCGAGACGTACCACATGACGACGCGCTCGCCCTTCTTGATCTTCTTATCCCCGATCTCGGTATCGACCAGCGCGGTGCGGCGCATATGCGCCAAGGGCGTCTGCCAGCGGATGACTTCCGGCACCATGGAATCGATCAGACCTGGGTTGTCGCGCAGCTTCTGGTATTGATCCGGGTGCTCGTTGAGCGCCAGCACCGAGCCGCTCATGGTG
>VAZG01000244.1 GCA_005885285.1 Alphaproteobacteria bacterium | reverse complement strand
TGGAAGCGCTCCGGGCGGAATAGGCCGCTGGAGGGACGGGCGCTGTCCCGTCCCATAATTTAGGGACGACACAGAGCTCGTCTCTCCAGTTATCGCGATCCCAATTCCGCCACGACTTCGCTCTCGGCCGTTTGCGGAAACATGTCGAAGGGCCGCGCACCCAGATCGGCGTAATCACCCCCGATCAACGAGTGGGCTAAGGGTCAAAGCTTACTATCGACACTTCGCCGCGCCGCTACTTAGCTGACTTTCTCGGTTTCGCCTTCTTCACCGCGGATTTCTTGACGCCCTTCTTTGCGCTGCTCTTGCCCAGGAGCGCCCTCGCCGCCTGGTAATTGGCCATGTGCTCCTCCGCGGATACGCGCGCAACGGTGCGGCCCACCACGTCGAGAGCCAGGTCCTCCAACGATTTGAAGCGGACGCAACCTTTACCCATATCGAGTTTCTTGTCGCTCTTCTTGTATTCGCTGGTGAACCAGGTTGAGAGAGTGGGATGACCGTAGAAAGCAGGCTTTTGCCAAAGCACGGCGAAGCCGTGTGGAGCGGCAGCGACTCCTGCGTGGGTAGTGGCGGGCTACCAGCCTGCCTGCGCGAAGCGCGAATAATACCTCTTAGGAATGCCGCTCCAAAGCCTGCAACTCGCGACGGTTCGTTCCTCACCGTGTCTCGGCAGGCGAGCCGCCCGCGCTACTAATAAGATTAATCCCTCTATCGTCACTGCATTCCTAACAGATATTAATCTACAGGAAATGCAGCACCATGCCCGACTTCTGCGATGCGAGCGCAACAAATGACAGCGGCACTTTGGGATTCTCGCCATAGCCCGCCGGATACATGGACAGCGGGACGTACCAGCCGATCATCCCGAACTGCATGCCCTCCTCATATCCCTCCGGCAGGTTCTCATTGATCACCTTGCGCACGGCGCTGAGCGCGGCGCGGCGATCCGCGGGGAGTGCGGCGAGGTATTGGGCCACGGTGGAAGCTGTCACGTTGGCGACGATACCCGTTCTTAGAAGTGCGCGCCCACGTATTCCCACATCTGGTGATGCCAGTAGGGCCATTCGTGCCCGCCCTCAGGGCCCCAGTCGTCCAGATGATGAGCAATCCCCCGGCTCGCGAGCACCCCGGAAAATTGGTAGGTCGGGCCGCTGTTTTCCCACGGGCCACAGCCGGTCGCGAGGTGGATGTCGCAACTCCCGTACTGGTGCAGAAACCAGGGGTCATTTTGGTTGGCCATGTAGTCGACCGGATTATTGAAGTAGAAGTTGTCGTCGTACATCCCGTCCATCGAGTCCCGCATGTCGTAGACGCCTGACAGCGCGTAGCAGCGCTTCACATGGTCGGGATGCTTGAAGAGAGTGTTGGCAGCGTGATAAGCACCGAGCGATGCGCCGTAGGTGGTGATCGGGATGCCGGGCGTCTGGCACACGGAGTCGATGAAGGGGAAGACTTCGTTCGCCACATAGGCGTCGTACTGCGCCTGCATCCAGCTGCGATGGAAGGGGTGCGCTCCCTTGTTTGCGAACGAATCGCTCTGCACGCCGTTGATGCAAAAGATGCGGATGCGCCCCTGGTCAATGTAAGGGCTGAGGGTGCGGATCATGCCCTGACCTTCCTGCTCCCACTCGTCGCCCATACTGGTCGGAAAGGCGAGGATGGGCATGCCGTAATGGCCGTAAACGGCGACGCCCATGTCGCGACTGAGACGGTGTGAATACCAACGGTGATGGTCGCGCCGCATGGTTGCGAGGATATCGGGTCGGCGGTCGGGCTCAAGCCCCGGTGTGGGGCTGTTATGCTATACGTGAATCACGTATAGCGCCCTGTGACGGTTCGACGCGCGGAATGGGCGCGCTTTTTCCAAGAGACAATGCACGCTGAACCAAGCGCGATTGGCGGCGCATCATGACAGGCCTGCATCAGCGCGCCGGCCTGAAGCATTCGGCCGCATTAACCTGGCTAGAACTTGCCATTATACGTGACTCACGTATACCATTTTTTTCCCAGGATGGCTTTTGGCACACGACCTCATCACACGCGGCATCAGCGTCTTGCTCCTCAGTCGCTTGCGCGTCGCCTACGAGCCTGGCGTGAGGGCAAGAATCTTTCCCAAAGCGAGGCAGCTTTGAAGTTGCAGATCTCGAAGCGAACGCTGCAAGAGTGGGAGCAAGATCGTTCGGTGCCGCGCGGTTTCACGCGCACCGCAATCGAGAAGATGATTCGTCCTTAGCAGCACGGATTTTGTCCGTGGTTTTATGCTATACGGGATTCACGTATAGCGGCTATTTCCCTAAATGAATTTCGACACAGGACCTCATTACCGTGGAGCATCAGCGCCTATCGGTTCGGTCCCGTGCACGTTGTTTGCGGAACGGAAAAGCGGCGCGAGAATTTACGGCCCGCATGAGCAAACCGAAGCGAATCCAGCGCAGCCGCGCGAAAGGCTGGAAAATGCCGGCGAACGCCATCTACGTCGGTCGACCGACTGTTTGGGGAAACCCATACTTGGTGGGCTCGGAGCTGATGAACGGCGAAACGCTCACGGCCGAAAAAGCCGTCGCGTTATACGAGCAGCACCTCGTTGATAATTTCAGCGAGCGCGACATCCGCCACTGCCTGCACGACAAAGATCTCGCCTGCTGGTGCGCGCTCGACGAGCCGTGTCACGCCGACGTGCTGCTGCGGATCGCGAACTCGCGGTCGAAGTAGCGCCGCTCGCCACTCGCCACTCGCCGCGGCGAGTAAACTCCGAGCAGGCTTTGGGTAAACTGCTCGCGGATTTTCGCAAACGCACAGAATGCGCGACGTTGCTCGCCCGTGAGCGATATTCCGATTACCGAGAAACTCCTCCTCAATGCAGGGGGATGGCAGGCGATGAAGCCTGCGCGCGAGTTACTAAAAAACGGCCGCGTCTCTGAGGCTAAATATGAGGCACCGCTGTTGAGCGGTTACGTGCGCGAAGGCGCGAAGAATTATCGCTCCGGCCTGCGAATCAAAAGCGCGATCGACGTCGAGAATCTTTGCAGTTGTTGGGAGTCTCGCTCGGCGGGGAAAATTTGTGCGCATTCGGTCGCGGTAGGCCTGGGCTATCTGAAACCGCCGGCCGCTGTAGTCGCAGTGCCTAACGGGCCGACGATGCCCGAAGCTCCGGCAGGTCCGCAATTCGTCGCGGCTGATTCGGCTGACGCCGCCCTAACGACACTGCACATGATCCTGCCGCCCAACTTCGCGGGCGCATGGCAGAAAGGGCAGATCATGATCGTCGTCGAAGCGGAAGTTTCTCGAAACCGCACGCTCGTCTCCGCGCTCCCGAAGAAGAATACGTTTGCAGTCGACGGCGCCGATCTCGTGTTGATCGAAAGCTTGCGCGCGGTCCCGGCGATCTTCGAGAGCGGCATGGCGATCTTGTCACGCGACGTATTCCTGCGGCTGCTCCCGGCGTTGCAGAATCATCCACGTGTTACTTTCGGCAAAGCGACTCGGGCGACGATCTCTTCGGCCGCGCTGCGTCCCGAGCTTCTGGTCGAGTCGCGCGGCGAGGGGAGCATCGCGGTGAAATGCAACTTTCCGCCGAATGCTCTACTTCTTTGGAACGCGACCGATGCGTGGCTGTTGCAGAACAACGAGTTCGTCCGCTGCGGCGAAGCGTTGCCGGCCGGCTCGACGCGCCTGATCGAGCGGCCGTTGCTGCTCGATGGCGACCGCGCGTTACCTTTCCTCGCGTTCGATCTGCCTCGGCTGCGCGATGCATTCGATGTGCGCGCCGGCGAAGGCGTTTGTCTTCCGGAAATCGCAACGGCGCGGCCAGTCTTCGAGCTGCGGCTGGCCGGCGCGCTCTTCAGCGTCACGGGTGAATTGATGTGCATGTACGGGGACCGCGCGCCGATCAAAGCATTGGCCAACGCGCAGGATCAATTCGTCTTCCGCGATCCACAGAACGTGGATCGAGTGCTGATGCGGAATCTCGACGCAGA
>VAZG01000243.1 GCA_005885285.1 Alphaproteobacteria bacterium | reverse complement strand
GGTTTCGATTGGCCTAAGACAGTAGCTTCAAAAATTTTTTGGTTTTGTGAAGTCGAAGCGGTTTGCCCGCCCGTGATAGGGGTGTGCGCAGAAGTCATTCCGCGCATTCCAGAGCGAACCGATGAAACCGTACAGACACGAACCCATTAAGACCAGGACAACCGCCGCTAGGGAGTTGAGGATCGATCTTAGGCCGGCCGAAGAACTCAAACCGAATCCCGCTAATGCGCGGATTCACAGTAAGAAGCAGATCCGGCAGATCGCGAACAGCATCGAGGCCTTCGGCTTCAATGTTCCGGTGCTGGTCGATGCCGAGCTCAACGTCATCTGCGGGCACGGTCGACTCCTCGCCTGTCGCGAACTCGGTTGGACCGAGGTGCCGACGCTGTGCCTCGATCACCTGACCACCGCACAGGCCCAGGCCTTTATGATCGCGGACAACCGGTTAACCGAGATCTCGTCGTGGGACGCTCGGTTGCTCGCAGAGCAGCTAAAGGATCTTTCGCTACACGGTCTCGATTTCAACATCGAGGTGATCGGCTTCGAGATGGGCGAGATCGATTTGCGGATCGCCTCGCTCGAGGACGTCCCGGAACAGGACGACGACCCGGCCGATGCTCTGCCCGAACCGCCGACGGGTTCGCCGGTTAGCAAGATCGGAAATTTGTGGCTGCTCGGTCGCCATCGCGTGCTCTGCGGCAGCGCGCTCGATGCCGCGGCTTTCACGGCGCTGCTGAGCGACGAACGCGCCGCGATGGTGTTCACCGATCCGCCCTACAATGTGCCGATCGATGGTCATGCGAGTGGTCTCGGCGCGATCCACCATCGGCCCTTCCCGATGGCCTCGGGCGAGATGGATGGAGCCGAATTCACCAGCTTTCTTAGCGAGGCTTTCCGCAACCTCGTGGCATTCAGCGTCGACGGCGCGGTGCACTTCATCTGCATGGACTGGCGTCATGTCGAGGAGCTGCTGGCGGCCAGCCGAGCCGCCTATGACGAGCTGAAGAACCTCTGCGTCTGGGTCAAGGACAATGGCGGGATGGGCTCTCTCTACCGCAGCCAGCACGAGCTTGTCTTTGTGTTCAAACATGGCCGCCAGGGGCACCGCAACAATGTCCAGCTTGGCCGGTTTGGCCGCAACCGCAGCAATGTGTGGCATTATCCCGGGGCCAACTCCTTCGCCCGCGGCGGCGGCGAGGGCAATCTGCTGGCATTGCACCCCACCGTGAAGCCGGTGGCGCTGGTCGCCGATGCGACCCTCGACTGCTCAGCTCGCGGCGACATCGTGCTCGACGCCTTTCTCGGCAGCGGCACGACCCTGATCGCCGCAGAGCGCACCGGCCGGCGGTGCTACGGGCTGGAGCTCGATCCGGCTTATGTCGATACGACCATCCGCCGTTGGCAGGCGCTGACCGGTGGCAGCGCCCGCCATGCTGCGAGCAACCGCAGCTTTGACGACCTCGCTCGCGAGGCGGAGGCCACCAATGCTGCCTGAAAGGACGCGCCATTACGAGGTGGGCTACGGCAAACCACCCCTGCACACTCGGTTTCAGAAAGGGGAGTCGGGGAACCCCAAAGGCCGGCCGCGCGGAAAGAAAAACATGGCGACTTTGCTGAGCACTGCCCTAAACGCGTCGATCGTCGTCGTCGCGAATGGGCGGCGCAAAAAAATCACCAAGCGCGAGGCGATCGTCACCCAACTGGTGAACAAATCGGCCGCGGCTGATCTTAAGGCCACTCAGATCGTGCTTGCGATGCTGCGCGAGGTGGAGTCTCAGGACGACGGTTCTGCTGATCCCGCGGTCTTCGCCGAGGCAGACCACGAAATCATTCGGCGCATCCAAGCGCGCCTCCGAAACGAGAATGGGTGAAATGGCGATGACTGCCCTTTCGCCTTCCGAATACAATGCGATCCTTCGTTCGGACTTAGGCTTTTTCGCTCAACGCTGTTTTTCCGAGCTCAACCCGCAGGCGGCGTTTGCGCCAAACTGGCATCTCGAAGTGATCGCAGCCAAGCTGACCGCCGTGCGGGAAGGAAAGATCCGGCGGCTGATTATCAATGTGGCGCCCCGCAGTCTGAAATCCCTGCTGGCCTCCATCGCGTTCCCAGCGTGGTGTCTGGGGCACGATCCGTCGGCCCAGATCCTCTGCGTCAGCTATGCCCAGGATCTCGCCGACAAGCTCGCCCGCGATTGCCGCGCCATCCTGATGAGCCCGTGGTACGGGCAGATCTTTCCAACCCGCCTGGCGCCGCACCGCCAGGCGGTGCAGGAGTTCATCACCACCCGCCAGGGCTATCGCCTCGCCACCTCCACCGGCGGGGTGCTGACCGGACGCGGCGCCGACATCATTCTGATCGACGATCCGCTCAAGCCGGAGGAGGCGCTCTCCGACGCGCAGCGCAAAGCCGCCAACGAGTGGTACGACCACACCCTCTACAGCAGGCTCAACGACAAGCGCCATGGCGCCATCGTCATCATCATGCAGCGGCTGCACGAGGACGACCTCGTCGGCCACGTCCTCGCGCAGGAGGGCTGGGAAATCCTGAGCTTTCCGGCGATCGCCGAGGCCGACGAGGTGCATCGAATCGAGACCATCTGGGGAGAGCAGTGCTTCCGGCGCCGTCAGGGCGAAGCCCTGCATCCCGACCGTGAGCCGCTCGAAACCCTCGACCGCATTCGCCGCACGATCGGCGAATACAACTTTGCCGGCCAGTATCAGCAATCCCCCGCCCCGCTGGGCGGCGGCCTGGTCAAGGCCGAATGGTTCAAGCGCTATCGCGAGAACGAGCGGCCGGAGCGCTTCGACCGTATCGTGCAGAGCTGGGACACCGCCAACAAGGCAACCGAGCTCAGCGACTTCTCGGTGTGCACAACGTGGGGCGTGAAAGGCAAGGACCTCTTCCTCCTCGCTGTGTTCCGCCGGCGGCTCGAGTACCCGGCGCTCAAGCGCGCCGTGCGGGAGCAGCTGAGCCTGTTCGGTGCGAACGAGGTGCTGATCGAGGACAAGGCCTCGGGCACCCAGCTGATCCAGGAGCTGATCGCCGACGGCTGTCATGGCGTCACCCGCTACCAGCCGACCACCGACAAGATCATGCGTCTGAATTCGCAGACCGGAGTAATCGAGAACGGCTTTGTCCATATTCCGGAGACGGCGCCGTGGCTCGCCGAATACCTCCACGAGATGACGGTGTTTCCGAAAGGCAAGCACGACGACCAGGTCGATTCGACCGCACAGTTCCTGGACTGGTACAAGAAGCCTTTTCCGGGCCAGGGCCACTACGAGTACATGCGCCAACGTGCGCAGGAGCTCCAGCAGCGGGACAAACCGCAACCGACCAAAACCGTATGGGCGATCGGTTCCATGGAATGGCTCGCCGAGCAGAAGGAAGCGGGCTGAACCGCGGCGTCCACTGCGGCGCCCCTATCCCTCGCAGCCCACCGTGCGACAAGGGCGACAACGGAGCTCACCGTGGCCGGGGGACCGAGGGTTCGAATCCATCTCCCTCCAGCGGCGAGTCTCGTGCGAACCGGTTTTCCTCGTGAAAGATCCCGAGCACCTTCAGATCCTTGAAAGCGCCGGCCATGACCGGCCGGATTGTGCATCGGAATTGGAAATTGACCCTCCCTAATCTTCGAGATCAGTGAGGAGCCTCACACTCGAACAGGCGCTTTTCATGCAAGGCTATCCGCGGAGGGTAAGAACATGAAGCCCGCGGACTTCTACCAAGGCACGGCTGACGCGATGGGCGTGGCGCTCTATCTGTATCCGGACGGCTCGGTAACAAACTCGCGCAAGGCGGGTATCGAGCCAACCGCAATGATCGAGCCTCACGACCATTGGAAACCAGGCGATGATCATGGTTTGGGCGAGCAGATAGCAAAATCCGGGGGCGGCGGCGCTTAGCCTCCGCTCACCACCATTCGACCTGCTGCCCCGGAGCCGGGGCAGACCAGTCGCTTGCGCCAATCCGAGCACGACCGTTTCGGTAATCGACGTCCTCTACGACGGCGTGGTGGCGCAATCGGGCATAGCGCAGCCGGGCGGTAAGGCGCTTGTGCGATGAGTGACCTCGCGGTCGATCAGCAAGCCGAGCCAATCGGAATGGGTAACGTTACCTGCTAAGTAACATTTTTTCTCAGTGTGAACTAATTCACATTTCGAGAGCAATCGCTCAACTATTTTACGGAGCGTGGGCGGATTAGGCTTGTCCAAGTGAGAGCGTCGGTCCAATCGTCATATTCACGAGGGACCCCCTTATCCCACAGATTATAAATTAATGACGCCGTCGGTGAAAACATCGACTGAAGTCCCTCATTGCACCACAAGTCACCGCCCTGATCGTAAAAAACGTCTACTGAACCGGAGTAAGAGATGTTTCTCGAGACCGTCGATCAATTTGCCACGATAGCAACCACGAAGGCCGCGTTTCTGCGGCGCTCGCCGGTCGGCTTCTGGATCAGCTCGATGATGGCGGGGGCCTATGTTGGGCTCGGAATTATTCTGATTTTCTGCGTCGGGGCGAATGTCGATCCGAGTATCCGCCCAATCGTAATGGGTGCCTCGTTTGGGATCGCCCTGACGCTGGTCATCTTCGCCGGCTCGGACCTCTTCACCGGTCACACTATGTTCATGACCTTGGGCTGGCTGCGCCGACGAACGAGCCTGCGCGACCTCGCCACGTGCTGGGGTGCGTCCTGGGCCGGAAACCTCGCGGGCTGCGTCTTTCTCGCTGCGATCTTTGTAGCCGGGGGCGGCGGCCTCGCGCTGGCGGGCAAGAGCCCGCTGATCCTCAATATCGCCGCGGCCAAGATGAACGCGCCGGCGCTAGAGCTCGTTGCCCGGGCGATGCTCTGCAACTGGCTGGTTTGCCTCGCGATCTGGACCTCGGCGCGGATGACCAACGACACCGCGAAGTGCATCGCGATCTTCTGGTGCGTCTATGCCTTCATTGGCAGCGGCTTCGAACATTCGGTCGCCAATATGACCTTGCTGTCGATCGCTTTGCTTGCCGAGCATCCGCCGACGGTCACGCTCGGCGGCTTGGGTTGGAACCTGCTTTGGGTGACGATCGGCAACGCGATCAGCGGCGCCGGCATTGTAGGTCTCGGCTATTGGACCGCCTCACGGCCGCCGGCGGAAGCCGACGCGACGCCGCAGCCTCGGAAGGGTGAGGTCCTGGTCAAGGCCGAGACGATCGGTGTCAGCATGCCGGAAGTGCTGGTGCGCAAGGGCGTCTACGCATGGATGCCGCCATTGCCCGCAATCCCGGGGATCGAACTAGCCGGAACGATCGTCGAGTAGGGCCGGGTACTACTGAGCCGGCTGTCGGGCAACCTGCCCGCGCCTCGAAGGCGGCGAAATGACGGCCTGGTATTCGAGTACGGTTTCCCTGAACCCGGGCAGATGCTCCGGGATTCAGGCTATGGCGCTCTACATCGCCGATAGGATCAAGAAGCGCGTGGCGACGCTGTTCGATTGAACCGCGCCTCGCCTTGCGCTTTCGAACCCGGCTGCTGGTGCGAGGCCCGTAAACGCCCGACAGGGAGCGGCGGGACGGCTTTTTATATCGTCGTCGCGCGACGCGACGCGGGGTCATATGGCCGTAAGGGCAGCGATCACAGCACCGTCGACGAGTATGCCTTCGGTGCGGCGGTGCTCGCGCTCGCGGAACGCGCGCTGCGATGGAATGCGGATTTCCTCGGCCGCCGTGGCGTCGCCTGGGCCGCCGGCGATTTGGAAGCCGTCTACCGCCCGCACTCTGAGTTTCTCGGCGGCGTCGCGATACAGCTCGGGTGAAGGTTGGTCCGC
>VAZG01000242.1 GCA_005885285.1 Alphaproteobacteria bacterium | reverse complement strand
AGCGGCGACGACTGGGGTAACGACGGCTTCGGCTTCTTTTCCCAGCGCAATTGGAATTCCCAACCTGGCAACACGCGCCCGCGCGCCGGCCAATACTATCAACCGATGCAACCGCGCTGGTGGTAAGACGCGGCACGCCGCGCGTAGGCCAACCACTTCCGGTTTTCCCCATCAGCGGACATTCTAAGAGACAGTCGGCCTGTCCTCCCCTCTGTACGAAGTGTGCGTGAGCAAGATGAGGCGAAAGCCTTATCGGTCACGCCTAGCGTTCGTTGCGCATGTCAGGCTGCGTTCGGAGACGAGTGCTAGATTGGGATCGGCAGCAATCCGTCATGCGAGCGGCCGCCGTCTGCTGGGGCGAGCAGTGACCAAATACCGAATCGTCCGCGTAAAGGGGGCTGGTCTGTAATTTGTCGTCGTCATGGTTTGGGCAACTTCAAAATAAATTTTGTTGCGCCGCACAATGACCGCATTTGAATAGGTAATGGCCTCGATCAACTGCGAACTTGTTTCGAGTTGATGACAATATCAACAACATATGAGGCTATAGAGTGAAGGTTAGACGCATCACAGCTTTTGGTATGGGAATTTTAATCGCATCTGTTTCGTTTTCTTGTTCGCTTATGGCGGCAACACAGACAGGAATTGCATCGGTATACAGTGGCGAGCAGACCGCCAACGGCGAATTTGCCCATGCTTTCGCACTCACTGCGGCGCATCGCACTCTGCCGTTCGGCACGATGGTCAAGGTCACGAACACCCAGACAGACCGCTCCGTCGTCGTCCGCATCAACGATCGCGGCCCGTATATCCGGGGTCGAGTAATCGACCTGACGCCGGCTGGCGCTCGGGCAATCGGATCCTCCGGCCTCGCTCAGGTCAGCTTGACTGTGCTGTCCATCGGAACTCGCCGCGCCAGCCGTTCGGTCCGCTCCACCGAGGGCTGAGCCAGCTCTCGCTGTGCGAAAACCGCTCGGCCTACTGCTACCGATCAGAAGAAGGCCGTAGAGAACTCTCGGCCTTCTCTCTGAGAGCGGGAAGTGATTGAACAAGTGCCGGCCAAGCATAAGTTAGCCGGCAGCTAGCGCCACGATCTGATCGCGTTTGCTGTTGTAAAACGGTCTTGAACAACAAGAAGCCCGCCAGTCATTCGCCCTTGTTCAATCCCGTGCTCTTTCGAGCGCGTGTCGAATGACCTTTTGATCATCCTCCGTCATTTGAGTCGCGCCAAGCTTGTAGGTCAGTTTGTCGATCTTGCCGGTGAAGCGGAACGGTAGTTTGTAACTGTCGTCGACCGCTGTGCGGGTATCGCTTCCTATGTCAAAGGTTTCGTCGATAGCCATGAGAAACGGAATCGTGTGCGGGATCGTCTTCGCGGCTACCAGCTTGCCATCAGCCGTCAGTACACCGGTGCCACCTTTGCCAGGGCCGGGTCCGTTATACTTGAAGTCGAATACAATCGTGTGCTTGCCGGGCTTGAGCGCATCGCTAAATAAATCGCGGCCGCCTACGCCGCCTTCCCAGCGGTACCGTTCTAGATCGAGCAAGTTATAGACGAAGACTGGTTTGCCTTTGAGCAGGTATAGGGCGTATCCGCCAAAGCGACCGCCAAGAGTCACGATCATTCCCTCGGCGCCACCTGGTGGAACGGTAACCTCGGCAGTGATCGTGTAATCCTTGTTGAGGATGCTCGGAGCGCTACCGTCCGGAATGCCGGCGTTCTCACCAGAAAATGTGAAAACGGTTCGGCCGGCCGTCGCACTCGGCCGCGGCGTGATGAGGCGGGGTAGCACCGAGTTGTCCAGCGGCAAGACTTGGTACTTCGCCGCCTCCGTAAGGAACAACGCCTGTAGCTCCCGCAATTTTTCCGGATTTTTGGCCGCGAGATCATTGTTCTGCGAAAAGTCGTCAGCGATGTTGTAGAGTTCCCACTTGTAGTCGTTGATCTCGGGGAGCTTTTCCGTTCCCAGGAGCCATGGCGGCACGGGTGGCGTCGTGCACGCGTACCAACCATCGTGGTAAATTCCGCGATTGGCGAACATTTCGAAATACTGAGTGTCGCGCTTCGAGGCTGCGTTAGCATTCGCCTTGTCGAAGGTGTAGGTCATGCTCACGCCCTCAATGGGCTTTTGCGCAATGCCGTTGACCGTGGCCGGCGCCTGAATCCCTGCGGCTTCAAGGATTGTCGGCACAATATCGATGATGTGATGAAATTGCGTGCGAATGCCGCCAACATCGTTGATGTGGCCGGGCCACGAAATGGCCATCCCTTGCCTTGTGCCGCCGAAGTGCGATGCAACCTGCTTGGTCCATTTGAAAGGCGTATCAAATGCCCACGACCATGCCACTGACATGTGCGGGTAGGTTTTTTCTGAGCCCCAATCCTCATAGTGCAGCATCAGTTCGGTTTCAGGCAGTTTCAGAATGCCGTTGTAGGCTGTCATCTGGTTCGGGGTGCCCTCAAGGGTGCCTTCGGCGCTGGTGCCGTTGTCGCCGCTGATATAGATAATCAGGGTGTTGTCGAGCTTGCCCATGTCCTGGACCGCCCGGATGACGCGGCCAATCTCATAATCGGTATAGGCTGCGTAAGCGGCAAATACCTCCGCCTCTCGCGCGTACAATTTCTTTTGTACAAAAGAAAGCGAGTCCCATTTCGGCAGGGTATCCGGCCAAGGGGTAAGCTGGGTGTTCGCCGGGATGACCCCGAGCCGCTTCTGGTTGGCGAAGATTTGCTCGCGCAATTTCTCCCAACCCATGTCGAACTTGCCTTTGAACTTGTCGATCCATTCCTTCTTCGGTTGATGCGGCGAATGCGTGCCGCCCGGTACGTAATAGACGAAGAACGGCTTGTCCGGCGCGGCGGCGTTCAAGCTATTCATGTAGTTGATGGCGTCGTCCGCCATGTCGGTGATGAGGTTGTAGCCGGGCTTGCCGACCCATGGAAATACCTGGGTGGTGTTGCGGAACAGGTATGGCGTCCACTGGTCTGTCTCGCCGCCCATGAACCCGTAGAAGTACTCGAAGCCCATGCCCACGGGCCATTGGTCGAACGGTCCGGCAGCGCTATACAAATAGGTGGGAGTGTTGTGGTTTTTCCCAAACCACGACGTGGCATATCCGTTATCGCGGAGAATTGTTCCGATCGTCGCGCTTTCGGGGCCAATGACGGAATCATAGCCCGGATAGCCGGTGGACATTTCACCGATAACGCCAAATCCGACTGAATGGTGGTTGCGGCCGGTGATCAGTGCTGCCCGCGTCGGCGAGCAGAGCGCCGTCGAGTGAAACTGCGTATAGCGCAATCCCGTGTCGGCAATGCGATCCATGCTCGGGGTCGGGATGACACCGCCGAAGGTGCCAGACACGCCATAGCCTTGATCATCGGTCATGATCAGCAACACGTTTGGCGCGCCTTTGGGCGGTACTACCGAGGGTGGCCAATACGGCTTGGAATCCTTGGCAGTCTCGTTGATTACGCCGCCAAACTTGGGAGGCTCGGAGGGAAGCTGACTGCCCTCGATCGTTGTTGTGGCGGCCGGCGAACCCGGCGTGCCCGTGATTTGTTGAGCCACCGCGTCCTGCGGAAGCGATAGGCACAGAAGAACGCTTGTTGATGATAGGAAACTCGCAATTTTAGTCACGACGTCCTCCTATGATGGCCGGCTTCGTGGCGCAGCACGCCGCGTTAAAGCGGAGTGTAAGGCACCTTCATTTCGTGGCTATGCATTTTCGGCGGACCAGTAACAATATCCGCACGAGCCACTCATGTCCGAAATGGGGTCATTCGCGATTGGAGCGAGCGACAGCCAAGCCTGGCTATGTCCGCTATGCTGCGGTGGTCTCAACCGGTCGACGCAACACTTTATCTTGAAGGAGAGATGGAGTGGGGGTTGATGGGTCACAAATTTCATAGAGGGTTTACTGCGGCGGAGAAAACGGAGTTATGGGATCGCTGGAAGCGCGGGGAGTCGCTAAAAGCGATCGGACGA
>VAZG01000292.1 GCA_005885285.1 Alphaproteobacteria bacterium | reverse complement strand
GGCTACTCGCCATGAAGGCGCGTCTTGAAGCCGAAATGAGCTCTTCAGAGACAATCGACGCTCCTTCCGCATTCAGCGAGAGCGCACGTGATCCGGAAATCAAAGCGATTCTTGAGCGGCAACGGGCCGAACTGTGGGCACGCCAGGCTAGTCTCGCGACCGAGGAAAGCGTACTCCTGAAGCAAATCGCGGGGCTGGAGGAAAGCATTCGCGGATATCAGGCTCAAGTGCAGTCCACCAAACAGCGTATTGCCCTGTTCGCGGAAGAGCTGAAGGACAAGAATTCGCTTCTTGGCCAGCAGTTGGTCCGCAAGTCGGACGTGCTGGCGCTGCGACGCTCCGAGGCGAGTCTCGGCGGAGAGCTCGGCGAGTATCTCGGCCGCATCGCCGATTCGAAGGAGCGGATCGCCCAGGCGAACGAAAAAATAGCCCAGCTCCACTCGACGGCGCTCCGGGATGCGATCAAGGAGCTGCGCGAGACCGAGGCGGATCTGGACGACGTCGAGGAGCAGATTCGCGCCGCCCAGGACGTGGTCGACCGGGTCGACGTCCGTTCGCCGGTTCGTGGCATCGTGGTGAAGAAGAACTTCCATACGCCGGGCGGGGTCGTCTCTCCTGGCGCCGTGATCCTTGAGCTCCTACCGATAGGCGAAGAGCGCATCATCGAGGCACATATGAATCCCAAGGACATTTCGCACGTGAGCGTAGGCCAGGAGGCGCTGGTGCGGCTTTCGGCGCTCAACCAGCGCATCACGCCTATGGTCGGGGCGAGCGTCATCTACGTGTCCGCGGACGCCTTGGCGAGCCAAGTGCAGGTGAAGACCGAAACACAGCCCGACAGTGACACGCGTCGGGAATTCTATGTCGTTCGGGTCCGCCTGGACCAAGATGACATTCTCAGGCGCATGCCTGAATTCATCCCGACGCCCGGGATGCCGGCCGACGTTTACATCAAGACCGGAGAGCGTACGTTTTTCGAGTACATGATGAAGCCGGTCTTCGACAGCTTTTCCCGCGCTTTCCGCGAAACCTGAATGGACGAGCAATCTGGTCGTCAATGCTGAGAGCTCGCGAGTGCCCGCAATTGGACAGCGACGATTGTCTGGATGCGCGTCTGCGCCTCCACCCCTACCGGACCGATCGCGTGGGCCGGACTAGGTCAGCCGCGAACGGCGAGGACGCGCTCTTATCTAAGCTGTTGATCTTTTTCCATTACGGACAAGCCGGTGCAGAGAAACGATCCAGGGCGTGCTTGGCGCCGAACCTCTGGTTCATAAGGATGACGACGGGCGTGCGACTCGGCAACCATGCCCGGGCTGCATGGCGACGAAAGGGCAGCCATCAAATGCCGTACAAAAAGTTGCGCAACAGTGCATCCAGATTGTCGGCTTCCGACTAGAAGTAGTGTGGCAGACGCTACAGTAACTTGCTCGAAGCAGAGCAACGTGGAGATGCATATGCCAAATTGGTTGCCGGCGGTAGTGCCTTACGGCGCTGATCAGACCGTCTACCTTGTGTTCGATAGTTCCGGAGCGTCACGCAAGCGATTGCCCCGAAAAAGGGATCGAGCGGGAGGACCTCGAAACGATCATCTCCGATCTCCTAACCGCCCAGTTCAACGCTCCGGTTCGCGTCATGGCCTTCAACACACTTGAGCACTGGATCGAGGATGTTTCCAACCAAGTAGCCGAAGAAATTCAAACCCGCTGCGATATCGATGGCGTACCAGTACCCGAACACGCCAGGGACTTTGTTGCAAGCCACACCGGTTCAATTCAGCGGCTTCACTTCGCTTAATTTCGTTATCACAGCAAAGGCCGCAACCCTACAGCCAAACCATATTTTGCCCATATCGAGAAATGCGCAGCCAAGGCGTCCGCGGCATCCTGATTTATTGCGCCGACTATCACCTGCTCGCATTCGATCGCGATCAGCGGCGACGGATGACCGACGACGAGGGAAGCTCGTCAGCGCATTGTTTCACACCATCGCGCGCGAAACGGTATCGGCCGCTCAGCCGCGCGTCGGCCGCGACTTGCGTGGTGCGACCCCGTCGGTCGAGCAGATTGCGCGGCGAGTCGAGATGGATCTCTGGACATCAACAACTGGAGCGAAGCTCGCGACTACGCCTTATATGCTTTGCACAAGCCTTCGCCTATTGGGGCTTCCCTGAACCCACGGGTCCGGTTCGATGCGTCGGGACGTTGGGGGTTGCATCAATGGCACGCCGCGACGAGGCGATTTCAACCTTCGTGCGAAGATAGAGCAGCTCGGCATACGACCGAAAGGTCATGTGATCGCGAGGAGGCCATAGGCTTGACAAGCGTCTCTTTTCGGTTGGCAAGCTGATCACCATGGCGTTTAATGCCGCTTCGAACAGCACATTTTATTAGCACTAGATAAGGCGCGGTTGGGCTCGTGTATTCTCGCTCCAGTCGGCCGCACACAGTTTTCATTTTTTAAAGGAGTACATCATGCGCACATGGTTTCGTTGGGTAGTCCTCGTGGTTTTCGCATCGCTGTCCCTCACTTCCGTGGCTTTCGCGGTCGACGAGCAGACAACAGCGGCCAAGAAGCAGCCAACTTATCCGTCCAAAAAAACGTCAGCCGCAAAGATCAAAACTTTGAAGGCCTTGGCTGCCATACCAGCCGCAAAGCCTCACCGTATCCTCATTCAAGTCGATCAGAATGATCCGGCGGTGATGAATCTCGCGCTTAATAATGCGACCAATCTGATCGATTATTATCGTGCCAAACACGTCGACATAAAAGTCGACCTGGTCACCTACGGCCCGGGTCTACACATGCTGCGCGACGATACTTCGCCGGTGAAGGATCGGATCAAGCAATTAAAGGACTATGCATTCCCCAGCGCGGTTCAGTTTTCCGCTTGCAACAACACCAAGGAGAACATGGAGAAAAAAGAGGGTAAGCCAATCACCCTTGTCTCCGAAGCCGTCATCGTACCGGCAGGCGTCGTTCACTTGACGGAACTGCAAGAGAAAGGCTGGACCTACCTCCGACCGTGACAGTGGTCTACGGAAGTACAGAAATGTGGTCAGACTTCTCTTACTCCGGACGGTCAATTCGCTGCCGAATAACCGATCGACGACCGTTTATTCGCGGCCGCGTAATCGACCTGTCGGTAAGTGCGGCGCGTTGTGTGGGCATGATGGCAAGCGGGGTCGTTCGCGTTTCTCTCGAATAGCTTCTCATCACGGCACCCGCCGGTC
>VAZG01000291.1 GCA_005885285.1 Alphaproteobacteria bacterium | reverse complement strand
CACTTTCGTGCGCACCGCGCTCGGTCCCAATGTCGGGATTGGCCTCGACGTGGTGCGGTTCGGCGAGACCATGGATCAGGGACGGCTCGTGACCGTGCGCTCGCGCGCGCCGTTTGCGCCGCTGTCCTCCGATGTCTCGCTATCCGGGCAGATCCATTTCGTCGATCCGGTGGTGCTGCTGCGAGTGCCGTTGCGGATGTCGTTTGCCTATGCCGATCAGGAGGGTGCTTTCCACGACGATTGGCACGAAATGGATGCTCTGCCGAAGGCGATCAAGCTCACGCTGCGGGACGCCGCGAGCGAGCGAGTGCTATCG
>VAZG01000290.1 GCA_005885285.1 Alphaproteobacteria bacterium | reverse complement strand
TGACACGGCGCTTCAGGCGGAAGCGCTGGTCTCGGCAGGCGTCGAACTCACTGCCTACCAATTGCGGCTCGCGGGCGACGATGGGCGGCCGGCGCAGGGTTCATTTCAAACGCGGCTGAATGGCGCTGATCTTGCGGTCTTCTTTGTCTCGGAGGCGGCGCGGATCGATCTCAATGCCGCGCCAAAGGAGCTGCTCGCCGGCCTGTTCGCGGTGCTCGGCGCGTCCGCTGAGGATGCAGGGCAATTTGCTGATCGCATCGTTGGCTGGCGGACAAGAGCGACTGCGGCGAGCGCTGGCGCCGAGGAAGCGCTCTATCGTGCGGTGGGCCGCTCTTATGGACCGCGGCAGGCGCCGTTTGCTCATGTCTACGAGCTTGGCCTTGTGCTTGGGCTGCCGCCGGTGCTGGTCGAGCGCGCGCTGCCGTTCGTCACCGTGTTCTCGGGTGGGTCCGGTGTCGATGTGCTCAACGCGCCGCCTGAAGTTGTTGCCGCACTGCCCGGCATGACGCCGCTGGTGCTCAGGCAATTTCTGGACGATCGGGGCTCGCTGCCCAATGACCCCCAGGCGATTGCGACGGCACTCGGCGGAGCCAAGAGCAACGCAATCACGCAAAAGAGCCAGGCCTATCGCCTGAGAATCCGCGTCCGGTTTCCGAACGGCCGGGAGCACGCCTCCGAGGTGGTGATCTCATTGCACGGGGAGGAGGATCCTTACCAGGTGCTCTCGTGGCAGAACGACGTCGTGGCGCCGAGGCGCGCGCCGGCGAAAGTGTGAGGGGAGACAACAGGCGATGCTGTCGGAGCTGAAGGAATTATTCGCAGTCTGGATAGCCGCCGTTGCCGCCGCGATGGAGGCGATCGTGACCCGGTTCGCGCCGCGGCGGCGGGTCCTTTTTGTCGAGCGCGAGCCTGGCAATTTCACCGCGCGCGTCATCTCGCCGGGCAAGGGCGCGGTGCTGCCGCAATTTTCCTTTCGCCTGGCGAACGGCAGGCCCGAGCCGGCGTTCGGCGGTGAATGGCAGGCGGCATTGCGGGGCAGCCGCATCGAAGTGGTCATGCGGTCGGACCAGGTGCTGTTCCGCACGATCGACTTTCCAAAGGCCGCAGCTGACTTCCTCGACGGCATGGTCCGCGCCCAGGTCGACCGCCTGACGCCGTGGACGGCAGCCGATGCCGTGTTCGGTATCACGGCGCCGGAGCCGATCGCTGGCGATCGGATCGCGCTGATTGTCGCGGCGACCTCGCAGCCGAGGATCCAGCCGCTGCTCAGGCTTGCCGCGGGTGTCGGGGCCGCATCCGTTGCGGGTCTGGTCGATCCGGGCGACGCGTCGCAATCCAGGGAGCCGATCAAGGTGTTCCAGCGGTCGCTGGAAAGTGCCGGCACCGCGATCGACGTGCCGCGCCTGGCGCGCCGGATACTGCTTGGCACGTCGCTGGCGGCAGCGGCGTCGCTTGCGGTTGCAAGCTATGTCGGCAGCGCTCTCGACGCCGAGCAGCAGGACCTGTCGCGGCAGAGCGCGCAGCGCCGCGCCGCGCTGGGCGCCAATCAGGGGGGCGGGTCCGCGGAGACGCTGCTTGCCAAGCGCAAACAGACGCAGGCTTCGAGCGTCATGGTGTTGGAGGCGATCTCCCGCGCGCTGCCGGATACGACCTATGTGACGGAGCTCAGGGTCGAGGGCGACAAGGTGCAGGTCGTGGGCCTGACGCAGGATGCGCCCTCGCTCATCAAGCTGATGGAGCAGTCGCCGCAGTTCGCCCGCGCGACCTTCTTTGCGCCGACCACGCGCGGCCAGAACGAACAGGGCGAACGCTTCCACATCGAGGCGCATATCACGCCCTATTTCGGGTCCGGCTCATGAACCAGAACCCAACCCTGAGAAAGCTTCTGGCCGCACCGATTTTTGCAGCAGGCTCATACCTTTGCGTGATGTTCCTGCTGCTGTTCGTGATTGGAAGCTCCGTCACCGATGTTGTGAAACAGCGTGCGGAGGTCGCAGGCCTTAGGACGATGCTCGAGCAACTCGAGGGTCGGAAGTTGGCCACGGGCCGCGGGCAAGGTATCGGCGTCGCGGCACCCGCGGGTTCGCCGTTCCTGGAGGGTGAGACCGTGACGGTCGCCGGCGCAGCTCTATTGCACCGCGTGACCGCTGTGGTGACAAAACTCGGCGGCAACGTGCTGTCGTCCCAGATCGACCTGCAGGGCACACAAGCCAAGTCCGGCTTCCTTACCATCGTCGCAAGCTGCGACATCGACCAGCCGGGGCTGCAGCAATTGCTTTACGACCTGGAGGCTGGCCAGCCCTTCCTGTTCGTCGAGCAACTCTCCGTGCAGGCGCCTGCAAGCTTCGTCTCCTCCGGCGAGGGCAAGCTGCGCGTGCTGTTGAGCGTTTCCGGGCAATGGCAAGGTCCAAAATGACAATCCGCGAAATCTTGAGGTCGCACACGAAAGGCAAACGCCGCGCAGCCCTCGCACTGATGGCTGCGACGGCGCTCGCAGCTCCCGCCGTGACCCTTGCGCTGCCGACCGACGCTCCTGACGTTGACACCTCGCGTCGTACGGACGCGCCGTCAATCTCGACCGTCTGGGACCAGCCGGCGACGCCTGCGCCCGTGATCACGGTGCGACCGCCGGAAGCGCAGCCTCCCGCTCCGGAGCGCGTGCTTAGCCCCAATCCGCTCTGGGAAATTCCGCTTTCAAGTCTGTCGGTCACGCGCGAGCGGCCGATCTTTTCGCCGTCGCGCCGGCCGCCGCCCCCCGCGGTCGCTGCCGCGCCGCCGCCGCGCGCGCCGCCGCCCCCGCCGAAGCCGCCGCGCGTCGAACGTCCGCAATTGTCGCTGGTCGGCACCATTGCCGGCGACGAGGAGAGTTTTGGAATCTTTGTCGAC
>VAZG01000289.1 GCA_005885285.1 Alphaproteobacteria bacterium | reverse complement strand
TTGCGCATACCTTTTCTAAACATGGCTGACGGTTTTTTCGGATCATCCGTCGGTCAATCCGTTCATCCAGCCCGCTTGCTGGAGCGCGAACGCCGTTACCAGTCCCAGCGCAAGGAAAGGGCCGAATGGCAGCGATGTCTGCCGCGTCATCGCATGCCCGCTGAGGCGCATAAATCCTGCAGCCGCAAGCGCGGTCAAGGATGCCACCAATAGCTGTACGGGCACGCCGGCAATTCCGATCCAGACGCCTGATGCGGCGAGCAGCTTGACGTCGCC
>VAZG01000288.1 GCA_005885285.1 Alphaproteobacteria bacterium | reverse complement strand
ATTCAACGAGCAGTTTCGCGCAATTTACCCAGGCCTCGCCGACATCATCAAACAAGGCACCACTTTCACAGAGCTGCTAGAGGCCGTGATCTCGCGCTCGCTTGTCGACCTGGGCGGGCAGAGCCCGCAGGAGTGGATTGCCGAGCGCAAGGCGCGGCGCGAACATTCCGGCGGATTTGCCGAATACCGGTATGGTGGCCGTTACGTCCGCATTAGCGAGCGCCGAATTCAGGGTGGTGGAACGGTCGCCGTCTATTCCGACATTACGGAGCTCCGGCAGCACAATCTCGAGCTCGAGCAGGCGCGTGAGTTATCGGAAGTCGCCAATAGAACCAAGAGCCAATTCTTGGCCAATATGAGTCACGAATTGCGCACTCCCCTCAATGCCATCATCGGTTACAGCGAGATACTGCAGGAGGACGCGGGGGACACCGGTCAAGAGCAACTTGTACCTGACTTGAAGAAAATCGAAGGTGCCGGCCGCCACTTGTTGGGGCTGATCAATGACATCCTCGACCTATCAAAGGTAGAGGCCGGCAAGATGGAGGTTTACATCGAGGAAATCGAGCTTTCGTCGCTGCTCGGAGAGGTGGGAGCAATCATAAGACCCTTGGTGGCAAAAAACGGCAATACGCTCGAGACCCGTATGACGGGTGGCATAGGCACCGTGCGTACCGACCGCACCAAATTGAAGCAGTGCCTCCTGAATGTTCTTAGCAACGCCAGCAAATTCACCCAGGATGGCAAGCTCACGCTCGCAGTTGAACGTAACGATCGAGCTATGATCCAAATTACGATCTCGGATACCGGGATCGGCATGAGCGAGGAACAGCTCGCGCGGTTATTTCAGGCCTTCAGCCAAGCTGATGCTTCCACCACCAAAAAATTTGGCGGAACCGGCCTTGGTCTTGCCATCACGCGACACTTCTGCCGGTTGCTCGGCGGCGACATTTCCGTCGCGAGCCGGGTTGGAGAAGGATCGACCTTCACGATCGTCATTCCCGACCAAGTGACGGAGCCCAAGCAGTCGGAGATGCCGGTCGACTTCTCCCAGGAGTCCGCACCTCAGTCCGCTGATGAGGATAAGTCACAGGTCACCGTCCTGGTCGTCGACGACGATCCGGCTTCAAGGGATTTGCTTACGACGAATCTAAGGCGCGAAGGCTACCAGACCGTGCAGGCTCGCGGCGGCGACGAGGCGTTGGAACTCGCCCTTAAACTGCGGCCGGATGCGATTACGCTCGACGTTTTAATGCCGAAAACGGATGGCTGGGCCGTTCTCAGCGCACTCAAGGCGAACCCTGAACTTTGCGATATACCCGTTATCATGGTCACCGTGGCCCCAGACCGCGGCATCGGGCTTTCGCTCGGTGCTGCCGAAGTCATGACCAAGCCGGTCGATCGCGCAGAGCTGATCTCGCTCTTGCGCAATCTGTTGTCTCGTGACGGTCCGATCCTCCTGGTCGAAGATGATGCTGCGACGCGCGAGACGGTACGGCATACGATCGAGAAGATGGGATTGACGGTCGCAGAGGTGACAAATGGACGCTTGGCCCTCTCCTGGCTTGCCGAGAATCCAGCGCCAGCCTTGATCCTGCTCGACTTGATGATGCCAGAGATGGACGGTTTCGAATTCCTGGACACGTTCAAGAGTCGCGTCGATTGGCGCCATGTTCCCGTGATCATCATCACGGCCAAGCAATTGACTGCCGCAGAACGAGGTCTGCTCTCGGTGCGCACCGTCATCGAGAAAGGCGGTTCAATCGATCGGGATGTTGCCGCGGCGATCGGCAAAGCCGTGGGTCGCCGTCCCGCGCGCGCCAGCAGTGCGATGTAACAGTTACTGATGATTTTGATGGTGATCTGATGACGAAGATTTTGTTGGTTGAAGATAACGAAATGAACCGCGACATGCTCTCGCGCCGGCTGGTCCGGAAAGGATTTGAGGTCGTAATGGCAATCGACGGTGAACAGGCCGTCGCCCTGGCCCAAAGCGAACTTCCCGATCTCATTTTAATGGATATGAGCTTGCCGGTGATTGATGGGTGGGAGGCCACGCGGCGCGTCAAAGCCGCCGATGCGACTTCCGCCATTCCCATTATTGCGCTAACGGCGCATGCGATGTCCGGTGACCGAGAAAAGACCCTCAAGGCCGGATGCGACGACTACGACACAAAGCCAATCGAGATGCCTCGCTTGCTTGAAAAGATCGACGCTCTGCTACGACGCTCCCGATGATGACGACAGATTGGTTCCGGTCAAAATGACTGACTCAGCCCAGCGCGTGGAGCGCGCCCTCATCGCCTTCGTGCGCCAGGAATTCGGGGCCCCGATCGCTACCATTCTGGGACTAACCGAGATCTTGATCGAGGACGCCCGTTGCAGCCAGGATCAATCGTTAGCCTCAGACCTTGGTCGCATTCATTCGTCGGGACGTTTGCTTCAGGAGCAGCTCGATCAATTGGTAAGTCTCGCGACGCAGGGTGGTTTTGCGGTTGGGGACGATTCTGCAGCTTTCAAAATGACGCTGCGACATGATTTGCGGACGCCGCTGAACGCGGTCAAAGGCTATAGCGAACTGATCTTGGAAGAAGCGCGCGATAACGGCCGCGAAGACCTGCTCACCGATATCGCAAAGGTCGTAGCCGCCGCCGAACAGCTGCTTGGGCAAGTTGATCGGCTGATTGGCTTGACCGAGGAGGTAAAGTCGTCAGATGCGTCTCGTGCCGCGACCCCACCACGTGATCTGGTGGGCGAAATCATGCGATCGATTCAACCGATCATGTCCAAACCCAAAACCAATCTTTTGTCGGGCAGGATCCTGGTGGTTGATGACACGGACGCCAATCGCGATTTGCTTTCGCGCAGGCTGCGCCGCCAAGGCCATGCGGTCGATACCGCCGATGGCGGAAGATCGGCTCTGGAGGCGATGGCCAAATCCGAGTTTGATCTCATCCTGCTTGATCTCATGATGCCCGACATAAACGGATTACAGATATTAACTTGGCTGAAAGCCAATCCAACGCTCCAGCACATTCCCGTAATAATGATCTCGGCGTTGGACGAGATCGACAGCACCGTGCGTTGCATCGAGGCCGGGGCGGAAGACTACGTTGCAAAACCCTTCGATCCGGTGCTCCTCGGCGCTCGCATCGAAGCTTCCCTGGAGCGAAAGCGGCTGCGCGACCGCGAACGGGCATTTACCAATGAGTTACGGACGGAGAAGGCCAAGACGGAATCCCTATTGCTCAACATCCTGCCGGGAACGATCGTGAGCCGAATCCGCCAAGGTGAAATCGAAATCGCCGACCGTTTTCCCGATGCAACGATCCTCTTTGCCGATTTAGTCGGCTTCACCAACCTTGCCGGCCGACACTCCCCGGCTCAGATCGTTGAACTGCTGAACGGCTTGTTCTCCGCTTTTGACAAGCTCGCCAAGCGCCTCAAGGTGGAAAAGATAAAGACCATCGGCGATGCTTACATGGCGGCCGGCGGGCTGCCGGAAGAAAGCCCTGGTCACGCCCTTTCAGTTGCCGAGATGGCGCTGGGCATGATCGATGTCGTGCGTGAGAGCGGGAAGCGCTTTGGCGAGATGCTCGAAGTGCGGATAGGCATCCACTCCGGGGAGGTGGTCGCTGGCCTGATCGGTCAGCACCGGTCCATCTACGATGTCTGGGGAGATACGGTCAACATCGCAAGCCGTCTGGAGTCCTCTGGATTGCCCAACCGTATTCAAATATCGGAAAGCACGTACCAACGTGTCAAGGATGGGTTCTGTTGCGAGTTGCGCGGGCCGGTCGCGCTGAAGGGCCGGGGTACAATGCTGACCTATTTTCTCGGCGAGCGGATCAAATAGACCGAAGCCGGAGATCTAGATCGGTGGGCACGCAAAGCGCTCGGCCCATCCGACCCCATCGCCTATCGCGGCGCGCGCTTGGCGAGAATGCGCTGCAGGGTGCGGCGGTGCATGTTGAGCCGCCGCGCGGTTTCCGAGACGTTGCGATTGCACATTTCATAGATGCGCTGGATGTGCTCCCAGCGGACGCGGTCCGCCGACATGGGATTATGCGGCAGCTCGGATTTCGCGGTGCCGGTCGCC
>VAZG01000127.1 GCA_005885285.1 Alphaproteobacteria bacterium | reverse complement strand
ATCGCCTCACGAAATCGCCCTTTACGCGCACGCGATTTCGCTGGCGTTTTGCCATTCGGGACGCTGATCCGATCGGAGCTGCGCGCCGCTGCGATCACGTTTCGCCCAGGCCTGTCCTTTTCAATCGTCGATTCGCCCAATCGTAGATTCGGCGCAGTTTTCTGCGCGAATGTCACCGGGCAACCCAGCCCGGCTTGATCAATGCAATTGCACGCAAACCTCAGGAGTTCGACATGAGCAGCATTCATGTGATCCGCCTTTTAGCCTTCAGCACGTTGTTGATGCTCCCTGGGACTTCCAGGGCGCAGCAGAGCCCACCGATTGCCGAACAGATAGCCAAGACCTACGGCGTTGATTCGTTTGGGCAAATCGAAACCATCCGGTACACTTGGAGTTTGGAGGCGCCCAATCTCAAGATTTCTCACACCTGGGAATGGAGTCCGAAGACCGACGCGATCGCCTACGAGGGGAAGGACAAGGACGGCAACCCGGTCAAGGCCAGCTATCAGCGCTCACAGCTCGATAGCCAAAGCGATGCGATCAAGAAGGACGTCGATCCGGCCTTCGCCAACGATCAGTATTGGCTGCTGCTGCCGTTCCACATCGTATGGGACGGCGCGACTGTGACCGATGAGGGCACGCAGAAACTCCCCCTCGGCGAAGGTTCGGCCAAGCGAGTCGTGGCGAGATATCCTTCCGAAGGTGGCTACCAGCCCGGCGATGCGTGGGACCTCTACATTGGCGACGACAGGCGAATCCAGGAGATTGTCTACCACCGGGGCGCCAACAACCCACCCAAGCTCGTGATGGCGACCTATAAGGATTACAAGAAGGCCGGCCCGCTTCTAATCTCGATGGATCACCAGGGGACGGTCGACGGACAGCCGTTTTCGATTTCCATCTCGGATGTGTCGGTCAAGCTGATGGGATCCGACAAGTGGATCAACGCGCAATGACTGTCGGAGGGGCGCGTCCGAACGACTGAGATGTAAGGCCATGGCGCGCTGCTCGGTCCGCCGCCCGCATGGTGGTGCGCCGTTGTCACGCAGCGTAACGATCTCACCAATCGATGCGTAGAATAAGCGTTCGATGAATAACTATTCGATTCCCGGAGCACGCGCCGATGCCCACAAATCCCTTCACCGATGTCTGGCACTTCCTGACCGCGACGACGAATGATTATCTCCATCAGGGAAACTGGCGCTATCTGATCCTGGCGCTGTTCTGGGCGCTATTGCTCATCAGCGTTGTAGTTGCCATCCGGAATTGGCGTGAGGATCCTGCGCAACGGACTGGCCGGCACCTTGGAATCTGGCTGGTGCGGGTCCTGATCGGCTGCTTGTGGTTCCAGGGCATGTTGTGGAAATTGCCGCTACCGGTGTCCGACGGTCTGCAATACTGGACCGAACAGGAATCGACCAACGCGGCATTTGAGTTTCATCGCGCCTTCATGAAGGATTTCGTGTTGCCTCACATGGCCGTGTTTGGACCCATTGTTTTTCTTGCCGAGCTGACCTTCGCTGGGTCGATGGTGCTCGGGCTTGCCGTGCGTTTCGTGGGCGTGTTGGCCATCGCCTATACTCTGCAACTCTGGCTCGGCCTGTATGATAATCCCTCCGAGTGGCCGTGGACTTACATGTGCCTGACCATTGTGATGTTCCTGTTTGTGTTGGATGCTGCCGGCCGCAGCCTCGGTCTTGATGGCTGGCTGCGCCGCAAAGTCCCGGCTGTACGCGACGGGAAGGGTTTTATTGGCTGGTTCTTCAACATCGCGGGTTAGTCGCCGTCGCTTTGGGTGAGAGACGAGCACATGACGGCACTGGCGCGCATTGTGATGCTTCTTGTGGCGCTGGGCGCAACTGGCGCATTCGCCGCCGACATTGGTTATCTTGCTCCGCCGGGAGACCCGGCAACCGCGTTCCCCTCCCCGCAGCGACCGGTTGCGCCAATCGTCAGCCCCCGCCGCTCCAGCGAGGAGCACCGCGATCGCCTGAATGAGGCCGCTGAGATCGCCGGTCTTCTTGAACTGAAGCCAGGCATGATGGTCGGCGACATTGGTGCGGGTAGTGGCTACCACACCGTCCGGCTCTCGCCTCTCGTCGGCCCAAGCGGCTCCGTCATCGCCGAGGACGTCACGCGGGATTACCTCATCGAACTCGCCAGGCGAACGGAAGCCCTGAAGCTGACAAATGTCATATTCGCGCTGGGCGAACCACACGACCCGCGCCTGCCCGCTTCCTCACTGGATGCCGCACTCCTCGTGCACATGTATCACGAGATAGCCCAGCCCTATGCCTTCCTTTACAATCTCGCGCCCGCCTTGAAGCGGGGTGCGCGGGTCGGCATTGTCGACCTCGAGCGTCCAACATCGGAGCACGGCACGCCAATTAAACTCTTGCGGTGCGAACTGACCGCGGTTGGCTATCGCGAGATCGCCACATATCAGCTCGCTGGCGATGGCGGATACCTGGCGGTGTTCTCTGCACCGGAGGAAGCGGGTCGAAAATCTCCCGGAGATATTGTTGCGTGTCCAGATGGTCTCGGCACTCGCTGATCCCTGATGCAGGCCGGCACCCTGGGGCATGATGCTTTTGGTTGAACCGGCTGCGGGTTCGGTATCACTGCGATGAGACTACGTTGACCTGGAGCGGCGGAGGTGCGCTCCCTCGCCCCGCTCTCTTGTCCGCCAAAGCCCGCCTTCGGGGCGAAGGCGGACATGAGCGGGGCGAGGTGGTCCTAGCAACTTATTCTCTGCGGGGGATTTTCTGGTGCCGCAGCTCAAGCGCAAGACGGACAAACGTCGCCGAAATGGACCAGGCCGCCTTGACGCCGGCGATGAAATTGCCGGACACCTTCGATACCCCGCCAATCCGGCGCCGCTGCCCGACGGCAATCTCGAGTGCCGGTAAGCGGGCGGCTGCGACCCGCATCAGCATTTCCAGGTTCCATCCGTATGTCTGCTCCTGCATGCCGAGACGTATCAGTTCATCGCGCCGGATGGCGCGAAACGGCGAGAGGTCGGTAAAGCGTGCGCCGTAGACCAGGCGCAGCAACAGCCCACCGATATAGGCCGCGACGACCTGCTGTGGCGCCAGGCTGCCGGGCTCACGTGAATCGCGAACGCGCGAGCCGAGAACGAACACCGCCTGCCCCGCGGCGATCGGCGACACCAGGTCAGCGACGAATTCCGCGGGATCGCTGCCGTCGCCGTCGAGGAAGACCAGGATGTCGGCGTCATCGCGCGCAGCGGCGATGCCTGCCTGGATGGCGCGACCATAGCCGCGTCGCGGCTCGACAATCACACGGGCTCCGGCGGCCTCGGCGCGCTGGGCAGTTCGGTCCCGCGAGGCCCCGTCGACAACGACGACTTCACTCACATTCTGCGCAAGCAGCGCGGTCACCACCTGACCAATTGCCGTTTCCTCGTCGAGGCACGGAATGATCGCCGAAACGACGGGCGGGCGGCGCGAGGCAGGCCGCTTGCCGCCGATCTCATCAGCCACCATCTTGGTCACAGGCTCCAGCGCAGGCCGCAATTGGCGCAGCTCTTCGGCGGCGTGTCTGAAAGGAGCGCCGCACGAAAGTCCTGATACGCAGGTCCGTTCCAGATGTCGCGCAACGACTGCGCTCCCGCATGACCAAGGGTATAGTTGTCGTAGCCGTGCTCTGAAAACGGCGCGATACAGCACGGCAAGGCGCGGCCATTAGCCGTGAAATACATCAACGACCACGGCCGCCGGCAGAGCGCCCATGGCGAGCCGTCACCACTACCCTTCAGACTTAACCCGGGCTCGGTGGCTGCGCCCGACGCGCTGAAGGTCACGCCAAGAGACCGCGCCAGATCCTCGGCCTCTTTCAGATAGGCCGCTTCCCCCTCGCTCAGGCGCTCGAACAGCGCCTGATCGGGCCGCGCGTTGCCAATGGCTGATTCCGCAAAAAACACGAGCCGTTGCAGATAGACCTCCCTGACACCGATCTCGGCGGCAACTTGCACAAATGCCGGGAGCTGCTCGACAGTCTCCCGGAGGCCAGTGAGCCAAACGGAAACCTGCGGGCGGTCGTGCCCTTCCCGCTCCTGCAGCTCGCGAAACGCGCGGACGTTGCGGATGATGCGGCCGAAATAGTCCCTGCCGCGGATCGCCTTGAAGCTCTCGCGGTTTGACGCGTCGAGCGATACACGCAGCTCATCCAGCCCGGCGTCGATCAGTGCTCGACCGTTGCGCTCGCTAAGCACCGTACCATTGGTGTTGAACAGGACATAGACGCCACGTTCCTTCAGGTAACGGACCATCCGGGGCAGGTTCGCGACCAGCATCGGCTCGCCGACGCCGTGCAGAACCGCGCGCACGAGATCGGGAAGCTGGTCGACAATCGACGTGAACAGGTCCCAGCTCAAGTCGGCCGGCGGCTCGAGCTCCTCATAGGTGCGAGGACAGGTCGTGCACAAGAGATTGCAGCGGTTGGTCACTTCCAGATAAAGGCAGACCGGCGGACGCCGGGCGACCTCGGAGCGCTCGTCCGCGACCGACTCATGGTAGCGGCGCGGATCGATGGGCGCGGGAGTGCCTGGCACTTCACCGGAACGACTCATTGCGATGCCTTTGTCGCTGCGGTGTGGGTCCTCCAGGCCGTAAAGGCCCAAGCCAGCAAGAGACCTCCGAACAGAATCGATTTGGTCACCATTCTTGGAATGTAGAAATCCCAGTCGAGTTGCTCAGACAGCAAGAGAGCTCCGATCGAAGCGACCCACGTCGGCACGGAGCCGCACAGAGCGGCAAACGGCGTGATGACTAGAAAATACCAGGGATAATTAGGCGAGAACATCAGGAGGGCGATGAGTAACAGCATGTTGATATCGGCAAGCCTGGACGCGATGGTGTGATGCGAGCAGCGGGCCACGGAGAGCCCCTTGAAGACGAGGACCAGCGCGGCGAGCACGACGTAGGCGACAACGTCACCTCGATGCTCGCCGAACGCAAGCCGCCAGAGCCACAACAGCCAGAGATCGTTGCCCCCGCTGATCCCCTCTTCCGTCAGATAGCCTTTGGTCAGGAATCCAAGAACTCCCCAACCGACCGATAAATAGGGAAGATAACAAAGCGCCGCGGCGGCAATCACGACGAGCGGCATTTTAAGGTCCCATGGGCGCCAGATCCCAGCCAGCACAGGCGCGGCAATCGGCTTGACCAGCGCCGACAACGCGATCACGACCGCTCCGCGGAGAGCATGGCCGGTCAGGGCAATCCACAGGCCCAACAGCATCAGCGCAACCATCAGCGCGTCGACATGGCCGCTGTTGGCAACCTCCCACAACGGAAGCGGATGCCAGAAATAGGCGATCACGCGCGTCACCGGGCGGTTCATCCGCCGCAGCAGGAGTATGGTCAGCGTGACGGTGACGGCCTCGCATCCCAGTAGTGCAATACGCATGATGGCCACGCTTTCACCCATCCGCGTGACCATGAGGAAGAAAAACTGCGCCACCGGCGGATAGATCGTGACGGCAAAATCGGCGCGATTGATATGGGGAAAGATCGTCCCATCGCGGAGAAACGCCAGCGCCTCATGGGCGGGGAAATAGCGGTAGGGGTTGATGCCGGCGGCTTGAACCCTGCCGTCCCAGACATAGCGATAGATGTCACTGGACAGAAGCGGATCGAACAGCAGCACATAGAGCCTCAGTGCGATCCCAAGTCCAAAGATGAGCCATAGCGCGCGGCGGGGCGGTGCGCGCTCGGCCAGGCGTGTCGCTGCGACCGTCAGCAGACCTGCGGCGATAGCGAGAGCGATGAAGGCGTTGTCACCGAAAGCCTCGAAGGCAAAGGGCGTCACAAGGGTCAGACTGACCAGGACGGCACCGATGCCGGCCAACGGAAGAAGCGGCGGCACATTGTTGGCGGAGCGCGTCAGCCGACAGAATTGACTGGCAATCGCGCCTGGCATCGGCTTCACGGGCCTATCTGCGGCGCGGCCTTGAGAAAGGCCCGGCTCGCTAAAGCCAATCCGCCGGCGCGAAAGCGGGTCGAATGGCCGGCCAGTTCGTCCTGCAGCCAACGCAAGGTTTCAATGTCGTCGACATCGTACCATTCCGGAAGCAGCGTCGTCGCAAGTCCGATGTCTGCAGCGCGCTCGCATGTACTGCGGGCCACGGTTTGCGTCCCCCACGCGATCTGCGTGAACAAGTGCTGGTGCGGGCGTTTCAGGCCGATGAGATAATAACCGCCGTCGCTCGCCGGCCCAAGCACCATCCTGTCTCCCGGCTCACGCAGGGCATCGAGAGCCTGTACCAGCAAACGGGTCGGCAAGGTCGGGCTGTCGCCATTGACGAGCAGGACACAATCATGTCCGGCATCAAGGAGCGCGCGCATCGCGCCGAGCAGCACATATCCGAGATCATCGCCAGCCTGTAGTAACAATCCGAACCCTGCCGGAAGTAGCTGCCGCATGATGCGTTCTGCTCCGGCCGGAGCATAGACGCCGTAGCCGCGCCTGCCGAGCGCCTCCGGTACTGCCTCGATTGCCGCGGCGACGTCGCGCAGAAAGCAGGCAGAAAGCTCGCAGGCGGCGACCTCGCCAACGGCCGTGGCAAGCCGCGTCTTCGAGCGGCCGGGCTCCGGCGCCTTGCATATGATTCCGATCGCTGCGACGCTCACGGCAGCGGCCGGGACCGCAGGCGACCTGCGGCGGCTGCGGATGCGGACGGCTCCGTGTCATGTTTTCGCGCGAGGATGCACGGGACTCCGCCGTCATTGACCGCCATACCAGACGAACCTCGTTACGCAGTGTCCGTCATTGGTAGCGTTCTCATCGACACCGGGCAAGCGCCGCCCATTGGCTGCGAGCTACAGCTCGCAGCCGGGAGAGACAAGCGGTGTCACGACATCATGAGAAATTAGACGCGCGTGATGTAACAAGGTGGCCTTCAATGGCGTACTGATGTCGGATATCTACGACAAGTTCAGTGCCCGCACCCGCTGCTGGTACGGAGCTTGCTATGCCTCAAGCTGGTCGTGTTGATCCGGTGCAGCGGATCGCATAGCATCAGTCGTGAACAAAAGCGGGTTCGATTTTTTCAACGTGGTTATCGAGGGCCGTCATGAATCACGAGATCGCTGTGTCAAAGGCCAAGGAGATCGCCGATCGCATTCTCGCGCCCGCAGCCAGGCTAAACGACAAAGATGCCCGATTTTCGTCCGACGCAGTCGCGGCGCTCGGCTCAGCCGGATTGCTGGGGATGCTGCTGCCCACCGAGGTGGGCGGCTCGGCCCTGGGACCGCGGACCTTCGCTGCCGTGGTCGCGACGCTTGCGGAAGCGGACGCGTCCGCCGCGATGGTTTATTTGATGCACACGTGCGCCACCGCGACGATCGCGGCGGCCCGTCCGGATGCTATCGTCGCGCAGACGCTAAAGGACATTTCGGCCGGCCGACACCTGACCACCCTGGCATTTAGCGAAGCCGGATCGCGCAGCCACTTCTGGGCGCCTGTCTCGCGAGCAAATCGCAACGGCGCCAAGGTGCGCATCACGGCGAAGAAATCGTGGGTGACGAGCGCCGGTCACGCGCAAAGCTATGTTGTCTCGGCCCTTGCTCCTGAAGGGCAGAGCCCAACCGATTCGACGCTCTACCTCTTCGCCAGTGGTGCGAGCGGAATGTCGATCGCCGGCCCATGGGACGGTCTTGGCATGCGCGCCAACGCTTCCGCGCCGATGATCCTCGAGGATTGCGAGGTCGAGCCGGGTCTGCAGCTGACCGATGACGGCGCCGGCTTCAAGGCGATGCTGGAGATCGTGCTTCCACTGTTCAACCTCGGAACGTCGGCGGTGGCGCTGGGCCTTTGCCGGGCCGCGGTGGCGGAGACCGCGGCTCATCTCAAGAGCGCTCGCTTCGAGCATTTGGGCCAAAGCCTCGGAGAGAGCCTGCCGACGCTTCGCGCACAGCTTGCGACAATGCAGATCGACACAGATGGACTTGCGGCGCGCATCGACGATCTGGTCGATCACCTTGAGCGGCCCCGAGATACCACCATGCTGCGCGTGCTCGAGAGCAAGGCGTCGGCGGGTGATGTTGCTATCGCTGTCACCTCGGCGGCGATGCGGGCGTGCGGAGGCGCCGCGTTTTCAAAGCATCTGTCGATCGAGCGATTGTTCCGCGATGCCCATGCGGGCGCCGTTATGGCGCCGACGGGCGACGTTCTGCGCGAATTCATCGGCAAAGCCGTTTTGGGAATACCGCTGTTCTGAGCGCGAGAGCGCTCCGCCGCGCAGCGCTCGGATCGGATTGATCGTAGTTGAACGTCGAGGGTGACAGCGAGAAGCAATCATGAGCCGGACAATCTGGATAGGTGCCGTCGCATATGATCCGAAGGTGGTCAGTATCTGGGAGGGCATGCGACGGTACTTTCACGAGGAGGCGCGCCTGCCCGTCGAGGTGGTGCTGTTTCAGAGCTACGAGGCGCAGGTCGCCGCCCTCCTGGCCCTGCCCGGCGAGCCGCTGCCGCGGATCGACATCGGATGGAATACCAACCTCGCCTTTATCCAGGCCGATGCTTGGAGCGACCGCCGTTGCCGGCCTATCGCGATGCGCGATACGGATGTCGGCTGGACGACCAAGATCGTCGCCGTCACCGGTGGGCCGGTCGCTACGCTTGCCGATCTCAAAAACCGCACCCTGGCCCTCGGCAGCCGCGACAGCGGTCATGCGGCAATCCTCCCGGTTTACTTTCTGCAGCGCGAGGGACTGATTGAGGGGAAAGACTACCAAACGCTGCGCTTCAACAGCGACGTCGGCAAGCACGGCGACACGGGCGTTAGCGAGTCCGACGTCGTTCGCGCGGTCCTTGACGGCCGCGTCGATGCCGGAGCAATCGGCAGCCCCTTCTGGCACGCCGTGCGTACCGGGCGTCTGGTGCCGGAAGGTGCGCTGACCGAGATCTGGACCTCACGGCCCTATAATCACTGCATGTTCACGGCGCGGTCCGATCTGGACCCTGCGCTGGAGCAGCAGTTTGCCAAAGCGCTGTTCGCGATGAGCTACGACAACCCCGCGCATCGCACGGTGCTCGAGGCGGAAGGGCTGCGCCAATGGATAGCACCACAGCTTGAAGCGTATGCCGAGTTGAGGGAAGCATCGGCGCAACAGGGCTTTTTGACGCGGCCTTCGGCTTAGCTGCCAGCGGCGAAAATCTGCTTCGGTCCGACGCGCACTCTCAAGCCATCGTCAAGCGCAATTAAAGATTCTAGCCAACTGGCGCTGATGCTCATGTTCGCGATCGAAGGCGCGGCGCACGGCTGCGAACGACTCGGCGAGTGGAAAGATTTCGCGGCTGACCAGCAGGTCGGTATCCTCGGCTCCGACCGGATGCCAAAACACGCCTTCCGCCGTAATCGTCACCTCGGGAACCAGGTCTGCCCTTGCCAGGGCGATGCCCTGTGCGGCGGAGCCTCGCAGGGCAATTCGCCTGATCACCCGGTTCTCCTCGCCAACGCGATGGGCGTCAAGGAAGCTGCGGAATTCCTCGGCCTCCGCGTCGGTTGACACCGTCGCCGCCAATCGCACCCGGAATCCATCGGCGCGCGCCAGCTCGATTCCTTTCCAGGCGCGTGCCCATGTCCCCTTTCCACGATGGCTGTCGTGGCGCTCCGGCGTCGGACTGTCGAGACTAATTTGCAAGGTGACGCGCTCGCGCCGCAATGAGCGCAGCGCTTCGAGCCGGCGCCCGGCAAACAGCATGCCGTTGGTGAGGACCGTGACCGGCGCCGCCGCAGCGCATGCGGCGAGGATCTCGCCAATATCGGGGAGCATAAATGGCTCACCGCCGGTGACAAAAATCTCACTCAAGCCGAGCTCCGCAGCCTCGACAGCGATCCGTCGGACCCGCTCGATACCAAGAGCGCGCCGCGGAGCTTTGGGTGACGAGCGCACACAGCAATAATCGCAGCTCAGGTTGCAGTCGAAGTTGGTGTAAAGCCATAGGCGCGAGCCGACAGGCCGCTCTTCTCCGACATTCGCAGGAGCCTCTCCGTACCGGAGCACCCAACGGGTGCGACCTTGTTCGATTGCGATGTCGACCAAACTATTGCGGGTGAAGCGACACCATGCCTCGAGCTCGGGGCCGATGCTTGGATCGCCGCTGATCACGGCCAAGAGGTCGCCCTTACGGCTGCGGCGCAGCGCGGCTATCAAATCCGGCAGGAGGCCCGACGCAAATGTCTTGATGCCGGCGTCGAGTTCAAGGTTCGCGTTCGTCCTCATGCCCCCGAGTATAGTTTTTGCGTCAAGGAATCCAAGATGCGCCGGAACCATTGAAATACATTAGCTCTTGAAGTTGTGGCGGATTGAATCACGCCCTGGTGCCCCGGATCAGGCACGACCAAAGATCGGGGGGAACATCGACGACCTCTGCTGGTTGATCGTGATTGCACAAAAGCGGAGTTCCGCCGGCGCTGCCCATGGATCGGACGACGGATGGGACGACGGTTTCCTGAATTCGAATTGATCGCGACGAAACAATGACCCGAGCCATCATACGAGTTGTTGATCTCTGCGCGCGCCACCGGTGGATCACCATCATCGCCGGCGTATTGTTGATGCTGGGGACGGCAGCGTTCGACGTTGCGCGTTTTTCCATCAACACCGACGTCGAAAGCTTGATCTCGCAAAATGTGCCTTGGCACGAGCGCCAGGTGGAGCTCAACCAGTCATTTCCGCAGCAAGGAATCTCGGCGGTCGTTGAGGCGCCGACAACGGAAAATGCCGAGATGGCGACCAACCAACTTGCCGAGGCCCTTTCGAAGAACCCGAACCTGTTTCGCAGCGTGGGACAGCCGGATAGCGGGGCTTTCTTCGAACGCAATGGACTACTGTTCGGCTCCACTTCGGACGTCAAAAAAAGCGCCGACGGGCTGACCCATGCGCGCCCTATCCTCTCCACCTTGGCCGGCGATCCGAGTCTTCGTGGTATTATGAAGGCGCTCGCTGTCGCGGCCCAAACGGTTCAGGCCGGCCAGATCAAGCTTGAGCAACTGGCGTGGCCGCTCTCGTTGGCGGGTCGAACCCTGGATGACGTCCTCTCGAGCAAACCGGCGTCGTTCTCCTGGCAGGAGTTGTTGGAAGGTCACGCCCTGCAGGCTCACCAATTGAGACATTTCGTCGAGGTCGCGCCCAAGCTCGACTTCACGGCACTGCAGCCTGGACACGCCGCCGGCCAAGCTATTCACAATGCCTCGGCGGATTTGCAGCTCAAAGAGAAACTCGGGGCCACGGTCAGTCTCACCGGCCAGGTGCCGATGAACGATGACCAGTTTTCGGTGATCCGCAACAGCGCGTTGCGCGACACGCTGACGGCGCTGCTGGGGGTCCTGATCGTTCTGTGGCTGGCGCTCCGCTCGATGAGGATCATCGTTGCGGTGTTCTTTAGCCTGATGGTCGGGCTGGCCGCGACCGCCGCGCTTGGCCTTGCCATGGTCGGCTCCTTCAATCTGATTTCGATCGCGTTCTTCGTGCTGTTCGTGGGCCTCGGCGTCGACTTCGGCATTCAATTCAGTGTGCGTTATCGCAGCGAACGGCACGAGCTCGGCGAGTTGCCGATCGCATTGCGATGCGCGGCACAAAAAGCCGGCAAACCTCTGGCGCTGGCTGCGGCTGCTACCGCGGTCGGATTTTTCGCGTTTCTGCCGACCAGTTATCGCGGCCTTTCCGAGCTCGGCTTGATTGCGGGTTGCGGGATGCTGATTGCTTTCATCTGCAGCATCACGCTGGTGCCGGCGATGCTGATGGTGCTCAATCCGCCGGGCGAAGCGGCCGCGGTCGGATTCAAGCGGCTGGCTCCGCTGGATGACTTCCTGCAGCGGCATCGCATCGCGGTTATCGCCGGCACGGTCCTCGTGGTGTTGGCAGGCGCCCCGCTGCTGTGGCATCTGTCGTTCGACTTCAATCCCGTCGATCTGCAAAACCC
>VAZG01000126.1 GCA_005885285.1 Alphaproteobacteria bacterium | reverse complement strand
CCGGAGCGCGTGCTTAGCCCCAATCCGCTCTGGGAAATTCCGCTTTCAGGTCTGTCGGTCACGCGCGAGCGGCCGATCTTTTCGCCGTCGCGCCGGCCGCCGCCGCCTGCGGTCGCTGCCGCGGCGCCGCCGCGCGCGCCGCCGTCCCCGCCAAAGCCGCCGCGCGTCGAACGTCCGCAATTGTCGCTGGTCGGCACCATTGCCGGCGACCAAGAGAGTTTTGGAATCTTCGTCGACCAGACGACCAACGCTGCTTTGCGCTTGAAGATAGGCGAAGACTATCAAGGCTGGAAATTGCGCGCGGTGCAGGGCCGCGAGGTGACGCTGGAGCACGATCAGCTGACCGCGATCTTGACCTTGCCGCAGGCCGGCGCCCGGGCACTCAGTTCAGCGCCCGGCCAGGTCGAGAGCGTAGCGGTGCAGGGAGCCGCGGACGCTCCGCAACGAGTTCCACGTCGCTAGAGCATGATCCGTTTTTGTTGAATCGGTAAGTCTGCGGATTCGGTATCACCTCGCCCCACTTGCGGGGAGAGGTCGGCGCGTAGCGCCGGGTGAGGGGGACTCTCCGCGAACACATCTCTCAGCGTCATCGCGGAAGCAGCCCCTCACCCCAACCCTCTCCCCGCAAGAGGGGGGCGAGGGAGCGCGCTTCCGATGCCGCTCCGATCCAACCTAATCCCATCGTGCTTTAGGGCGCGATACACCCTCGCGTTTCTTTTGCGCATACCTTTTTAAACATGGCTGACGGTTTTTTCGGATCATCCGTCAGTTGATCCGTTCATCCAGCCCGCTTGCTGGAGCGCAACCGCCGTTACCAGTCCCAGCGCAAGGAAAGGGCCGAATGGCAGCGATGTCTGCCGCGTCATCGTATGCCCGCTGAGGCGCATAAATCCTGCAGCCGCAAGCGCGGTCAAGGATGCCACCAATAGCTGTACGGGAACGCCGGCGATTCCGATCCAGACGCCTGATGCGGCGAGCAGCTTGACGTCACCAAGGCCGAGCCCGTGATATTTTCGCACCCGGAAGAAGAGCCAGCGCAACAGCCACACGACCGCGCCCACAGCGATGCCTTCGCAGCCCGCGGCAAGCGCCGCCGCAAGATTCTCGAGCAGGACAGCCCTGGCGAGGCCTGCGACCGCGATCAGAAGGTTGGCCCAGTCCGGAATGATGCCGCGGCGCAAATCTGTGACGGCAAGCATTAGGCTCGCGAGACAGAGCAGGGCGAGGGGGGCGTTTGCAACCGTAGGCAAGAAGCGGGCGCTCGGAAGGGCATCCATAATACAGAAAACTCAGAAGAGAAACCGCGGGAGTAGCGCGCTAGTCTAGTCTTAGTCTAGGCGAAATATGAGGTGGGCTCCGGAAAAGTAGGCGCCGTCACTGTGTAGACGTCGTCAGGCAGGATCAAACTCAAGCACCGAGGCATGCACCGGGGCTCGGATTAAAAGTGCAACCGGAAAACGAGCTGTCGTGCGTCGCAACTAAGCAAATTGCAGGGAAATGGCCGCGAATCTACCCTGCTTAACATCCGACCTATCGCGGCGCACGGGCCAAAAAGCGCGTGCTACGATGCGGGCTTATCGTCCGGGCAACGAGGTCAGCCTGAGTCCATATACCGCCCGACCGAACATCGAGGTAGCGGGGGCCTGCACTTCAGGCCCGCCGATATCGGCAACAGGTACGTAGACGTAAAATGAGCCGAGTCGGCAATCGGCCTTCCAAAACTCAGCCAGCATCGTGCACTCATTGGCAGCCATGTTGTAGAGAGACCGACGCGCCATCTCCTGCGCCGCTGTGGTGGGCACATCGCGCGCGTCCGCCAACCCTTCAATTCGCGCCTGGAATATTGTCGTGATCTGGAGGATCGGATCAGGACCAAATGCTGAAGGTGGCGGCTCCGTGTTTGGAAACGTTCCGATTTGTGCGGATGCGGCGGCCACCGACGCTGAGATCGCCAATACGACAGTAAGAACGTGCTTCAAGACAAACTCCTGGGCTCTGCGAATTCCTCAAGTTCTTGCGCCGTTGCACCCCTCACAGCCCTCATAAAGGTACCCACGTTACCGAATAGCTTTTGCATTTAGGGCCGCTGCTCGGGCTGATAGAAATTGCGTGCCAGCCCGAGCATCGTCTTGTCCCTGCCACTACGGCGTAATGTCGTGGCCAAGGAAGCAATGCGGATGACCGACGTCGTGAGGCAGCTCGCCCGGCCCGAGATAAACGATATTGTCCGCGCTAGGAGTGCCGTCCAACCCAGCGGGCGCATCCTATAGGCAATGGCGTGATCCGCGCATGCCGTGTCACCGCTGACGCCGAGCCCGCCAATCACCTGCCCGCCCTCGTAGAGTGGGACACCACCACCGAATGTGATGATGCCGCCGGGAACCTTGCCGATCCCGGTCCCCTGTTCCTGGAATTGCGGATTGAACGGATTGGAATTGTTCAATCCATAGAGTGAGCCCGCAGGAAAGGTCGTCGCTATCGCCGTATTGGCCGGTTGGGTGAATGAGTAGAGATTGGCGGTCGACAGCGCTGTTTTGTTGTTGCTGAAGTTGTTGGCAGTGCTTGCTTTGGCGATGGCTATCGAACGACTGCCAGGCCAAGCATCCGGATCGTTCCGTATGATGGAGCAGAGGTTGCCTTCGCGATCGACGATGGCTGACCACATCCGGTTGGGCTTGAACAAGCCTCCGTTCGCGTCAGGAGAATTCCCCACCGTCGCAAGCTTAGCTTGCAAGGTCTTCACGACGTTTGGCGCAATGGCGCACTCCTCATCGGCAAGAGCCGGTGCAGAAAATGCGAGGCTGATGGCGGCAGCAATCAACGATTTTCTCATCAAAGCGTCTCCTTCTGACAAATATCTTCGTAAGTATCTGTGACGAGGCCTGTTTTCGGCCGCAAAAAATAGAATTACTGACCGCAAATCGGCCACGTCGCGGTTCAGAATATCCGATGCGATTGAACCTTCATAGGTGGGATGTGCAATTTGGCTCTTGGTGGCCGACGCCGCTGATCTCGCTGGATTTGCTGAAAACCGTACAGCGGCCACGCCGTGACCTTGTGCCCGGGCGCGAGCGCGCTCTCGTTGACCGATCGCGTCGCCTCTTTCACGCGGCCTCGTCATTTTTCACAGTCGGGAGTGCCGTACGAACCCAAGCTCACGGACAGGACCATGGTCACTGGTGAGGTGATCCGTTGACGAGGTGTCTGCCACTGGTGGCCGGTCCAACGCGCGACCGCTGAATGCCGCCGCGCGTCAGGTTCATGACAAGATTTCTCCGGGGCAACAAACTTCAGTCAGGAAGCTTGTCGGCACGTCATCTACTTTACGGCCCGAATTTCGGCGCCGGTGTCTGGTTGAAATCCGGCTCGTCGGTTACGCAGGTGAAATTCTGAGCCATGTCCGTCGACCCGCTGCCGTTATACTTCGCAACCTTAGGGAAGACGCAAAGCGGCCGGGTCATCGCGACTGTCGGTGGCGTGTCGTTGACGAACTTCGTCGCCAGGATGCTGTCCGGAGCCGTGCCCTTTTCGACCCAGTTCACGAGCGGGGTGAGCGCGTCGAATGTGTTAGGACCGGGCCCGCCCGAGCAATGGTACATGCCGGGCACCATGAACAGCCGCGCATGGCTCTGCGTTCGCTGCAGATTTGGATTCCGGCCCGTATCAAAGGCCGCCGGCTGGAATCCTTGGTCGTGGTCTTTCACCAGCGCGTTGAAGTAGTTGATGCTGCTTTGCGACGGGATCAGCGGATCGGCCCAGCCGTGATACAAGATGAGCTTGCCGCCATGCTCGCGAAACTCGCTGAGATCGGTCGAGGTCGCGTTCAGCACCTTTTCGAGTTGGTCATCGACCGTGTCGACGTCGTGGTGAAAATCGAAATTCGCAAAGTTCGTGGTGCTCCCGGGCATGCCAAAGCTAGCGCCGTACACCCAATAGAACAGGCCGTCGAAGGCCGGCTCCGGAAGCTGCTCCTGTAGCGCCAAGCCCAGCGCGCGCACATCGTCGGTCTCGTTGCCGCGCTCGGAGCCGGGGTTGATAAGCTGGCCGTTCACGGGGTCGCGGGTTCCGTCGTAGTAAATCCGCATCGTCGTGACCTGCTCAGGCGTCAGGCACACGGGTGGGACATTGCCGCCTTGGCACTGAAGGACCTTCGGGTCGAAATGGCAGTCGCGGGGATCGGTGAGGAACTGGTCGGTCTTGGCCCCGCCATCCTGGCCGACGCATTGCGCGATGACGGCCTTGTTAATCAGTGTCATCTGGCCGGGCCCAATGAGACGACCCGGCGTCGCGTGGGTGTTCTGCCACTGCGAAAGCCCGGCCATGTGCAGATGGGTGCGGTTGAAGGCCGGTGCGCCGGCCAGAATGCCGTCATAGTCGTTCGGGAAGCGCTGCGCTTCCATCAGCGCGTTCTGGCCGCCGGTCGAGCAGCCCGCGAAGTAGGCCTTGTTCGCGCCTTGCTGATAGAACGCATCCGTGATTTGCTTGCCCTGCACCGTCATCAGATGGATGGCGCGGTAGCCGAAATCCTTGATCCGCTCGGGATGTCCGAACAGGCCCGTCGAGGGATTGGCCGGATCGCCGAATGCGATCGCCAGCGGGTTGCCCTTGTTGCCGTCCGAGCCGCAGAAGAGCGGGCTGCAGCCGGACACGCCGGTGCCGAGATCGCTGTTGGCGGAAGCAAAGCCCGCCTGGAGGCCGAGCGCGAGCTCGTTATAGGTGATGACGCCCTGGAATCCGCCGCCGCCGGTGCCGAGGAATCGGCCGTTCCAGGTGTTGCTTTCGGGCAGCCACACCTCGATCTTGATGGCGGAATCGGAGGTCGGCGTCAGCGTTGCCGTGACACGACAGAACGCCGGCAATCCCGTGAGTGTTTGCGAGGGATTGGAGCCGGGGACAACGAACACGCCGCTCATGTTGTCAGTCGCCGAGTTGATCGTGGTGTGTTCCAGCTGCAACGATTGCAGGTTGGTGCACGGCGTCGCGCTCGCCGATGTGCTCGACATCGTAAGCGCGACAACAAAGCCGATGCCCACGCCCACGAGATGGGGTCGTAGCATTGTCAGTCCTCCCTAGGTTTTGTTTTGGCGAGACCAGCGTAGCACACTTGGCGTAATCGTCACAAAGGCGAGATGGCGTGACCTCGCCTGAGGCTCGGGGGCACTCAACAAGGAATCGGTGACCAGCGCACCTTTTCGGCACGCCTATCGGCGCCGGCACCAGTGAGGGGCTCGCGGGATGACCGACGGGGTGCGCTTCTGCAGAGGTGAACCTCTCGCAATACGCTGTGCCGATGTCGCTACACGCAATCTCGAGTGGAGGCAGTAGCGTCAGCAAACAGGGTTGATCCTGTCTCTGCGGTTTCGCTGCGCCGTCGAGGACATGAACGTTTGGGTGCGAGCCCCATTCGGCCCGGGCTTTCACAGTCGTTCCGGCGTCCTTGCATAGTGGCGACCGCTCTGGCGAACCGCGCGGCGCCGAGTTTGCGCGCGCTGCAACATTTTCAATCTCACCGAGACTTCCAGTGGTAAGCCGAAGCTATCCCACTGGGTGGCGAACAGATTTAGGAATTTGCGTCAGAGGATAGTGTAGCTCGCACCCACAGTGCGTTGCTTCACTTGCTCACCGAACAATCACCGCAGCGAGAAAGCTGTTGTCGACCGCATTAGTCATGTTACATATTGTATACCAGCATTGAGAAATGTTGGCTTCAACCGTTCTCGACATTTGCGGCCTTGGCGAAGTCGGAAGGGCGGACAACAACATGCGGGGGGTTACCTCATGGTTCACGCCGCAAGCGGTGCGCCTTTCCGCGTACCTCATTTCAGAAAGCACAAACTATCTCGGCTTGGCATTGCAAGCCTTCTCGCAGCGACTGTCCTGACCACAACGCATGTTGCTCACGCGCGCATCACGCACATCCAGATCCTGAACCGAGGCACCGCCTTTGGAGGACATTCATTTGCGGGCGTCGGTCAGTATGAGTTTATCACCGGTACCGCTACCGGCGAGGTCGACCCGGCAAATCCGCAGAATGCTCTTATCACCGACATCCAGCTCGCGCCAAAAAACGCGCAGGGTCACGTTGTCTATCAGCACAATTTCTACATTTTGCAGCCTTTGGACCGAAGCAATGGCAACCACAAAATGATGTATGAGCCGCCGAACCGCGGCGGCAAGACATATCAGACACTCAACAACACGCCGACCGGCACCAACGATCCGGCGGCGCTCACGGACTCGACGGTTCTGGACGATTCCTTCCTGTGGACCCGCGGCTACACCACGGTTTGGTCTGGCTGGGAAAACAATCTCGGGCCGTTGAACGGTCTGGTCGCGACGGCGTCTTTTCCGATTGCAGGTGATCCCAACAATCCGATCACCGGGCCTGCATACGAGTACATTGTAACGGGCGCCGCCAGTTTCACGCTCGCTTATCCGCCTGCGTCCACCAACCAAAGCGATGCCGTTCTGACCCATCGCGTTCACCTTGACGACCCGCCCGTGCCCGTGCCGTCCAGCGGCTGGGCTTATACCAACGCGCCTGATCCTACGAATCCTGGCAGCACGATCGCTAACGGCGCGATCAAATTGACCTCGGGGAATTTCGTCGCCAATGATATCTATGAATTTTCGTACAAGGCGAAGAATCCGACGGTGAACGGATTGGGACTTGCCGCCATTCGCGACTTCAATTCGTTCCTGCGCTACGCGTCACATGACGACGGTGGCACGCCTAACCCGATCAGTAGTCACATCGATCGCATTTACACGGAGACCTCCTCGCAGCCAGCCCGCGCCCTCAACGACTTCGTTCATCTGGGCTTCAATGAGGACGAAACCCATAAGAAAGTTTTCGACGGAATGCTGCAATGGATTGGGGCCGGCGACGGGCTCAACATGAACTACCGATGGTCACAGACCAAACGCACCAACCGCAATCGCCAGGAACTACGCTATCTCGAGGGTCTTTACCCCTTTGCGAACGTGCCGACCTTTGATCCGATCTCCGGTACAAGCGACTGGCGCTATAAAAGGTGCGAGGAAACGCACACTTGTCCGCTGGCCATGGAGTTCTATTCGGCCAATGAGTTTTGGGTGAAGGCAGGCTCGCTGATGAGCACCGACCCGACAGGAAAATTCGATCTGCCAGATCATCCGCTCGCGCGACTTTACCTTTTGTCGAGCAAGCAGCATGGCGGTGCCGGCGACCCCACATCGAAGGGTCTGTGCCAGCAGTTTCTTAATCCGCTCGACTCCGCCCCGGTTCAACGAGCGCTGTGGATCGATATGGACGAATGGTCGGTGTACGGCACCCAACCTCCGGAGTCGCAGGTGCCAAAGCTTCGGGGCCACACACTGGTGCCGCCCTTGCCTCAGGACGGCGTTGGATTCCCCCACATTCCCAACGTCACCTATACGGGTTTGAAAACGACGCGGTACCGGTTCAATTACGGCCCAGACTTTTACCAAAGCTTTGTGCCGACGATAAACCCGCTCGTGATCACTCCGCCGTACGAGGATAATCCGGCCAACGGTAAAATTTATCCAAGCTACGTGCCGAAGACAGACAGTGACGGCAACGACATTGCCGGCATTCGGTTGCCGGAACTGGTCGTGCCGCTGGCGACCTATACAGGCTGGGGACTGCGTTCTGGTATTTGGGCGAACGATGGATGCGAGGCGTCCGGCCAATACATTCCGTTCCAGGCCACGAGAGCGGCTCGACTGACTGCGGGTGATCCACGGCCCTCAGTCGAGGAGCGCTATCGTTCCTACGGCGAGTATCGGGCTAAGATTGTGGTGGCGGTCGACAATCTCGTAAGGGACCGTTTCCTGACCTGCGACGATACTCAGGACATGGTGAACCGATTGCTGCAGGCTGGCCTCAACGCCGGCGTCCCCGCGCCGGCCGCAAACGAAAACGCGGCCACGCCCGACCCAGTGCCTGCATGCAGGGGACGCATGCCGCCTCATTATCATTATAATCTAGTCTACGATCATGATCGTGATCATGATTCACCCTAGGCTCAAAACCGAGTAGTCAAACTCCACATGGTTGCGGGTGATGCGCGCAGGCTCATCACCCGCATGACGTCTGAGAACTCAACAGCAGGCTGTCGCCGGGTTGACACAAATTCATTCGTAGTCTTGGCTGAAACTCATGGAAGCTGGATGTCACAACCAGCACCGCAAGGGAGAAGATCATGCTCAGGACTGCCCGGCTTGCTGCCACTTGTCTAGTATCCGCCTCGCTTCTGGCGCTTGCCGTCGTCGTCACGAATACGCGCGCCGTGGCGGGCGAGGACGAAGGTGTCCTGCACACCCACTATGACGGCGTGACGAATGACCTCCTGACGGCTGGACTCGGCAAGACGGGGCTAGGCTCTCCGACACCGCCCGGCTTCGTCGATCCGCTCAATCCCACGGCCGAGGAACTGCGCCGGTTTGCGATCTACAACAATTACCGTGCATTGGTCGATCCGACGCCGGGTGGCGGATACGGCACGCTTTATGGCCCGAACGTGATGGCAGACGGCACGGTGACATCGAGCGAGGGCCTGGTCGCGGGCGACGAATACATCGCCTTCGAGCGGGGCAGGGACGGACGCAATCGCGTCACCATGATGGTTCAGGTACCGGACAGCTTCGCGCCTGCGGCGAGTTGCATCATCGCGGCGCCTTCGTCCGGCTCGCGCGGCGTCTACGGCGCGATCGCGACCGCCGGGGAATGGGGCCTTAAGCACGGCTGCGCCGTCGCCTACACGGACAAAGGCACCGGCACCGGCGCACATGATCTGCAGAACAACACAGTGGACCTGATCCGGGGCGAGCGCGCCGATGCCGAACAGGCGGGCGACGATTCGAACTTCACGGCGGCCATCTCGGGCCGCGCGCGGGCGGCGTTCAATGCGGCAACGCCAAACCGATTCGCCTTCAAGCATGCCCATTCGCAGCAAAACCCTGAAAAGGACTGGGGCGACAATGTGCTGAGTTCGATCAAATTCGCCTTCAAGGTGCTGAACGAGAAGTTCGAAGGCCGCGGCATCGTGATCAACAAGCGGAACACCATCGTGATCGCCTCGAGCGTTTCGAACGGCGGCGGCGCGTCGGTACGCGCGGTGGAGCAGGATCGGGATCACCTCATCGACGGCCTCGCCGTCGGCGAGCCAAACGTCAATCCGAAGTTCACCTCGAAGTTCACGATTGTGCAAGGCAGCGGCCAGCCGCTCGAGGCGCACAGCCGGCCGCTGATCGACTACATCACATTAGTCAACGTGTTTCAGGGTTGCGCCAATGTCGCGCCGGCCAACGCGACGGCACCCCTCAACCTCGTCCCTCCGGCGGCTGGCGCGGCGCGCTGCGCCAGTCTCCACGATAAAGGCTTGCTGACGTCAACCACGATCGCCGACCAGGCCAACGAAGCGCAGGCGATTATCAACAAGTTCGGTATCTTGCCGGAGCAGAACGTGGTGCAGCCTGGTTATTGGTTTGCTTACGTGTCGCAGTCGATCTCAATGACCTATGCCAATGCCTATGGTCGCGTCAGCGTGCTCGATAATCTCTGCAATTACAGTTTGGGCGCGACGACGGCGAGCGTCCCTGGCCCGCTTGCGGCTGCCAGCGAGGCGCAAATCTTCGGCAGCAGCAATGGCATTCCGCCAACGAGCGGCATCAACCTGATCAACAATGCCGCAACGGGCGGCGCCAAGGAAGACCGCGTCTCTACGACAGATCAGAACCTCGGTGGCGCGCTCTGCCTGCGTTCGCTTGCGATCGGCCGCGATGCCGTAACCGGCGCTCAGCTCGACGCAACGGCGGCGAGACAGGCGCACAGCATCGCCGAGGGGGTGGAAGATATCCTTGCTTCCGGCAACCTGCATCAGATTCCCTCGATCCTCGTGACCGGGCGGAACGACGGCATCCTGCCGCCGAATTTCGCCTCGCGCGCCTATTTCGGGCTCAACAATGTGGTCGAGGGCTCGCTGAGCCCGCTGCATTATTACGAGGTGACGAACGCGCAGCACCTCGACAGCTTCAACCAATTCCCGGCGTACAACGCTTTGCTCATTCCACTGCATCGTTATTTCATCCAGGCAATGGATCTGATGTACGATCATCTGCGACACGGAGGAGCGCTGCCGCCGAGCCAAGTCGTCCACACGACGCCCCGTGGCCCAGGCGCACCTGCGATCACGATCGCCAATGTGCCGCCGATCACCAACGCGCCACCTGCGACTGCGCAGATCACGTTTACGGCCGGGCAGGTGAGGATTCCGGACTGAAATACTCTCCGATGCATCGCGGGATGCTTCCGGTTCTTAACCTTGATCCAATGCTTCGATCGCCTGCTCCGGTAAGGTCGTATCGCCTGCTTCATGCGGGGGCGAGGCGATGCGAGAGGCGGCCAACAACTTTATTCTAAAGAGCGGCGAGTTCGACCGCACGATCAATTTCGCCGCTGCGGTCGCCAACCCGAATAAACCCACGACGCGCGTGTTCATAGACTGATTCACCCGCGCGCGAGAGCCTTGCTCTAATCTTCGCCTTCCTGATCGGCCCGACCTCGTAGCGAGGTCAAGAATTGCAGTGCGGCGTCGCGCGCGTCGGGAGAGTTCAGTATCCCGAGATGGGCGGTGGAGAGGATCGTGTCGAATTGCCCTTGGCCGACAAGGTCGATTGTCTTGGCGCCGGCGAGACCGGCGCTGGCGGTGAAATCATGCGGGGTGCCATCGCGATCCTCGGCCGGTACGCCGGGGAAAATGCCGTCCGGCAGGCTGTTGTAGACGAAGTCGGGCGCTCCCGGCTTGTTGCGGATGACCAGGTAGTGCGTGGGAGGAGGCGTCTCGCCCGCGGCGTTCAGGACCGCGAGCAACTGGGTGTGGTCAGACCCGTACTCGTCGCAGACCGAGCTGCGCGGCGTGAAGCCGCCGCCGCTCACGAGCTGGTAGAAATTGGCGGGGCTCGGCGAGCAGTCGATGATGCCGTGATTGGGCCCGTCGATGGCGACGAGCGCCCGAACCGTGCGATAGGCATTGTCCTGCAGCATCCATTCCCGCGCCACGGTGACGCCGAGACTGTGGGCGACGATGTCGACGCGCTTGGCGCCGGTAAAGTCGAGGACCGCCTGCACGAATTGGCGGAGCAGCGGCACAGCCGCCGCTGTCGTGTGCGAGATGCCTGAGCGAATTGTATTGTCCTGCGCCAGGTCGCACTGATCGCCTTGATAACCCAGCCCCCAGAGCTCACTCGGATGGTAGCCGTGATCGAGAAGGAATTGCGCGAAGGCTTGGATGCGCCCAAAGGGGTTGCAGGCGGTCGGATAAGGAGAATCGTTGTTGCCGTGAAGGAAGATCACGGGGACGTGCTCGACGCGGCCGATGTTGGAGCCAAAGCCGATCACCCGCTTGCCGAGATAGAAGTTCATGATCACCGGGAAGTGGTCAGGAAACGCCGTGCCGATCTCGGCGCGCTTGCCTGGCGACGCGGCGCTCGCCAAGCCTCCCGCGCCAAACTGCAACAGAACCGCGATGATCGCTGCAACGCAAACATGTTTGGTGGTCATATTCCCCCCTCGGAAAGTATTCGCCGAACGTAAGCGAACATGAAGGCTTCGCGCAACGAGCAGCGGAATCGGTTTCTGGCGACCGATAGCGAATGGTGCAGCAAAAGCGCCATCCTGTCGAACACACCCTAGCTCAGCGCACAATTTCGAGACAGGGTCCGTCAGAATTTTTTAGCTTTGGGCGAGCAGGTCTTTTCAGAAAAATTGTCACATAAATTGGGGACCAGGAAAAAGCCCCTTCACCGCCTCTGTAGAGGTGGTGCGTTTCCCGACTTGTGGCTCCCAGCGCGGTAAGATTTCTGTCTGCTGGAGCATGATCCGGAAAAGTGGATACCGGTTTTCCGAAAAAGATCATACTCAAACAAAAAGATAGAGTGGGATGACGATTCGAAGAAAAGTCATCGCGCTCTAGGGAGCCCTTCCTCATGGTTGGATTTTCGCTGTAGCGGCTGATCTGGGAATACCCTCGTGACGCCGGCAAAGGCGAGCAGATGGATTTCGTCGAGGCAATGGACCTCAACGACGATGGCTTGATCCAACGCCATTGCGTGTACTGGGGATGGTATGGATTCCGCGTACTCCAGCGCAATGAATATCACCGGGGCGAGGCGCCCCAGCGTTCTTAAACGAGGTACACCGTCGCGCCGAACTGCTCCTTGAAGTTCCTTGCGCCCGCGGGCGTAATTGCGACAGCCCGTGTATGGGGTAAGCGGCGCACCCAGCCCAGGTCGAAGCAACGTGTAGCAAAAGCCGCAGCGATCGCGCCGGCGAGATGTGGCTTTTGCTCGCTCCAATCGAGGCACGATCGGCAGAACGGACGCTTCGATTGTTGCATGACGGACAGGTTGATGCCGAAGCCGGAAAGCAGCCTCGCTCCGCGTGGGGTGACAAGCCCGCCGTCGTTCGAGAGAACGATCAGCTTTCGCGCTATAAAGGCTTCGGTCAGTGCGACACCTAGTCTTCCCGCAAAATGATCGTAACAGGTCCGTGCATCGCGTAACGCCTGCTCGCGTTCCGAAAGGACATGCGACCGCGACGGGCGGGAGCCCGCGATCGCTATCGCCATCACCGCTTCCAGCGCCTGCGCTACAAGCGGCGACGCCAGTCGGAAGTACCGGTTGCGACCTCGTTTCTCTGCTGTGATCAATTGCCCGTCGGCCAACTTCGCCAGATGCCAACTTGCTGTCTGCGGCATCACGCCTGCGGCCAACGACAATTCGGTCGCGCTGTGACCGCGGCCATCAAGAAGCGCGCATAGCATCACAGCGCGCGCTGGATCACCGATGACGCCCCCGAGTTCGGCCAGTTTGATGGGACTGCTCATGGCACACACCTCATCGCGCATACATGGACGACATTCTCACGGCGCACATAGGGCGCCAGCGGGGATCAATCCAGGGAACATCCTTCGATTTCGATCGAACTGTTTCCAGTTGCAGCGCCCAATCGGTTGGCGCATCTCGTACGCATGATGCAAAGGACCCGGCGACGGGCCGACCTCGTCGTCGATGTGAGGAATGCCGACAGACGGAGGTTGACCGATGATCGAATATCGACGCTATCCGGAACTTCGAAACGGCCTGGCAGTCACTGCATTCTGGAAGGCCAGGCCAATTAGCATCGTTTCGAACTTCCAGGGGGGCATGCGATGACATCTTTGCGGAGCCATGCGATGACGACGTCTTCCGGCACTCTACTTCTTTCGCTTCTCATGTTCGCAACCGGCGTGTGCATTCCCGTCATGGCCACGTGGAATTCCAGGCTTGGCGTCGAGCTCGAGAGTCCCTGGGCAGCGGCTCTCATTCTCTTTGTGCTGGGTGCGATCGTTTGCGGCATCGCAATGCTGATCCTAGGCCTGCCGAAGCAACACTGGTTCGGGGCAACGCCTCTCTATTACGCAGGCGGACTGGTTGTTGCCTTCTACATCCTGGCGATCACGTGGACGGCGCCGCGCATTGGCGTTGCCAACGCCGTGTTCTTCGTGTTGCTCGGGCAGATCGTATCGGCGGCGCTGATCGATCAATTTGGCCTGTTCGGGGCGCTGAAGTCTCCGCTCACCACGCTGCGTATCATCGGCATCGTCTTTATGGTGATCGGAACGTATCTCGCTCGGCGCATCGCTTGATCTCAGCGCATCGCCCGGAAACGACCCCAGCGCGGGCAGTGGAGGCGCGCAGCGCAAGTGGTCATCGACGGTGAAGAAGCATGAACTCGAAACCTGAAACTAACGTCCGCGTCAGAAAATAAGTTGCTTGTTAGATATGACTCATTTGTAATTCGCGATGGCAATCGTTTCCGGAACGCGTGGTCGGAGGCCTGCGTTCACCGTGCGCTCCCTCGAACGCGATGTGGGAGGCTCGCGAGGGTACACGAAGGAGGAGAAACGCTATGCAACGCAGGACTACGATTACTCTTGCTCTGGCAGCGCTGCTGGGTGCAGCGGTCTTCGTTCCCGACGGCGCATCAGCTCAGATGCGGGGCGGTATGGGCGGCGGAGCGATGGGCGCCGGAGGCGGCGGACATGCCGCGGGCGCCCCGGCCGGCGGCTCAGCTCAGATCGGCGGCGGCACGAGCGGGCCAACGGGTGCCGGCGCGTCCCACTCTTAATTCAACGGCTCGTTCCGCGACCGCGATGATCGCTTCGCGTTCCGTGATCGAGGCGATCGCTTTGCGTTCCGCGATCGGGATCGTAATCGTAATCGATTCGCGTTCCGCGATCGGGACGACCGCTTTGCGTTCCGGCACCGCTTTGCGTTCCGGCACCGCTTTGCATTCCGTCACCGCTTCGCGTTCGGCGCAATCGGAGACGACGGATGCTTCCGCGTCCGGCGCGTCTGGACGTCCTCTGGCTGGAGGGTGCATCGGGTTTGGGTTTGCGGCTAACGCCGATGGCATCGCTGAGATTCAACTCGTGATGCGTGAGCGAAAAGCCTGCGCTCCATCTAAGCGCAACTTTATCGCTGGAAAAGTTGCGTTGGGCGAGGCAGGCCGCCACGGTTCCAGCACGCTTGGCGGAACTTCCTGAGCTCGGCTGGCCATGTTCCCGGTGCCAAATGCTGCATCGATTCGTGCGACGGGAACGGCCGAGCAACGCCATCGTTGTTTGTGTTCGAGCAGGTGAACGGCTAGGCATGCCCGTCTTGCTCGTTCCGTTCAACTGAACCAGCGGCGCTGTGGTGGTGCTGCGTGGCAGTTGTTCGGTCCTCGTCCACACCGTTTGGTGGGATCGAGGCCTGCGGCTCAAGCGCACGACGTGACGTCGTGAAAAAAGCGTGAGGTTGGATGATCGGTCCAACCGAAACGAGCCGCCGGATTGTGCCCCTGAACAATCGGAGGAGGTTGCGATGGAAAGTAGAATTATGAAGAGCAGATTTCTGCTGAGTACCGCTGCGCTATTGGCAAGTGTCAGTCTGGCGTCAGCACAAGGCATGCGAGAGGGCGGAGGACCCGGCGGTGGCATGGGTGGTGGCATGGGCGGCGGAGGTGCCGAACATGGTATGTCGTCACATGGCACGTCTTCGGGCGGGTCCGGTGGCCATTCCTTGGGAGCCGAAACATCAAGGGGCTCGCCGCGTGCTCAACATGGCGAAGGAATGCAGAGCCAGACCAGAGGACAGGGCCTGAGCGAACGCGGTCGGGCTGAAGGCCAAAGCGAACGAACGATTGATCGCAGTCAGGCCCAGCGCGGTCAAATCCAACGGGATCAGACCGTTGGACAAGGAAGACGCGAGAGCGATCAGCTTCGCCGGTCTGAGGGTGGGCGGCAAGAAACACCTGCCGGCGCCCAGACGCGCCAGTCTCGGCAGCCGCAAGGGCAGGAGCGGACCGGTGCCGCTACGCAGGGCCAGAGCAAGGCCAGTGCTGAGACCCAGCGGCAGACGGGCAGGCAGGCACCCCAGCAGCAAAATCGGGCCGGTGCCTCCACGCAAAGCCAGACGACGACCGGCGCTGCCCCGCAGAACCGCACTGGCGTTAACCCGCAGAGCCAGACCACGACGGGCGCTGCCCCGCAGAACCGTACCGGTGCTACTTCGCAGAGCCAGACCACGACTGGTGCTGCCGCGCAGAACCAGAATCAGACTGGCGCGACAACCCAGAGCCAGACCGGTGCGACCGCTCAGACCCAGGCCACCCACACGACCCTGAACGTACAACAGCAGACAACGATTCAGCAGTCGGTGCTGTCAGCCAGAAACGCGCCGCGCGTTAACGTCAATCGCGTTAACTTTGCGGTCAACCCGGGCGCGGTCGTGCCGTCGCACGTCAACATCGTGTCGGTCTCGGCCTTCCCGACGCTGATCGACGTGTTCCCGAGGTTCCGCGATGATAGCTTCTTCGTCGTGGAGGACGAAATCGTGTTTCTGGACCGCGACCGCAGAGTGGTTGACGTTGTCCCGGCCGGACCGCGAACGCGCTTCAGCAACCGCTTCAGCAGAGGCAGCGTTGGAAGCGGTGCGGTCGCGACGCTCAATCTCAGCCCGACGGAGATCCGGGAAGTGCAGCAGGTGCTCATCGAGAGGGGCCTGCTCACCGGTGAAGCGGACGGAGTGCTGGGATCCCGCACTCAGGAGGCGTTGATCAGCTTCCAGCGACAGCGGGGCATCCAGACGACCGGCAGCATTGATACCCGCACGGTTGCCGCACTGGGGCTGTCGAACAGAATTGGCCAGCAGAGCGGCCAGACCACAACCGGAAGCCAGTCGTCCACGGTCGGCCAAAGCCAAACCGACACACCGCAGAACACGACCGGACAAGCGAATGGTCAGACGAACGCGCCAATGCCGCAGAACCAGACGACAGGCCAAGGTAGCGGGCAAGCCCAAGGCCAGGGGCAAGGCCAGGAGCAAGGCCAGGCACAGCAGCCTTCTGCTCAGCAGCAGCCACCTGCGCAGCAGAACACGACCGGACAGGCCGCTCCGCAAAATCAGTCCCAAAATCAGTCGACGGTCGGCCAAGCCGGCAATCAGCCCGCCGCCAACCAGAACATGCAGTCTGGACAGGGCGCTCAGGGCAGCGGCCCCGCGCCTTCAACTTCGGGCCAGGGCAACACCCAACCGCCGGCCCAAAACTCCGGTCAGAATCCGGCGGCTGGCAGATAAGCAGACCACGACTTCCGATAGCCCCGCTTCGGCGGGGCTATCGATGCGGCTTGTGCGCCCTTGCCGGAACTGATCGCTTCGTAACCACCTGCGTCCCTGCGGCGTTGCCGGCAGGCCAGCATCGCCCCCAATCAGCGGCGGGAAAAACCCATCCATCCGTGGTCATCTCATTTGTTTGTTCAGCAGATCGGCCAATTGTTTGTTCAGCAGATCGGCCAATTCGCTCTTATTTGAGTCCAACGCTTGGTTGCGGCTCATCGGGAATAATCACAATTGTACGGGTCGCTTTTGCCTGTCTGCCCTCAAAATGGGGTAACGGCAATCTGTCTGCCTTGGTCAGTGGCGGCCTATCATCGGCCTCAGGGGTGGCCGGCCCCGTGTCCGTTCCCGACGCCGCTTCTTCGGGTAGGGCGCGCACTCCAATATCTCCCCATCGAGCTTCGAAAGTGTCAGGGTTTGTCGGCGCCGGCGCCCACGCCTGTGAGCTTGGTGCCCACGCTTGCGAGTCGAGCGGATTGCGAGGTTTCTCTGGAACGGTGCTTGCAACCTCTTCACGCGAAGCCGGTTGCGCCAATGGCTCTCTACGCCATTCCAATAATGATTTGGAAAGTCCGGGCTTGCCCTCGTACCAGCATTTTTGTCCGTCGATCAGACGGTAGGACCACCAATGACCATGTGGATTTGATGGCATCTCGGCGCTGCATTGTTGTTTCGCCTGCGCGATTGGAATCTCAATTGAAGATAGTGCAGCAATGAAAGCGGCGAGAGTGATGGGGTGAAACTGTCTCATCGTCTTGCGCAACTCAGAGACTGCTTCGTTGCTGCAATCGGCCGACAGCGACTATCACATCAGGCCGTTCGAGAACCTCCACCAACTGGTCGAGAATACGCCGCTCGTTGGTGTGAGGGCAGGGCTGAAGGTATTCTTCCAATATGCGTTGGGCTTCGCCGACTGCCCGAATAGCCAATTGCTGATCAGTCATTGCTTCACACCCGTTAAAAACGCCGGCAGGTGAAGCGGATAGGGAAATCAAGTCAGCTTTGAGGTTTTCCCATCAATTTTTGTTTCGAGTGGGGAATCTATATCTTGCGTATCGCCTTGCTCCGAGGCACTAAATATGGCAGCCTTGAATGGCTGCGTCGGTGATGGACTTCGAACTGTGCCGCGATATGCCGACGATAGTGCAGCCAGCCGGCCATTAGTGTGGTGACGACGAGCATTTCCTGATCGCACCAGCACCACTCGTCAGTATCGGCGGGATAGCTCAATTGGAAATCTGTTGGCTATCAACAACGCGCCGACCTCGTTCGTCTCCAAGGAGATCTTTTGAGCGAGCATAATGTCGCCAGCGGCGAGATAACCGTCGGGCACGAAGCACCAACCAACTCTGGGCCGGCCCGCAACGTCGATCTCATGCACGTTCGTCGCGGTGCCATAGTAGATACGGTAACGCTTTCTGCTATCGCAGCCGATGACGTCAAAATATCGTTTGGCATCGAATTGGGCGCGCTGCTCGGGCGTCAGCCAGGTTCTCAGAAGGCGCTGGCTACGAGCCTCGCTATTATCTCTACTCGAAAATATCCGGGATAGCCGACGCAACACGCGAATGAGCGAGCGCGCCTCTACCGGGTACCGGCCAAACAAGAACACCACGGTAAGGCCGATCAGCCGCCGACAAGCCGTGGGAAGAACAAGGTTTCCTCCGCGGTCGGATCGAATGATCGAACTCGCGAGACTTCACCGGCAGCGGTGCGGACCGCCGCAGTGAAGCCGTCGCGTGTCAATTCCTTGAACCGCTCCTCCGCCTTCGCAAGTGTTTGCGCATCCTTGGCATCGAAGTAGTGCCTGGTATCTCCGGTGTGGTCCATCACGATCTGTGTCGCCATGCTGCTCTCCTGGCGTTGGGCCTGAACATGAATCTGAAAGTAAGCAATGCTTGTGCCCCCGCAGAGTTCCAATCCTAAGCTGCGCGGCTGCTTTTGTCCGTTGCGAACAAAGCGAGAATCAGTGACCGTCAATCGCGCAGGGGAGACGGTACGGACGTGTCAGGCACTACTGGCTATCTCGAAAGCCTCAATCCGGAGCAGCGACGCGCCGTCGAACATGGTGCAATCGGACCGGGTCCATCTGCGCCGTTGCTGGTCATTGCCGGAGCTGGATCCGGCAAGACCAACACGCTTGCGCATCGCGTCGCGCATCTGATCGTCAACGGCGTTGACCCCAGAAGAATTCTTCTGATGACCTTCTCACGCCGTGCTGCTTCCGAGATGACAAAGCGCGTCGAGCGGATCGCGCGAAAGGTCATGGGAGATAACGCCGGCGTGATGACGGATGGCTTGGCTTGGACCGGCACGTTCCACGGCATCGGCGCGCGTCTGCTTCGCGAATACTCCGACCAGATTGGCCTCGACCCCAGCTTCACGATCCATGACCGTGAAGACTCTGCCGACCTAATGAATTTGATCCGGCATGATCTCGGCTTCTCCAAGACGGAAAGCCGCTTTCCGACCAAAGGAACGTGCCTTGCGATCTACTCACGGTGCGTCAATGCCGAGATGCCGATCGAGCAGACCGTGGGAGCATCGTTCCCTTGGTGCTCCGGATGGACGGCCGAGCTGAAAGAACTGTTCGCTGCTTATGTCGAGGCCAAGCAGAGCCAGAACGTGCTCGATTATGACGACCTTCTGCTCTCCTGGGCGCAGACAATGAACGATCCGGAGCTGGCCGATGAGATTGGCGGTCGCTTTGACCACGTCCTGGTCGACGAATACCAGGACACCAACCGTCTCCAATCGTCCATCCTGTGTTCGCTCAAGTCCAGCGGCCATGGCCTCACCGTGGTCGGCGATGACGCGCAGTCGATCTATTCATTCCGCGCCGCGACCGTGCGCAACATCCTGGATTTCCCAGATCAGTTCGCCCCGCGCGCCAGCATCATTACGCTTGACCGGAACTATCGGTCGACCCAGGCGATTTTGGCTGCCGCCAATGGCGTGATTGATCTTGCCCGGGAGCGTTTCACCAAAAATCTATGGACCGATCGAATGTTGGGCATGAAGCCTCGGCTTGTTGCCGTGCGCGACGAAGCCGACCAGGCCCGCTGCATTGTCGAACGGGTTCTGGAAAGCCGTGAGTCCGGCTCGCTCCTGAAGCAGCAGGCTGTACTGTTCCGGACGTCCAGCCACAGCGGTCCGTTGGAAATCGAGTTGGTCCGGCGCAACATCCCCTTCGTCAAGTTCGGCGGTCTCAAGTTCCTCGATGCCGCGCACATCAAGGACATGCTGGCATTGCTGCGCTTCGTCGAGAACCCTCGAGACCGCGTTGCCGGCTTCCGCCTGATGCACCTGATCCCCGGAGTTGGTCCCATCTCGGCTCAACGGGCGCTCGATTACATGGCTAACGCGACCAGCCCCATTGCAGCACTTGCGGATGCTCCGATACCGCCGCGCGCCGGCGAGGCCTGGAAAGCATTCATTGCCGTCACTGCGGACCTTCATCAATCAAACTGGCCGGCCGACCTCGAACGCGCCCGCCTATGGTACGAGCCGCACTTGGACCGAACCCACGAAGATGCCGATACCCGCCGCGCCGACCTGATGCAGCTTGAACAAATTGCGAGTGGATATCCTTCTCGCGAACGCTTTCTCACCGAGTTGACGCTCGATCCTCCCGATGCCACCAGCGACCAGGCAGGCATCCCTCTGCTTGATGAGGACTATCTGATCTTGTCGACGATCCACTCCGCCAAGGGGCAGGAGTGGAAGTCGGTATTCGTGCTCAACGTGGTCGACGGCTGCATGCCCTCGGACCTCGGCACTGGGACGACAGCGGAGATCGAGGAGGAGCGCCGGCTACTTTATGTCGCGATGACGCGCGCCAAGGATGATCTGCATCTGCTCGTGCCACAGCGCTTTTTTACGCACGGTCAGCATGCACAAGGTGACCGCCACGTTTATGCGTCGAGAACCCGTTTTATTCCCGATCGTCTGCTCGGACTTTTCGAGAAGACAGCTTGGCCGCTCGCGGCAGCCGACGCAGCGGCGCGACCCCCCGCCAGCCAGAAGCCACGCATCGACGTTAGAGCTCGGATGCGCGGGATGTGGCGCTGATACGCAAGGACAGGAGCGCGGCATTCGCGCATCGAGGGGTTATGGAATGACCGCTTGTGGGCGCGAAACAGACGATGGCGTTTTGCCGCGATCCTCATGCATTGACCACCATCCGACCACGGCTTGAACGACTTGGTCCCACAGCGGCGTCGGAAGGTCGGGGACCGCGATCCTGACCACGCAGCGATTGCGGGTGGTGTCGTGAAACCACTCCGCCGCGCCAAAATCGAAACCGAAGCTTCCCGCATGGCGCAACGGCAGTCCGGCCTTTTTCAGGTCGCCGCACAAGTCAGCCGCCATCTGCTTCGTCTGCTTCTCTTCTAGCATTCGCGCAGGCGCCAGCGTGACATAGAGTCCGTGGGCGAAGTGCAACTCCGCCGTTGAGCCGGGGAGGGCGGATGCAAAATGGTGCGCCGTACGTCTGCTGTTACGCAAAATGGCCGCAACGCGCCGATCGGTCAGTGCCCGGTAGAGTTTCGTTCCAACATAGGGCGGGAAATGCGCCGGCAGCGCCGCGCCGCCGAACAGTCGGACCGCATTGCGCATTTCGCTGGCGAGGTTCTCCAGCCGTTCCTGCTTCGCCGTGGCGACGTGCTCTTCGCAGGTGACGAAAACCGCGGAGCCGAGCCGGCCGTACTCCAACCCGAGAGAATCGAGCTTGGTATGGCTGCGCACGAGCACGATGGGAAGCTCCCAACGGCGTGCCCAGCGCAGAACCCGGCGGATTCGCCCCGAGCCGCTCGAGAAGCAGGTCGTATCGAAGATGACGAGATCGAGCTGCGGTCTTGCGCAATGCAGCGTCGCCTCGAATGCGGCCATCGGCGCGCACGAATCGAACAAAAGAATTCGCAGTCGGCCCGCGCGAGACTCGACCTCGCCGGGTGAGCTTTTTAGCCGGACCAGGCGCAACTGCCGGGCATGGCTTTCGATCAGCTCTAACGTTTCGCCGTAGGAGCCAGGCAATACCAGGATGTCCGCATCACGCATCAAGCGCACGGACGACAGCAGCAGCGCCGATATCGCCGCCATGCCGGACGACGTATAGATGGTCTCGTTCGCCGCCGAACGGTCGAACTGGTAAAAAGACGGGCCGCGCACTTCGAGGTCTGCGCGCTGATAATCATAGTTGAACTCGAACGGCCCAACGCGCAGCCGATCCTGATGTGCCCAGGCAGTCTCCGTGAGCGCCCAATCGTGCAGCGCATGCTCGGCCTTCAGAGCTGCCGCAACGCGGAATTTCTGCTCAATCACCTCAACGACCGAGACCGGGCGCCGCAGCTCCAAAGGAGTACAGAGGAAACTGTTCAGCAACGCCAGCTCCTCGTGCTTCCTGTCGAGATATGCCTCCAGCGTTTCCATGGCGGCCTCGATCGACCCCCGCATCGGGATTAACGTGTTGGGAAGGGATTGGGTCCTCGGCCGCTGCGCCGGATTGAAGAGCAGCTACTCGGCGGCTTGCCGCAGGTCCGCGCTCTGCGTCTCGGGGAAGGGCTTGATCTGTCGCGGGCGGCCCATCAGCACCGGCTGGAACAACACGGCCGCCGCCATGGTGCATATCAGCGCCAGGGCCATCATTTTGCCCATGCTCGACATGCCCGGATAATTCGAGGCCCACATGCTGCCGAACGCGATAGCATTTGTCATCGCGCTGAACACGACAGCTCGCGTCAGCGTCGATTGCAGCAGGTTGGTCTTTCCGGCCCGCCACGCCATGATGTAGTAGATCTTGAAGGC
>VAZG01000287.1 GCA_005885285.1 Alphaproteobacteria bacterium | reverse complement strand
ACCGTCAAGCAGCTGATCTATGAAGCCACGGAGAACTGACGGCGCCGCGTTAAGGCTCTGGGCTGCGGCGGCGATTGCGGGTCTGGTCGGGGCGATCATCGTCGGAGCCCCGCACGAGGTCGGCGCAGAACCGGCGGCCCCGGCGTCGCGGAGTTTTTCGCACGCCGGGCTCGACAGGGTCGGCGACTACATCAAGAACGAGATCGCAAGCGGCAATATCCCGGGCGCCATCGTGCTGATCCAGCAGCATGGCAAACCCGTCTATTTCGAAAAATTCGGCGTGCAATGATGCTGGTGGAGGATGGCAAGCTCGCTCTCGGCGATCCCGTCTCAAAATACATTCCCGCCTTTGCCGATGTGAAGGTCGGCGTCGAAAAGCTCGACCCAACCGGCGAGCTCGCACTCAGGCTTGAGCCGGTCGACCGGCCGATCACCATCGAGGACCTGCTGCGCCACACCTCCGGTCTCACTTATGGCTTTTATGGCGATAGCCCCGTGCGGAAGCGCTATGCCAGTGTCGGCCTCTTCAACGGCGATTTTGACAACGCCGAGTTCGTCGGGCGCATCGCGAAGCTTCCGCTCGCCGAACAGCCGGGCACGCGATGGGACTATGGCCATTCCACCGATGTGCTCGGCCGGGTCATCGAGGTAGCCTCCGGAAAATCGCTGTTCCAGTTCGACAAGGAGCGGCTGCTCGATCCCTTGGGGATGCGAGATACCGCGTTTTACGTCGCGGATGCGGCAAAGCGCCCCTTGATCGCAGAACCCATGCCGAACGATCGCTTCGTCACCCCTGTTGCCGGCATCAGGGACCCGATGGAGCCTAGGCGCTGGGAATCCGGTGGCGCTGGCATGGTCGGGACCATCGGCGACTACGCCCGCTTCGCCCAAATGCTCTTGAACGGCGGTGCGCTCGACGGCAGGCGCTATTTGAAGCCCGAGACGGTCGCATTGATGACGTCGGACCACATCGGCCCTGAAACGAAAATCGCCCGCGACCAGTTCTATTTTCCGGGCGCCAACAGCGGTTTCGGTCTTGGCTTTGCCGTGCGCACTTCGGTGCCGCCGAACACGTCATGGCCGCTTGGCGAATATCGCTGGGATGGCGTTGGCGGCACGTTCTTCTTCATCGACCCCGCCGACGACATGTTCGTGATCTTCATGGTGCAGACCCCTTCGCAGCGCGGACGGATTCAACTGGAGCTGAAGACGCTGATCTACCAGGCGCTGCAAAAGTAACGGCTACGCCCCGCGCACGATCTCGCGCACCAGCGCGACCGTCTCCTCGACCATGCCGGCCGTCACGTCGAGATGGGTACAGGCGCGGATGCGGTCGTCCATCACGGCGAGCAGAACGCCGCGCTCTCGTAAAGCCGCGACCATTTTTTCGCCGGTGATGCCGGCGCCATCAGGCTTGAAGAACACCAGGTTGGTTTCGGGCTCTTGCACCTCGATGCCGGTGATCTGCGCGAGCCCGCGCGCCAGCGCACGCGCGTTGGCGTGATCGTCGGCGAGCCGGTCGACGTGGTGGTCGAGCGCAAACGTGCAGGCGGCAGCGCAAACCCCGGCCTGGCGCATCGAGCCGCCGAGCCGCTGCTTCCAGCGCCAGACCTGGTCGATGAATTCGCGCGAGCCTGCGATCACGCCACCGATCGGCGCGCCCAGTCCCTTGGAAAAATCGATCCAGGCGGAATCCCAACCCGCCGCCATGTCGCGGGCGGCTATGCCTGTGGCGACGCAGGCATTGAGCAGCCGCGCGCCGTCCATGTGGGTTGCAAGTCCGGCCGCGATGGCGATTTGCACGATCTCGTTGAGCGCGGCCTTCTTCCAGATCGTGCCGCCGCCAATATTGGCGGTTTGTTCGACGCTGACCAGGACTTGCGGCGGCTGATAGCGCGTGCGTGGATGCAGCGCCTTGCGCAAGGTGTCGGGCGAAAACTGCCCGTCGGCGCCGCGCAGCGGTGTAATCTGGAAACCGCCGAGCGCGGCATGGGCGCCACCTTCGCGCGCGATGATATGCGCGGTCTCTTGCGCCAAAATCTCGTCGCCCGGCCGGCAATGCACCAATGTCGCGGCGACGTTGCACATGGTGCCGGAAGGCATGAAGACGGCGGCTTCTTTCCCCAGGAGATCGGCGACACGCTCGCACAACAGGTTCACGCTCGGGTCGTCGCCGATCTGCTCGTCGCCGACCTCGGCGCGCGCCATCGCCTCTCGCATCGCCGCTGTCGGGCGCGTCTGGGTGTCCGACAACAGGTTGATGCGCACCGGCGGCGCCTTCGGGTCGCGCGGGGGAGGAGTGTAGTGCATGGCGAGAATCTCTCTGCTCACCACGTCACAACATGCCGGCCGATCAGCGCGAATAGAATTCGACGATCAGATGCGGCTCCATTTGCACCGCAAACGGCACGTCCGACAGCGCCGGCACCCGCACGAACTTCGTCGTCATCTTGGAATGATCGACTTCGAGGAAGTCGGGCACGTCGCGCTCGGGAAGTTGAGTAGCTTCCAGCACATGGGTGAGCTGTTTGGAGGATTCCTTGACCTCGACGAGGTCGCCGACCTTGAGCTGATAGCTTGCGATATTGACGCGGCGGCCATTCACCTTGACGTGGCCGTGATTGATGAATTGGCGCGCGGCGAACATGGTGGCCACGAACTTGGCGCGGAACACCACGGTGTCGAGGCGGCGCTCCAACAGGCCGATCAGGTTTTCACCCGTATCGCCCTTCAGCCGGCTCGCCTCGACATAGATGCCGTGGAACTGGCGCTCGCTGATATTGGCGTAGTAGCCTTTGAGCTTCTGCTTGGCGCGGAGCTGCACGCCGAAGTCCGAGAGTTTTCCCTTGCGGCGCTGGCCGTGCTGGCCGGGGCCGTATTCCCTGCGGTTCACCGGGCTCTTCGGGCGGCCCCAGATATTCTGGCCCATACGGCGATCGATCTTGTATTTCGCCTCACTGCGCTTAGTCATCGCGTCCTCGTTGGTTCTGATGGTTTGAGGAAACGCGCCCTCCTGTGCTCAAGGGATTTCCCCTCAAAGCCGACAGGTCCAGCCCCAAAGCTTGAAGGGTTAAAGACCACGGGTCGCGAAACGCATCGCGGGCCGAAACCGGCCCGCGAGCAGGGGGCTTTTAGGGGCAAACTGGCCGTCCTGTCAATGAAAGACCGTCATGTCCGGACCGCCCGGACCGCCTTTGGAGGGGCTTCCAGGCCGCTTTGACGCAATTCGCCTGATATGTCGGTGTTGAGCACCTGTTCCAGCCGGGTCAGGGTTCTCGCGATCAGGGCCGCGTCGGAGACCCGGTGATCCCAGCGGATCACGACATCGATGGTCTGATCGGGCCCAAGGCGTCCATAGCTGACGACAAACGGCCCCGGGCTGATCGCATGGAGCTGGCCGCCGCCGTAAGCCGCCACCGAAGTTACCGTGAAGTTGCCGAAATTATTGCCGTGCAGCCGCCCGATATTGAGGGCAACCCACCAGCCCAGCCGGCGCAGCGGTAGCGGCAGCCGCGCCGCCTTCAGTATCCGTCGAAAGCCCGGTATCTCCTCGATCGGCGCATCCTTGGCGCGCCGGATCTGCGCATCGATCGCACCGAGCGGCATCTGGTCCGGCGCGGCGACCCGTTCCAGCATCACGCAATCCTCGCCGTTCTCGACGCGAGCGATGGCGACCATCGCGGCGCTGCGCGGTAGCTCATAAAAATGCGGCCACGGCCATTTGGCGTAAAGCGTCCGCAGGACGGGTTCGTCCTTTGCAACCAGGCAAAACGCCTTGACGAAAATCGCAGCCCAACCCGGCGGCCGTGCGGCGGCCGCACGCGCCTCGACCAACTGGCGCACGTTGAGCGGGCGGGAGAGCGACACGAACGGCACGCCCATCGAGGCGCGCATAAGGTCGATAATGAAACGACGCGGCAATGAGATTTTTCGAACCGTACCGCGCATCGTTAGACCAAACCTTCCGCGATCATGAAGCTTGCGAGCAGGACGACCCGCCAGCCGAGGCGGGTAGCGGGTTCAGAAGAAAAATGCAAGTATTTCCAATAGCCTGCCATTGCGGCTTAGCTTAGCGCTTGATCCCTTGCAAACTTGCGGCGATGCCGCGCTGGAACAGCGACCAGTCGAAGCCCAGCGCCAGCAGCAAATAGCCGCGGTCGATCATCTGATTGGCTTGCTCGGGGGTGCGCGCCACGCCGCCGAGCGGAACGCCGCTCTTCAAGATGCCGGCTTCGGCCCGCGCTATCAGTTCGAGTAACTCGGGGTCGTCCATCTGGCCGCGCTTGTTAATGGAAGTGGCGAGGTCGCCCGGTCCGATGACCGCGAGATCGAGGCCCGGTGTTGCCATGATCTCGTCGATGCGGTTGACCGCCTCGACATGCTCGATGGTGATGGCGCAGATCATGTCATC
>VAZG01000286.1 GCA_005885285.1 Alphaproteobacteria bacterium | reverse complement strand
AAAGCGGCGAAAAGTAAAGGTTTCATGCAATCAGCGTCACTCGGCGAAGAGCAAAGAGCAAGGAGCAAGGAGCAGGGAGCAAGGAGCAAGGAGCAAAGAACAGGGAGCAAAGAGCAAAGAGCAAAGAGCGAAGAGCAGGGAGTTGAGAAGTCAGAAGTCAGAGGTCAGAGGTCGTGTTCGCGTTGCCTTGATCTGTCCGCAAGGTACGCTTGGCCGTAGTCGAAATGGATCCGTTTAGCTACATCTGCGTTCTGACCTCGATTGTCGCAGGCCTCGCCGTGACGCGGCTGGTGAGCGGCTTCGGCCAGCTGCTCCAGACCCGCGCCCGCACCCCGCCCTATTGGGTGCACGCGCTTTGGATGGTGAACGTCCTTTTAACGATGATCATCACCTGGTGGGTCCAATACCGCTGGCGCAACGTCCCGCACTGGACGCTGTTCCTGTTTCTCTGGCTGCTCGTCGCGCCGTTGATCCTCTACCTCGTCGCGGCACTGCTCTTTCCCACCAACCAGGATGATGTCGTCGTCACCAGCTGGCGCCAGCATTATTACGCAAACAACCAAAAGATCTTTTTGTTGTTCGGGCTGACATTTGCAATCGACCTCGTCGATACCTTGCTTAAAGGGCTTACTTACTTCTTGTCGCTCGGTCCGCTCTACTACGGGTCGATGTTGATGCAGATCGCTCTCTGCGCCATCGCCGCGACCACAAAATCGCCGCGATATCACGCCTTCTTCGCTGTCTTCTATCTTCTCTACAACCTCGGAATGCTTGGGAGTAATCTGCTGCGGCTAATGTAGCGCTGGTCGGAGGGGAATTGCCGCGGCCGGCGACCGCGGCTACAACGGACTCGAATTTCCCCGGTCAGCGACCGCGGCTACAAAGCTAATTAAGAATCCGTGAGTTCACCGTAGACGAGGCGAACGACCTGCAAGAATACTGATTTGTGCACATCGAGCTGGATGACTTAAGCCGGCCGGAGATCGCCGAGCTTTTGAAGGAACATCGGGCGAGCATGTTTGTGCATTCGCCGCCGGAAAGTGTGCATGCGCTGCCGATCGAAGGTTTACGCAGCCCCGACATTACCTTCTGGAGCGTTTGGGAAAACGGTGAGCTCCTCGGCTGTGGAGCATTGAAGGAGTTGGATCCGCAGCATGGCGAGATCAAGTCGATGAGAACCGCCTCGGCGCACGTGCGCAAAGGCGTCGCCCGCGCGGTGGTGCGTCACATCATCGCGGAAGCGAAACGGCGCGGATATCGGCGCTTGAGTTTGGAGACCGGCTCAATGGCTGCCTTCGAGCCGGCTCGCCAGCTCTACGCCGTTTGTGGCTTCAGCTATTGCGAACCGTTCGGCGATTACGCGAACGACCCGAACAGTGTCTTCATGACGCTGGAGCTTTGATCGCGCTGCGGAAAGCGCGATGCCTCCGATTATGACCGTGCCGTTGCGGACGCTTCGTCTGTTTTCCGCTGGGTCGCCTGAGGCCCTCGTCCGTCCTGACAAGCGCGGCATGCCAACTATTCTTCAAATTTCTTGTAACGAACTGCGCATTGCAGAGGTCTCTTCTTGAACCGCGCTGTGGCCGCCAAGGAGATGCACATGAACCGATTTTCGTCCGTTGTTCTAATCGGGATCGTGTTGTGCACGAGCGGAAATGACCGGTCTTTCGCGGCCGGAAACGGCGACGCAAATGCGAACGTCGCATCAACCGCATCGCCCGAAGAAGCGGCGATACAGGCCGCTGCCTACAGGGCCAGACTTGCGGCGCGCGCAGCCGCCGATGAAGGCTATTTTCTTGGACGAAGAGGAGATTTTCCCGCGGCCAGGAAGAAGTTCAGTCAGGCGATCGAGCTCGATCCTAGATTTTCTCCCGCGTATCGGCTTCGCGCCGACGCATGTTTGAAGATGTCAGATTGGGCGGGCGCGATTGCCGATTTCAACACCTTGATCAGGCTCGATCCAAACTACGCGGAGATTTTCAATGAGCGCGGTTTCGCGCGTCGACAGCTCGGCGATTTGCAAGGCGCCCGGAATGACTTCGACCGCTGCATCGCACTCGGAGCCGATCTCCCGCTCGCCTATGGGAATCGGGCCGAAGTTGAGCTTATGCTCGGCGATAATAGCGCCGCGGCAGCGGATGTCGCCCAGGCGCAATCGCTCGCTGCCACGATGCCGGATTCGTCCCCGGCGAGTCCGACGCCGAGCGCACGCGAAAACCAAACTCGCCATAAGACCCCCAGAACTGGAACAAGCAACAATGCGAAAGGAACAACGCGATGAACGAGATAGGTCTCTTCGACGTCAACTTCGACACGGGCAAGTGTTATTGGTCCTTCGAGCTGAAGAGGATGTTAGGAGTTCGCCACGACGTGCCGGCGGAGTTTCATTTGCTCTTGCAGTGCATCCATCCCGACGACCGCCGCGCCTTCGGCAGGCGTGCGATGCAGCCTTTTCGAACCGATTGCCCGAGGCACTCATCGATCGACTTCCGCGTCGTCCACGACGATGGCCGTGTGCACTGGTTACACATGGAACGGCGAGCGATCATGCGTGAGGATGATTCGAAAGACGTCGTGCGGATCGTCGGCTTCGCGCTGGAAATCGGCGCGCCAGCACGTCTGTCGTGCGCGGCGTGATTGACGCCAGTGCGCCGAGCGTTCGCGGCCAGACCCTGGATCGGATTAACTCGCTATCAGACGCCACTGAGAAGTAGTTGGAGATTTTCCGCTCACGGTAACAAGTCAACGCTTTTTCCAAAACTCACCGAGTCATCGCGATCGATCCGCGGTCGCAGGGCGAATCGACCAAGACCACAACCGGCAACACGCCGAAAACGCGCGCGCAGGCACGATAAAAAGCCCGTAGCGACATCGCGAGCGGCAAGCAGCATCTTCACCGAGCTCATGAACGCCGAGCAGAGATCCGCCGAAGCCGATCTCTCTCGGCCGGACCTTCGCTACTTGGTGGTTCCAGTGCCGTTGATGTCGAACGGGGCCGCGGCGTCCGCCTGCTCGGAGTTGCCCTCCTCGAGGCGGAGGAGAACCGGCGTCTGCTGGTCGCTGCCGCCGAAGAACGTCGACAGCCCTGTAATCGAGTACATGCCGGCGCCCGACTTGATCCCGAGCGCGCTTGCGCTAGTCGTCAGGGTGACGGTGCACGGTCCCGTCGGGGGCGGCGTCGCGAAGCACGTCCCGCCGACCGTCGCAGGACGCGTCGGGTTGTACTCGAGCGACGTGATCGTCGCGTTGAGGTTGTTCATCATTCCCGCCTCGCCGCCAGGAGCTCCGTTTGGCGGATTGTCGCGATAGCCGAGGTAGAAGCTCTCGCCGTAGCCATCGGGATTACCCGCAGTCGCCGCCCAGAACTCGGCGCTCCAGATGCCGCCCGTCACCACGCCCGGAGCGTTGCTGCACGCGATCGCCTTCGCCGATGACGGTGGCGAGTCGAGCGTTAGCGAGATCGTGATTAGGT
>VAZG01000285.1 GCA_005885285.1 Alphaproteobacteria bacterium | reverse complement strand
CCAGTCACGCGCGAACCTGCCGGACTGGATATCGGACAGCACCCGCTTCATCTCCTTCTTGGTCTCCTCCGTGACGATGCGGGGGCCGGAGACGTATTCGCCGTATTCGGCGGTGTTGGAGATCGAATAGTTCATGTTGGCGATGCCGCCTTCATAGATCAGGTCGACGATCAGCTTCACCTCGTGCAGGCACTCGAAATAGGCCATCTCGGGGGCGTAGCCGGCTTCGACCAGGGTCTCGAAGCCGCCCTTGATCAATTCGACCAGGCCGCCGCACAGCACTACCTGCTCGCCGAACAGGTCGGTTTCGCATTCCTCCTTGAACGAGGTTTCGATGATGCCGGCGCGGCCGCCGCCGATCGCCGAGGCGTAGCTCAAGCCCAGATCATGGGCATTGCCGGAGACATCCTTGGCGATCGCGATCAGGCAGGGCACGCCGCCGCCGCGCTGGTATTCCGAGCGCACGGTGTGGCCGGGGCCCTTGGGGGCGATCATCAGCACGTCGAGATCGGGGCGCGGGTCGAGCAGGTTGAAGTGGACGTTGAGGCCGTGGGCGAAGACCAGCGCCGCGCCCTTCTTCATGTTATCGTGAAGGTGCTCGCGATAGATGTCGCCCTGCAATTCGTCGGGGGTCAGCATCATCACGAGGTCGGCCCACTTCGCGGCTTCCGCGACTTCCATCACCTTGAAACCGGCGGCTTCGGCCTTCCTGGCCGATTGAGAGCCCTTGCGCAGCGCGATGGCGACTTCCTTGACGCCAGAATCCTTCAGGTTCAGCGCGTGGGCGTGACCCTGGCTGCCATAGCCGACGATGACGACCTTCTTGCCCTTGATCAGGTTTAAATCGGCGTCGCGATCGTAATAAACACGCATGGTCGTTTCCTTAAAGTGGTGGCCAAAATCGGCCGGTTGATCAGGCTATTAGGGAGATAGGAGCGCCGGTCGCCCGCGAATTTCCGGCCGTGGTCTAGAGCATTTTCGCCCCGATTGGAAAGGCGTTTCTGGATGGCGCACTGCGGCATCATAGGTCCATGAAGACCGGATAAAGCGAGGCCAGGAGCAGCGCCGCCATCACGATATTGAAAATCCGCACCGCCCGTCGGGAGGTCACGAGCCGCCGCAGCGAACTGCCGAACAGCGCCCAGGCGGTGCACGACACCGCGCCCAGCATCAGGCTAAGCGCGACCTGGATCGCGATATTCCAGGGGAATGACGCGATCGCCGCATAGGCGGTGATGGTACCGATCACCATCACCCAGCCCTTGGCATTGATCCACTGGAACATCGCGGCACCCCAGAATGTCATGGGCCCGCGGCGGTTGTCCTGATCGGGGGCGACCGGCGCGGACATCGCGATCGCGGCGGCAAGATAGACCAGATAGGCGACGCCGCCGTATTTGAGGATCGTCTGCAGCACCGGATAGGCGATGAAGATGGTCCCGAGCCCAAGGCCGACGGCACCGATCATGAACGCGAAACCGATGGTGATGCCGGCGATATGCGGCAGCGTCGGGCGAAAACCGTAGGTCAGCCCCGACGACAGCAGCATGATGTTGTTCGGCCCCGGGGTGAAGAACATCACGGTGGCAAACATCACGAAGGCGAGCAGAAGCGAATGCGACAACATGACAAGGCCTCATGCAATCTTCGGTAAGGCGCCGGGCCGCCTCGCCAGCAGCATGACGGCGATGCCGCCGACCACCGTGATCATCCCGGCAAGCCGCAGCGGCCCGAACTTCTCGCCGAACACGATGCTGGAGGCCCACGAGCCGACGAACGGCACCAGCAGCGCAAACGGCACTACCTGCGCCGCCGGGTAATCGCGGAGCAGCCGGCCCCACAGCCAGTAGGCAATGCTGGTCGACACCGCGCCGAGCCCGAGCATGCAGAGAAGGCCGGTCAGCGACATGTGCACCAGTGCCTGCCAGGTCGGCTGCGGGCCGTTGGCGACGAGCGTCAGCGTAAACAGCGGGATCGCGGCGGCGAGACACAGCCACGCGAACAGGTCGAACATGGGAACGCCGTTGGCGCGGCGCAGCAGCAGGTTGCCGACGGCGAAGCTGATCGGGGATATCAGCAGCACCGCAAACGCACCGGCGCTGAAATCGTAGCCGACCGTGCCGCAGATCATCAGAAGTCCGATGGCGGCGATGCCGATGCCGACGGTCTGCATCGGCGTCGGCAATTCGCGGAAAGCGATCGCGGCAAAGCCGATCGTGAACAGCGCCTGGCTTTGCACGATGACGCTGGAAAGGCCGACGGGCACGCCGTCGGCGATGGCAAAGGCCTGCGCCAGGAACTGGCCAAGAAACAGCGTGGAGCTGATCGCAATCAGCAGCGACCAGGATAGTTTCGGCTTGCGCACGAACAGGCACGGCACCGCCGCGATCGCAAAACGCAGCGCGGTCATCAGCTCCGGCGAGAATTCGTCGAGCGCGATCCGGCTTGCGACGAACGCAAGTCCCCAGATCACCGCCACCATGACGGCGATGCAAATGTCGGCCGGTTTCATTTTTTTCTTGCTCTTTTTTAGGCCTGCTCGCCGGATTTGGGTTTGCGTAGGAGATAGGTGCCGTGCAATGGCGCGTGATAGTCCGCCGACACCAGGGTGAAGCCTGCTTCCGTCAGCATACGCTCGATCACCCAGCCGAAAGTCGAATATTCGTCGCGCATATGGGTGACGACGCTGGCGCGCTCAAAGCCGTGGTTCTTGATGTTGAAGTCCGCCCATTGCTCGACGTCGCGCTCGCTTCCATCGGGCATGCTGACGAAAACGATATCGCGCAAATAGAAATTCGCGCCGGGCTTCAGCGCGCCATAGATGCGCGACAGCGCCACCGCCTTCCAGAAATCCGGCAGATGATGCAGCGTGAACTCGCTGACCACGAGATCGTACGAATTGGGATGATAGGCAAAGCTCAGCAGCCCCGCGGACTGGGTGCGGATCGATGCCTTGCGGTCGCGCGCGTAGACCTCCGCGAGCGCCAGCATCGCCGGCGAAATGTCGATCGCGTCGACCTCGGCGCCCATCAGCGCGGCTTCGCAAGCGAGCACGCCATTGCCGCAGCCGATATCGGCGACCCGCCAACCCGGCTTGACGCCCAGCATGGTCAGCGCCGCACGGGCGCGCAGATCGCTGTCGTCGTGGCGGTCGTAGATCGAGGCGACAGCGGAATCGAGCCCGATCCGCCGCCGCTCATTGTAATACCAGTCGCGCGCCAGCATGTTTCACATCCCCTCGGGCCCGCGCGCGATCGCGGCGACACCGGTGCGCGAGACCTCGACCAGGCCAAGCGGACGCATCAGGTCGATGAACTGGTTGATCTTGGCGGTGTTGCCGGTGATCTCGAACACAAAGCTCTCGGTGGTGGCATCGATGACGCGGGCGCGGAAGGCGTCGGCAAGGCGCAGCGCCTCGACGCGATGATCGCCGGTGCCGCGTACTTTCACCATCGCGAGCTCGCGTTCGATCGCGCGCCCGGTAAGCGTCATGTCGACGACGCGATAGACCGGCACCATGCGGTCGAGCTGGTGCTTGATCTGCTCGATCACCATTGGCGTGCCTGTGGTGACGATGGTGATGCGGGAGAGATGTTTCTGGCTCTCGGTCTCGGAGACCGTGAGGCTTTCGATGTTGTAGCCGCGGCCCGAAAATAGCCCGATGACCCGCGCGAGCACGCCCGGCTCGTTCTGCACCAGCACGGACAGCGTGTGGGTCTCGCTCGGGTCGT
>VAZG01000125.1 GCA_005885285.1 Alphaproteobacteria bacterium | reverse complement strand
AAAGTGGGCACCGGCTTTCCGAAAAGATCATGCTCAAACAAAAAGGTAGAGCGGGATGACGATTCAAAGAAAAGTCATCACGCTTTAGGTGACGTTAATCGCCGGCCGTTCCCGACCTCACAGAAAAGCCCGGGCGCTGCGATACGCAGGGCATCACGCCCACAGGTCTTCCATGACGCACGTCAATGACCTGAGGAGGGTCGAGGATGAGATTTGAAGACCGCTATCCGGCGATCAAGTTGCCACAGCTCGACGTCGTTGGCGTCAACCAATTGCTGAGCACGTTCTTTTGCCGCCTGTTCGTCGGCACAATAAAGATTGGCCGCGCTTATGACGTGGCGGTGTTCGTCCAGAAGGTAAGCCCGGTAGTGCAGCATTCCCACGTCCCCAAGCGGAAATGATAATTCATGAGGCGACGCGAGGCCACAAAAATCTATTGGGGGCGTAGTTTAGGTACCGGGGTGTTCACCCCTTGAGTGTCCAACGCCTCCACACTTGGCCTCGCGGTGTTGTTTGGAACTCGCCGACGGCGCTCGCTCCGCGGCGCCGATCCCAACTATTGTTCTTCGGGCTGCAACCGGATTGCGGCCGGCGGCTGCGCTCTGGCTTGCGGCGACGGAGGCTTCGGCGCGGGCTTGCGGGCAGCCGGGGCAATCGGCCGTGGCGGCGGAGGCGCTGATGCCTTGGGCCGCAAGTTCTGCTCGGAAGCCTTGTTCTGTTCGGAAGCCTTGGCGATCAGGCGTGTCATTTGCTCCTGGCTCGCCTTGAGCTGCTCAACGGCCTTTGCATTGTCGACAGCCATTTGCTCCTGGCTCGCCTTAAGTTGTTCGATCCCCTGCTCCACGTTGGCGAGATCACGCGCCATCGTCTGGAGCAACCGTGCCAGCTCGGGAGACACCGGAGCGGCCGTCGGCGCGACGTCTTGCGGAGTACCCGGAACCGAAGGTGTTGTTTGCGGAGGTGGTAGTGGCTCCGCCGCCGCCACCTCAACGGCAGATGGGCTCGGCTGCGCGGGAAGCCTCGACAGCGATGAAGCAAGAACGAGCTGCGGCGCCCATCGGGCGATAATCGGCTTGGCTGCATCGCCATAGGATGACTGCGAAACGAAAGCAGCGACAAAGATGCACGCCGCCAACAGCAAGCCGACAAGGCCACGTAGCATCGGCCTGCCGGGCGATGGCAGGCGGCCCAGGACAGCAGACGGAGAGCGCGCGGCATCCTGATCCAATTTCAAAAGCTGTTCATTTACGCGCGCGAGCTGTTCATCCGCGTGGGCGATCTGTTCATAAGCATGCGCGAGCCGTTCATCCGCGCGCGCGATCAAGACGTCGGCGGGTGCAATTGCTTGCGGGTTAGGCGTGGAATTCATGGACGCTCCCTTTCCTGTCACCCGAAGGAGGCGGTCGGACCCCGGCCAGGTCCGACGAACCGTCAAACACTCAATGCTGTTTTGACCAAAGCATGGCCGGACGATGGAAAGTATTGGGCCCAAGGCCTTCGGGAACTCCTTAGGGAGCGCACCAACGCCGTGGCGACGGCCATGGAATGGGAAATTACACCGTTCGTTTTTGTCCGATCGCCTCGAACTGCGCCTTCTGCTCGTCGCTTAGCGTCGCATAGAAGTCCTCGAGCGCAGCGGTGACCAGATTGACGGCCTGCCGCATGGCCTCGAGCCGCCCGTCCACCGCGTCCAGACGAGCGGGTGGTGTAGTCGCGTCTTGCGGCAGGCATTCAGCGTTCAGGATGTCGACCGCCCTGGCATTGGCGATCTGCAGCGCTTTGAGAGCGGCGCGTTGAGTGTCGTTCGGGTGCAGCCTGGCCTCGATCTCCTCCGCCGGCCATTGCAACGCGGCTGGTTGCGCCGCGCCGCAACCTTGGGCAGCCGCTTCCGCGACGCCGTTTGCAGCCGACATCTTGCGCCGATCCTCGGCGAGTGCATTGAGCCGCGCTTCCTGCTCGTCATTCAGCAGATCATAGAATTTCCCCAGCGGCTGTTCCAGGGCGAGCTCTGCCTTGATCATCGCCTCGATGCGTTGCTGCATGCCGGCCAATCGGTCCGGTGCCGTGAACGCCGCCTGCGTCGGACATGACGCCCGGATCACCTGGGCGGCCGAGATCAATGCGCTGGCAAGACCGTCCAGAGTGACGCGCTGCGCCTCATTCGGCTGTATCGCCTGCACAATCTGATCGATGGGGAGGCCCGCATTTTCGCGGCCGTCATCGCTGCAGAGCTGCTGTAGCGAAGGCAATCTGCGATGCCTTCGGCCGAACCGGCTCGGTCCCGTATAGGCGGCGAGATCATCATGGCCGTAAGGCGCAAAGATCGCGGCATAGATGTCAGGATAACCGTAGTCCCAGAAGCCGATGCCGTCACCCCAGATGGCGTAGTCGTAGATATCGTAAATGGCGAATGGCCAAAACAGCGGTCCGACCCATCCATATCCGCCGTCGCCGTGTCGCCACCACCCGTTCGCGATGCGGCCGCCATGCCAGCCCGCCAGCGCTGCAGCCGCGACGATTTGCCTGCGAGCCGCCGGGTTGCCAAGCCCGGAATCCACAACGTCGCGGACGTCTTGCGATCTGAGGGAAGCCGTTCGGATGTGGCCGCGACGGGCAAAGGCACGTGCGCGATGTAATCCCCCCAGCGACAACACGCGGGCTGCTGCGAATCTCACGACCCCAAGGGGACCGACGCCAAGATGCACTCGGGCCAAGGCCGCACTCGACAGCAGGGTTGTCAGAACGACAACGGCAATCCCAACGCGGTACCTCGACATGGCACCCTCCCGCGCCAAGCCTCATCGCGTCACTTTTGGATGACGCCGAGAGGAAGCTTAAATGACGCCGAGAGGAAGCGAAAGTTCCTTGAGTTTACCATGCAGACCATCGGACTTATGGACCGAACCGGAGCTGCAAGTAGAGTCGAGCTACTGCTTTTTCAGCACCGACACGAAAAACCCGTCCGTTCCGGTCCGGCGTGGCGTCATCAGCCAGCCTTCGGCCGATTGTCGCGCGGCGGCGGCAAACGCTTCCGCCTTGTCCCACAGCACGCTCGCCGTCTGCGACGGCGCCACCGCCGTGAAGCCCCCATGGCGCCGCAGGAAGCCGCGGACCTGCTCGCCGTTTTCCGGCGGCAGCACCGAGCAGGTGATGTAGACGATCCGTCCGCCGGGTTTTACCAGCGCGGCGGCGCGATCAAGCGCCTCGATCTGGTCCTTGAGCCGCACCTCAAGCGCGCCGGGGCGCACCCGCCATTTGGCGTCCGGATTCCGGCGCCAGGTCCCGGTGCCGGTGCAGGGCGCGTCGATCAAAACCAGATCGGCCGACGCCCGGATATCGGAAAGCGTGTCCCTGTCGCCCCTTGGCGTGCGCACCTCGGCATTATGGACGCCGGCACGTGACAGCCGCTCGTGGATCGGCACGAGCTGCCGTTTGTCGTAATCGGTTGCGATCAGCCGGCCTCCGCCCTGCATCATCGCCGCCAGCGCCAACGTTTTGCCGCCGGCGCCGGCGCAGAGATCGATCACCTGCTCGCCGGGTTTTGCCGCCGAAAACAAGGCCGCGAGCTGCGAACCCTCGTCTTGGACCTCAACGGCGCCCTTGATGAAGTCCTCTTCCGCATGAATGCCGGGATTGCGGGCGTCGGCGCCAAGCTCAATGCGCAAGCCGATCGGCGACCACGGCGTCTTGGTCGCCCCGAGATGAGCAAGCCGAGGCAAGATGTTCTCGCGTTTGGCCTTCAAGGTGTTGACGCGTAGATCGAGCGGCGCCCGGCTTGCCATCGCCGTTGCCTCCGCCACGCGGTCATTGCCGAACGTTTCCGCGAGATATCCATCGAGCCAATCCGGGTAGTCGCCGGCGATCGGTGCAGGCGCGTCACCGAGCGAGCGCGCGACGAGCGCGGCACGCTCCTTGTCGGCCAACGGTTCGGGCGCAAAGCGGCTGCCGTCACACAAGGCGGCGATCGCATCGACAGCCATGCCGCGCTCGAGCTTCAGCATACCCAAAACGCGCGCCCGCGGCGTATCGTCGTCCATGATCCAGGAACTCGATGCACGCCGCCGCAGCACGTCCCAGACTAGCCCTGCGATCGCGGCGCGATCTCCGGATCCGGCATAGCGATGCGCAGTGCCCCACTCCTTCAGCGCTTTGGCCGCAGGGACGCGTTCGGCGTCGATGGTGCCGATCAGCTCAATGGCCGCGGATAGGCGCGCTGCGGGAATCATTTGAAACTTTCGACTAGAGAGACGGCTGCGTGAGCTTCAGATCAAGAGCAAAATCTTCAGCGTGAAATAAACCCACATCGCAAACAGCACCACGACGCCTGCGAACCACGCCTGCCCGCGCTGCCCGACATTGTTCGATGTCACGAAAATCCCGGCATGCACAAAGCGGGTCACTACGAACACCCAGGACATCGAAACGATGAAGAGGTCGGCGTGGCGCAGCGGCAGCGCCAGCGCGATCAGGACATAGAACAAAAGCGGCAGCTCGAATTGATTGCTGAAGCAGTTACCAAGCTGGGTGGTGCGGGTTGGCCAGTTCGGTTCGCGCAGCGCGATGTCCTTGAATCTCACTTCCCGGTTCCGGAGCGCACGGGTCCTGGACGAGGCCGTCCAGACGAGCAGCGCGAAAGTGAGCCCGATTTGGACCAGGACGGGCAGCAAAACCATTTGAACCGACATGAGGACTTTCCCGGGGCACAGGCGCCTCCCGCTATAGCGGCCGCCCCTGCCCCTGACAATCAATCCGCGAGCTTGAACCACAATCGGCGATGGGGTGACCAAGTATCGATAGTTTCAGTGATTTTACCCCGGCGCGCTGAAAGATGCCGCGATGAATATGACGACCCCGATCCTGGCTGGCGCGGCCTATTTGGCCGCACTGCCCGGCGATTCCGTCGCCTCGTTACTGGGCATGATCGGCGAGCGCACTGGCCTGTTTGACGATAGCCCCGATGGCGGGCTCGGCATGGTGATGTCGAGCCTTGCCGGCGTTGCCGCGGCGCTCGCGGTCAGCATCGCGATGACGGTGTATTTCCGCAGCGGATACCGGACGGCGCGCGAGGTCGCCAAGCACGGGCTTGCGATGCTCGCGGTGCTCGCCCTGGTGGCGTTCGTCGCCTACGACATGCGGCAGGCGTCACTCGCCTATCTCGGCATCAATCCGTCGAAACCGGCGGTCGAGTTCGAGATCCGCCTGCCCAAAGCGGTCTTGTCCACGATATCCGAGACCCAGGTTGAATTGCACACCGATCGCAATCAGAAGCTCGCGCAAATGTCCGATACGTTCGATTCAAGCGACGGCCGCAGCGTGCTGCGAGGTTCGGTAACGCTCGATTACCACACCACCAACCGCCTCGTGATCCTGAACCTGCCGGGCCAGGCCCGCTGCGAGTTCAGGCTCCGCCTGGCGGCCAACCCCACCCGCTTCGACTTGTTCGGGCCATGGCACCTCGTCGATCGCGTCGCTTCCCCCGCTAGCGGCGAGGGTAGCGTGCCGCATGACGCCTTTGCGATCCGCTACCGGGTGCTCTGAATGGTCCAGGTAGCGTCACGATTCCGATGCCTGGGACAGGTATGATCGCGGTATGCCCGAATTTCGCCTGACCCAGATTTCCGACACGCACCTCGCCCGCCGCCTGACCAAACTGACCGACAATTTTCATCGCGTGAGCGAATATATCGATGCGACCCGGCCCGACCTCGTCATCAACAGCGGCGACCTCGCATTCGACGCCCCGACAAGTCCCGGCGATCTCGATTTCGCCAGATCCTTGCACGATGGGCTTCCCGTCACCTGCCGTTACCTGCCTGGCAATCACGATATCGGCGATAACCCGACCCAGGTCGGTCCCGTGCCGCCGCAACAGGTCAGCGAAAACGACCGCCAGGCTTATCTCTCCCTGTTCGGCGACGACCGCTGGCGCTTTGACGCCGTCGGATGGTGCTTCATCGGCCTTAATTCGCTGGTGATGAATTCGGGGCTGTCGAGCGAGGTCGACCAGTTCGAGTGGCTGGCCGCGGAACTCGCCGGCGCTAGCGGCAAGCCCGTCGCCCTGTTCCTGCACAAGCCGCTGTTTTTGAATGCACCCGACGATCCCGAACTGGAGGCGACGTCGATCCGCTACGTGCCACAGCCGGCGCGCCAACGTCTGATCGAGATGCTGCGAACCGCCGACCTGCGGCTGGTCGCCAGCGGCCACGTCCATCAGCGGCGGGATTTCACGTTTGGCCGCGTTCGCCACATCTGGGCGCCCTCCACCGGCTTCATCATTTCGGATGTGCGCCAGGAGCGGATCGGCATCAAGGAAGTCGGACTAGTGGAATACCGCTTCCAACCCGATAGCTTTGAGGTCCGCCACGTCAAAGCGCCGGGTCAGGTCGATGTCGATCTGGATGAGCTCCTTGCCAGAACGCCAGCCGACTAGGCCAGCAGGCCCGAGCGAAGTCGGGCCCGCCAGGCTCCGGACCTCAAGGCCCATACCAGGTAACGGAGGCCTCCGGCCCATAATAGCCGTAGGTACCAACCACAGGCGCATCGATCATCGCGCCTGGGCCGTAAGGCTGATGCCGATAATAGAAACCCGGCCTCGGCGAAAATTTGTGTCCATAGCCTCCGGTCAGGTAGTTGCTGTCCGGATAGTTATAGCCCATGGCACCGGGTTCCTGGGTGGCTTCCTGCGCCACGGCGGGGCTGATCAGCATCGCCGTTGCGACGAAACCAGCCGCTAAGGTAAGCTTGGTCATTGGCTTCTCCATTCGGTGTGAGAGGCCAACGACAACTGGAAATCGACGTTCCGACCTTGCTCTCAAGGAAGCGTGAGGTCATCGGTCATCACAAGGAGGACCAAGAACAATCTTGAGTTCCGCGGCCGTACTGGGACCGGTGCGGCGGCTCACGACACCTGCCGGTCGGGCCCGACCCGCACCAATTGCTTGCCGAAATTGGCGCCCTTGAGAAGGCCGATGAACGCCGCCGGTGCACTGTCCAGACCCTCGGTAACGAACTCCTTGTACTTGACCTTGCCCTCGCGCACCCACCCCGACATCTCGCGCAGGAAGTCGGCGCGGCGGGCGGCCAAGTCGCTGACGATGAAGCCGCGGATCGTCAGGCGTTTGGTCAGCACCGCGCGCATCATCGACGCAGCCCATTTCGGCGGCTTAGCGTCGGTGTCGTTATAGTGCGCGATCAGGCCGCACACCGGCACGCGCGCGAATGGGTTCAGGAGTGGGAACACCGCCTCGAACACCGCGCCACCGACGTTTTCAAAGTAGACGTCGATCCCTTTCGGGCAGGCCTCCCTAAGCTTGGCCGCGAGCTCTGGATCGCGATGATCGAGGCAGTCGTCGAAGCCAAGCTCGTTTTTGACATAGTCGCATTTGTCCTTGCCACCGGCGACACCCACCGCCCGTGCGCCTTTGATCTTCGCGATCTGCCCGACCGCCGATCCGACTGCGCCGGAGGCGGCCGCGACCACGAGCGTCTCGCCCGGCTGCGGCTTGCCGATCTCGAGCAAGCCCGTATACGCCGTCATGCCGGGCATGCCGAGCACGCCGACCGCGGTCGAGACCGGCGCGATCTTGGGATCGATTTTCGCCAAGCCCTGACCGTCGGACAGCGCGTGGGTTTGCCAACCGGCGCGTGACAGCACGATATCGCCTTTGGCGAAGGCCGGATTGTTCGAGGCGATCACCTCGGAAACCGTGCCGCCCTCCATCACACCGCCGATCGGTACTGGCGCCGCATAGGACGGGGCGTCGCTCATGCGCCCCCGCATATAAGGATCGAGCGACAGCCAGATCGTGCGCAGCAGCAGCTGGCCCGGACCAGGTGCCGGCACCGTGCAATCCTCGATGCGGAAGTCAGATGGCTTGGGCTCGCCCACAGGGCGGGACGCGAGGACGATGCGCTTTGCGGATTGCGGCATGGTGGTTTCCTCCAACTAATCAGGCCCCACCCGGATAGTTCGGCGCTTCGCGCGTGATGGTGACGTCGTGGACGTGGCTTTCGCGCAAGCCCGCGCCGGTGATGCGCAGGAACTGCGCCTTCTGGTGGAACTCGGCGAGGTTTCGCGCGCCGACATAACCCATCGCGGCACGCAAGCCGCCGGCGAGCTGATGCATGACGTTGCCGACCGGACCCTTGTAGGGCACTTGGCCCTCGATACCCTCCGGCACCAGTTTCAGCGTGTCCTTGATGTCCTGCTGGAAGTAGCGGTCAGCCGATCCGCGCGCCATCGCACCGACCGAGCCCATGCCGCGATAGGCCTTGTAGGAGCGGCCCTGCCACAGAAACACCTCGCCCGGCGTCTCGTCGGTACCGGCAAGCAGCGAACCGACCATCGCGATGTCGGCGCCTGCCGCCAAGGCCTTCGCCAGGTCGCCGGAATATTTGATGCCGCCGTCGGCGATGATGGGAACGTCGGCCTTCTTCGCGGCTTCCACCGCATCCATGATCGCGGTGAGCTGCGGCACGCCGACACCGGCGACGATGCGCGTAGTGCAGATCGAGCCCGGGCCGATACCGACCTTGATCGCATCAGCGCCGGCATCGATCAGCGCCTGCGCGCCTTCCTTGGTCGCGATATTGCCGGCGATGACCTGCACCGCGTTGGAGAGCCGCTTGATGCGATTGACCGCTTCCAGCACCCGCGAGGAATGGCCGTGCGCGGTATCGACCACGATCACATCGACGCCGGCGTCGATCAGCCGTTCCGTGCGCTCGTAACCGCCCTCGCCGACCGTGGTCGCCGCCGCCACCCGCAAGCGCCCCTGCGCATCCTTGCAGGCGAGCGGATGGGCGACCGCCTTCTCCATGTCCTTGACCGTGATCAGCCCGACGCAGCGGTATTGTTCGTCGACCACCAGAAGCTTTTCGATGCGGTGCTTGTGCAGCATCCGCTTGGCCTCCTCCTGGCTGACACTTTCGCGCACCGTGACCAGGTTTTCATGCGTCATCAGCTCTGAGATTTTTTGCCTGGGGTCGGTCGCAAAACGCACGTCACGGTTGGTGAGAATGCCCACGAGCTTACCCGGCTTGCCGTTGCCGCCGCCGGTGACGACCGGAATGCCGGAGAAGCCGTGATCCTTCATCAGCGCCAATGCGTCCGACAACATGGCGTCGGGGCCGATGGTCAGCGGATTGACCACCATGCCGGATTCGTACTTCTTGACCTGCCGGACTTGCGCGGCCTGGCCATCGACGTCGAAATTGCGGTGGATGACGCCGACGCCGCCGGATTGCGCCATCGCGATCGCCATGCGCGCTTCGGTGACGGTATCCATCGCGGAGGCGATGATCGGAATGTTGAGCGGGATGGCGCGGGTGACGTGGGAGCGGATGTCGACCTCGGACGGGAGCACATCCGAAAGGCCCGGTTTGAGAAGCACGTCGTCGAACGTGTAGGCTTCGCGGATATCCTGGAATCCCTGCACGGTCGCCATTGCCAACTCCTTCTCCGCGGCGGCGGTTCGCCGCAATATCGTTTACGGATGAACGTCGCCTTCGGCGAAGCTATCGGCGTCGCCGTCGAATCGAGGCCCATCGGTGGGGTTGACGGTGGTCGATAGCATGGCGGGCGGCTGAATCAAAGGGTTTGCCTGCCATGCACAGGCTTTCAGCGCGGGTACCCCGGCGGCGGGCCGTGCTGGCGGATCGCATCCACGACCTCGCGATGCCGGCGCTCCTCCCGTTTCATGTGAACCGCGATGATCGCGTGGGCCGACGGCACCAAGAGAAGAACGTGAAAAACCAGCCCGAAAATCACGCAAAACACGATCAGGATCAGGTTGAAAATCGCCGAAAACGGCTGCCCGTTCAGGAGCAGCCCGAGCGGCGGCAGCAAGGCGGCGAGAACGTAGATCATCGCAGCATCTCCGGCGACTGGCCCAGTGGATACCAGCGTTGCGCAGGATTTAGGCGGTTTAGCGGGTTCCGCAATAGCCTGTATGACATTGGAGTGATACAGCGCTGCCTGCTCCCGCGCCTTTCTCCTTTCCCTTCCCCGAACTGAGATGAATAAGGAACGCCTGATCCCGCTCATCGTGGCCACTGCCCTGTTCATGGAAAACATGGACTCGACGGTGATAGCGACCTCGCTGCCGGCGATTGCCGTCGACATCGGCACCAGTCCCCTGACGCTGAAGCTTGCGATCACCTCGTATCTGCTCTCGCTCGCGGTGTTCATTCCGGCAAGCGGCTGGACCGCCGATCGCTTTGGCGCGCGCATGGTGTTCGCGGTTGCGATCGGGGTTTTCATGCTGGGATCGATCGGTTGCGCGCTGTCCTCTTCCGTCACCGGTTTCGTGATCGCGCGCATCGTGCAGGGCATGGGCGGCGCGATGATGACGCCGGTCGGGCGCCTCGTGCTGCTCCGCTCCATCGACAAGAGCGCGCTGGTCAATGCGATGGCGTGGGTCACAGTCCCGGCGCTGGTCGGACCGGTGATCGGTCCGCCGCTCGGCGGCTTCATCACCACCTTCTTTTCCTGGCACTGGATTTTCCTGATCAACATTCCGATCGGCCTACTCGGCATCTTCATGGCGCTGCGCCACATCGATCCGATCAAGAGCGAGGACCCCGAACGCTTCGACCTGTACGGCTTGGTGCTCGCCGGCATTGGGCTCGGCGGAATCGCATTCGGGTTGTCGGTCGCGGGACTCAATTTGCTGCCATGGTCGGTGGTCGGCGCGCTGGTCGCGACCGGGTCGATCTCGATGACGCTGTATGTGATGCACGCGCGGCGCACCGGATCGCCGGTCCTGGATTTCTCGATGCTGCATTTGGCAACGCTACGCGCCAGCATCATCGGCGGATTCCTGTTTCGGCTCGGCATCGGCGCGCTGCCGTTCCTGCTGCCACTGTTGATGCAGGTCGGCTTTGGTCTAACGCCATTCCAATCGGGCCTCGTCACCTTTGCCTCCGCGGTCGGCGCGATGGGGATGAAGGCGCTGGCCGCACGCATCATCCGCACCTTCGGCTTCCGCAACATGATGACGATCAACGCCATCGTCAGTTCGTTCTTCCTTGCGGCTTGCGCGCTGTTCACGGCGGCGACGCCGCTGCTCTTGATCATGATCATTCTCGTCGTCGGCGGCTTCTTCCGCTCGCTGCAATTCACCGCGATCAATACCGTTGCCTACGCCGAAGTCGCGCCCGCGCAAATGAGCCGGGCCACCACGCTGGTGAGCGTCAACCAACAACTGGCGATCTCGGCCGGCGTCGCGATCGGCGCGTTCTCGGTGGAATCAACCATGATGCTGCGCCATGTCACCGAGCTTACCGCCGGCGTTTTCGCCCCGGCGTTTCTGGTCGTCGCCTTCATCTCCGCGATATCGGCCTGGTTTTTCTGGCAGATGCCCGATGATGCCGGGCACGAAATCTCGGGCCGCAAGGCGGTCGAGATTTCCAGCCGCAAGGGTGCGGCACAGGCCGCGGTGAAAGTCGCCAGCGAAACCACTGGCGACGCCAGGGATCAGCGGCTGGGGTGACCCATCCCTCCACGTTCCTTCCATTTCAAATATGCGTCCACAACCCCGCGGCGCGATAGCGTCCGGGCCGTGCATGAACTTGTCGCCTCTCGAAATAGAGGGCGCAGGGAAAGCCGGGTGCCCGATGCACCCGCAGCCTCGCACGCAACAAAAAAGCGCACGAGCGTCGTCACCACAGGTTCACCGAACAATCCGGCCTTCCCTGCGCGCTGGTTTTATCGGCTTATAGCGCGCTCTCCTCGGCGACGAATTCGTCTTATCACCGTCGTTCACGGATTAAGGCTGTTCAACCCGGTCGGGCCGACTTCGCCTCCGCGGACTTGGCACCAGCAACGGGTGTCAGGACCACACGGTTTTGCCGTCCGCTTCAGCCTCGTTCGTCTGCGCGCCGGCGCATCGCTCACGGAAATCCATATGGACCCGCCCTGCAACGCCATTGGCGCGCGCGACGCTGCCGCGTCCGCCGCATCCCGCACCCAACGTCCGTGACGATCGCGATACGCCCCTCCTAGAGGGCGCGAGACGGCTGAAACTAGTGGAGTTGATTTGCCCGACGAGACAAGCGAAATAAATTTGCATGGGGGACTGGACAGGTAGAATCAGCTTGATCGCGTTGAGCAAAATCGCGCCGTCGCGCACGGCGAATTCGGTGCCAGCGGCGTTGCCGCGAGCCGGATCACAGCGGTTTCTGCTGCAGCGAGGTC